>CAZSXX010000051.1:2209-17130 GCA_964611245.1 uncultured Verrucomicrobiota bacterium | reverse complement strand
GGGCGGCCGCAAGATCATCGACGGGATTCGCCGCGTCCTCTCCGGCGCCGCCTACGTCAGCGACTCCGTCTCCGCCCGGATTCTCGACTCCTTCTCCGGCCGCGCCCAAAACCCATCCCCCATCGGTTCCCTCACCGACCGCGAGTTCGAGGTTTTTCAGCTCATCGCCGAAGGCTCAAGCACCTCGGAGATGGCGGCCAAACTCCGCGTCAGCGTGAAAACAATCGAGGTGCACCGCGTCAACATCAAGGCCAAGCTCAACATTCCGACCGCGCCAGAGTTGATTCGCTTCGCCGTCCGCTGGCTGGAGTCCGGGGAACATGATCCGCGACGGCGGCGGTGAGCTTGAATTCGTCCACCATCCGCTCCAGCGCGTGGATCCACGCCGGGTGTTCGTTCAGGCACGGGATCAGCGTGAATTCCCGCCCGCCGTTCTTCAGGAAAATCTCCCGGCCCCGCATCCCGATCTCCTCCAGCGTCTCCAGGCAATCCGCGACAAACGCCGGGCAGATCACCGCCAGCCGCCGGACCCCCGCCTGCGCCAAGCGCGCAAGCTCCACATCCGTGTAAGGCTTCATCCACGGCTCCCGTCCCAGCCGGGATTGGAACGCCACCGAGTGCTTTCCCTCCGTCAACTTCGCCTCCTGCGCGAACGCGCGCGCCGTCTTGAAGCAATGCGCCCTGTAGCAGGTTTTGTGGGCCGGATTCGGGTGTTCGCAGCAATTCTCCGTCTTCAGGCAATGCTGGCCGCTCGGGTCCGCCTTCCGCAAATGCCGCTCCGGCAGCCCATGGAAACTGAACAACAGGTGGTCCACCCCCCTGTCCAAGTGCGGCTTCGCGCTCGCCACCAACGCCGCGATGTATTTAGGGCGGTCGTAATATGGCGCCGCCACTTTCACCCGCATTTGCGGAGCCTGCTCGAACGCCACTTCGATCGCACGCTCCGCCGCCGTTTCGAAGCTCGACATCGCGTAATGCGGAAAAAGCGGGATCACAAAAAGCTCGTCCACCCCCTCGGACGCCAAATTCTGGATCGCCTCCTCCATGCCCGGCTTCTGGTAACGCATCGCCAGCTCCACCGGGATCCCCACCCGCTCCGCCAGCGCCGCCCTCACCCGCTTGCTCGTCACCACCAGCGGCGATCCCTCCGGCGTCCAAATCGACGCGTAAGCCTCGGCGGAAAGATGCGCCCGGCGCGGGATGATCAGGAAATTCACCAGCCCAAATCGAACCGGCCACGGGCTGTCGATCACCCGCCCATCCATCAGGAACTCCCGCAGGTACCGCCGCACATCCGGCACACTCGGCGAATCCGGCGAGCCGAGGTTGATCAAAAGGACCCCTTGTCGATGCATAAATCCTCAGCACGGTTGAAACCGGTCCAGTCGCCATTCCCCCAAACGGTGGTCGCCCCGGGCCAAGTGGTTTTCGATCCGCTCCGCCGCCTTGTGCCCGGACAGGATCGAATCGCTCATCGAAATGCCGCACCGCGCTTGCCCCGCAATGAAAATTCCCGGCGCCGCCTCCTCCGCCTCCGCCATCAACTGCTTGAACCGGCCATGTCCCACATTGTATTGCGGGATCGCCTCCGGAAACACATGGCAATGTTCGAACACCGGCGCCCCGCCCACCCGCAGGAGCTTCCGGACATCCCGCGCCACGCGTTGAACGATCGCTTCGCGCGGCTGCCGGGCCAGGTGCGAGGCGCGGGCCCCTCCCATGTAGGTGGTGATCGTCACATGCCCCGCCGGCGCCCGCCCCGGAAACAGCGACGAACTAAAAATGGACCCCAGAATGTCCATCCCCTCCACCTCCGGCACAAGCACGCCAAAACCCGCCACCGATCCCCCGACACTCGACGCCGCAAAACCCAGCGTCACGCTGGCCACCGGCGGATAGTCCACCTCCCCCAGCGCGCTTAGGTCCGGAAAACTCTCCGCCTCAACCTTCAGCCGCCCGAGTTGGTGCGCTCCAATGCACAGCAGCGCCGCCCCATGCTCCTCGCGTCCCTTGGCCGAATGCACCTCCCACCCAAGGTCCGTCCTCCGGATTCGCTCCACCGGATTGTTCACCGTCAGCGCCTCGCCCACCGCCTCCGCCAGCGCCCGCGGCAGCGTCTCCAGTCCCTCCCGGAACGAGAACATCGGCGCGCTCTGCTTGGAGATCTCTCCGCGCCGCTTCCGCTCCCGCGCCCCAAAAAACTGGCCCAGGATCAGCGACCCATATTTTTCCTCCACAGCGTGCAGCTTCGGGAACGCGTGCCTCACCGAAAGCCTTTCCGGATCCCCGGCGTAAATCCCCCCCACAAACGGGTTGATCGCATAATCCAAAAACTCCTGCCCCAACCGTCGCCGGACAAAATCCGCCAACGCCTCATCCTCCGCCTCGCCCCGCCCAACGAACGGCTCCGCCCCCAGGCGCAGTTTGGCCCCCAGCGAAAAAAGTCGGCTCGTCAGGAAACTCCGGGCGGAGCTCGGCATGGCAACCGGCTTCCCGCCCCGCACGATATATCGATTCTTGGCCTCCGGATTGCAGTAAACCCGGGCCGCCTCCAGCCCCACCTCGCGCACAAGCCCCGCAATGGCCGGCGACGTCTCCAAAATGCTGTTCGGCCCGCATTCCGCCAGGAACCCATCGCGGCGCACCGTTTGGATTGGCCCCCCCGGCCGCCCCGCCGCCTCGTAAATCTTGACCGGGATATTTTCCTGCCGCAGCCGGAACGCCGCCGTCAGCCCCGTGATTCCAGCTCCGATGATTGCGACTGAATTCATCCCCCAAAGCCTCTCTCGCCCAACCCTCCGCCGCTCCCCCTTTCTTGAAAACCCCCAGCCAAAAACTGCTCTCCAAACCGCCCTTCGATCCCTTCGGCCTTGGTCCGCTTCCCAACATTACTCGGGGCGTCGGATTTCTTTACGGAATCAGGTCCAAGTTAAGCCTTTTGATGTCAGCGAGTTGCCACCGGAAACCCATTTGCCTGTGCGCATTCTTGTCGAAATCCTTTACAAAAAAAACTTGGGCCAGCCCGCCAGTACTCGTAAACCATTAAGAACACGCGCATTATCATTAAGTGGACTTCTAGCATGGTTTTTGCTTCCTGGGGATTGAGCCCAGTTTGAATCGAGTCAATCAACGTTTTCTCCATGAACTGATGAAAAACTTCCTTCGAAAGCGTCACAAATTGGCGCCGGTCCTCCTCGGAGTTTCGGCCTTCCTTCTCGCCCCGGCTTCGCATGCCATCGTCATCAAAGCCAACATCAATGGCAATGTCGTCCCAATCGGCGACATGTCCGCGTCCAATGGATTCTTCAACAACGACCCAGCCACCAGCAAGTTGGGGGAGTCGGGCAGCTTCACCCTCGACGCCGGATTCAAATATTTGATGGATGACGCCCATGGCTGCGAATTCCGCTGGTTCCAAATCGTCACCGCCGACTCAGGCGCTCCAAATTGGATGGGAGCCGCGCCGACCGTTCCCTACACCGACCCGCCTTTCAACGGCTGGGATTACCAGCGTACTCCGCCTGGGAACTTCACCACCGGCATTGCCGGGGATGATCAATTGCCATTCTACGAAAACAACGCCGAATACGCCCAGGCCATTCCCGCCAACAACCTCGGCCACGACGCCGCCGCAGGAAAAACCGTCACCTACGACACCCCCGGCTTGGCCAAAGTCGCGAATTTCAACCTGCAATTCCAGACCTACGTCGTCTTCTTTGATCCCACTCTCGCCGCCAACAAAAAGTTCGTTGTCCTGGGAGGCTATAGCTGGGGCGGATCCTATGGCGATCCGGCCACCACCGCATCGTTCACGTTCAACGGCCCGACAATCATCAATGCCGCCGGAATCACGGCCAACCTTCCCACCATGCAAACCGCGCTCGGCAACAGCGGCTTCACCGGCTGGACCGCTCTGGACGGCTCCACCACGCCGATCTCCTGCCCGGACTCCGGCGACACCAGCCTCCTCGTCCTCGTGGCCGTGAGTTCCTTGATCCTGGGGCGGCGGCGCACTATGTTGACGGCGTGAACAGAACGCGGTCGGGACCGGAGCTCGATGCGCCTGTGTCCGTCAGGGTTTGGCCGATGACAACCCAGTTGCACGCCCACGATTCAGCGGGCTGGAATTCTCTTCCGGCGACCGCCCGCGTTTGCCCGCGCTCGCCCATCTCCCGCGCGTTCGTTGGACTGGTGGTTCTGGCGATGTTCCTTGCCGGATGGCCTCATTCGCGCGCCAATCCACCCCGGGATGAACGCTTGAAACTGTCCGCAAAGATCGATCCGGAAAGTGAAGGCAAACGCCTGGGCGAAATCTCATTGGCCAACACCGCGCCATCCGTTTTGGTCCTCTGGAGCGACACCTGCTCCTGGGGCCACGAGGCCTTTCGGCTCTCCGCCACCGACGCGGACGGCAAAACTTCGTCCTTCCCCCGCAAACAGATTGCCTGGCGAAAAAATGTCCCGAAGACGCGGTCGTTGAAAAGCGGCGAGGCATGGGTGTTCAAGCTGAACTTTTCCAATGAATGGGAGGGGTTTGACTTTGCCAACCCACGCTGGAAAACCGTGCGGGTCGTTTACAAGGTCGAGCCGGACGAGCAGGCTCTGAAACACGGGGTCTGGACCGGCGAAATCGATTCGGGCCCAATCACAATCCGCTGATCCCTACCGGTTCATCCAGCCCACCATCGTCCGCGTGACGAACTCTGCCGCATCCTGCTGCACCCAATGGTCGGCCCCCGGCGCCGTGACCAACGTCAAATCCTTCTCCACCCATCGCCACGTCCCATTCAACGCGTCCGCCAGCAGCGCCTTGTCCTTCAGCCCATGGATCACCAGGACCTGGCAGCCCACTTTCACCACCGGCGACGTGTCCTCCACATACGGCTCGCGCGGATAGTTCCGTTTGTAATAATTGAGCATCGCCTCGAAATCCGAGCGCCGGAACGCCTCCACATAACGGGCCCGCGCCGCCGCGTCCTTCACCCAGAATGCCAACCCCTCCGCCGTCAGGTTCGTGTGCGCCCCCTCCTGCTGGAACTGCCGTGCGTACGCGCTGTTCTTCCGCTGCTCTGGGTTGTTCGCCAATTCACGGCTCAGCCCGCGCGGATGCGGCAGGTTCAGGATCACCAACCTCTCCGTCATCTCCGGCCGCGTCATCGCGAACGTCCACGCCACCATCCCGCCCCAATCATGCCCCACAATCGTCGCCTTCTCCCGCCCTCGCGCGCGCACCACCGCCTCGACATCCGCCACCAGCAGGCCCATGTCGTAATTCTCCACCCCCTTGGGCCGGTCGCTCAAATTGTATCCCCGCTGGTCCATCGCCACCACCTCATGGGTCTTCGCCAACCCCTCCATTTGCCCCCGCCACGTCAGCCAGCAATCCGGAAATCCGTGGATCATCACCGCCAGCGGCCCCGATCCCAACCGCGCATAATGGATCCGCACCCCATTGTTCGTCGCGTATCCATGCGCCACCTTCCGCTCGATTTCCAGCAACCCATCCTCCGCCCGCGCGTCGCCCCAGGCCGTCAGCAGTGCGGCCAACAGGGTCCCCACAATCGCGTTGGTTTTTGCGTGCGTCATGCTCCCATCATTCGTCGTTCGCGCCGCAAGATCGAGCAAATCCCACCCTCTCCCGCCGCGACCGGGCCGTCCCCGTTCTGTTCCACGTCCGCGCTTCAACCTTTCTCCTTTGGCCTTTCGCCGATTTCCGGTTAAATGCGCCCGCACAACCAAAATCAACCCGGGGCATCACTTGAAAAAATACAACGTTGGCATCATCGGATACGGATGGGTCGCCGGCGCGCACATCGCCGCCATCAACGCCACCCGGCAAGCCACGGTCACCCGCGTCTTCTCCTCCCGCGCGTTGGACCCCGCCGATCTCTCCGCCAAACACGGCGGCAAAATCAGCGCCCACACCGACCTCGACGAATTCCTCAATGACCCCTCCCTCCACGCCGTTTCCATCTGCAGCTATCCGCAGGACCACGCCCGCCACGCCATCGCCGCCGCGCGGGCCGGCAAGCACCTGATCATCGAAAAACCCCTCGCGCTCAACTGGGGCGATTGCCTCGACATCGCCCAGGCGGTCAAGGCCGCGGGCGTCAAGGTCTGCGTCTGTTTCGAATGCCGCTATTCCAGCCAGTTCCTCGCCACGAAATCCGTGGTTGACCGCGGCCTCCTCGGCAAAATCCATTACGGCGAAGTCGATTATTACCACGGCATCGGCCCTTGGTACGGGCAATTCCGCTGGAACACCCGCCGGGACGCCGGCGGCTCCAGCCTCCTCAGCGCCGGCTGCCACGCCATGGACGCGCTCCTCCTCTGCATGGGCGGGGAGGTCGATACGGTCACCAGCGCTTCCACCCGCAGCGAAAACAAGGATTTCGCCAAGTACGAATACCCCACCTCCAGCGTCACCATTCTCAAGTTCAAGGACGGCCGCATCGCCAAGGTCGCCTCCGTCATCGACTGCCTCCAACCCTACTATTTCCACGTCCACCTCGTCGGCAGCGAAGGAAGCTTGCTCGACAACAAATTCCACTCCACCCAGCTCGGCGGCTTGGACAAAAGCCAATGGAGCGCCCTCTCCATGAAAATGCTCGACTCGGGCGACGTCTCCGACCACCCCTACCAAACCCAATTCCAGGCCTTTTTCGACGCCTTGGACGCCAACCAAGAAATGCCCCTCACCAGCCTGGCCGACGCCCTCCGCACCCATCAGGCCATCTTCGCGGCGGACCGCTCGGCCCAGACCGGGGCTCCCGAGAAGGTCACCGCCTGACCCATCCAGGGTCGCCCCGCCATGGCCCGAGAAAGCCTCAATTCCAAAACCGACCGGTGCGCTGAGATCCTCCGGCGCCTCAAAGCCGCCTACCCGGATGCCCATTGCGAACTGAACTTCACCAACCCCCTTGAATTGCTGGTCGCCACCATCCTCTCCGCCCAATGCACCGACAAACAGGTCAACATCGTCACCGCCTCGCTCTTCAAAAAATACCGGACTGCCGCGGATTACGCGCGCGTTCCCTTGCCGGAATTCGAGCAAGACCTGCGCGCCATCGGCCTGTTCCGCAACAAGGCCAAAAACATCCAGGCCTGCTGCCGGACATTGGTCGAATCCCATCGCGGCGAAGTTCCCGCAAGCATGGAAAAACTTGTCGAGTTGGGCGGCGTGGGCCGCAAAACCGCCAACGTCGTCCTCGGCAATGCGTTCAACATGAACGAAGGCGTCGTGGTCGACACCCATGTCGCCCGCTTGTCCTTGCGCCTCAATTTCACGAACGAAACCAAGCCCGAGAAAATTGAGCTGGCCCTGCAAGCCCTCGTCCCGCGCCAAGACTGGGCCATGCTCAGCCATTGGCTCATCTGGCATGGCCGGCGGCGCTGCTTCGCCCGCAACCCCGACTGCCAAAACTGCGAACTGCAGGACCTTTGTCCCTCCGCTTTCCTGTTCTCCAAGTCTCCCGGAGACAAACCATGACTTGGCGCGTCACCGATACCGGGCCCGGCGACCCGGCCTGGAACATGGCCGTCGACGACGCCCTCCTCGAGAATGCGGCCACGCTCGGCGGCCCAGTCCTCCGTTTTTACGGATGGACCCAGCCCGCCGCCACCTTCGGCTACTTCCAGCGCCATGCCGACATCGCGGCCTGGACCCCCCTGCGCCCGCTCATCCGGCGCCCAACCGGCGGCGGCCTGGTCTCCCACGCGGCTGATTGGACCTACAGCATCGTCATCCCCCCCGGGGACCCATGGCATGAAGCCCGCGCCGCCGACAGTTATCTGCGCCTGCACCAATGGTTGGCCGCGTCCCTGCGCGCGGCGAATGTCCCCGCCGTGCTCGCGCCCGTCGCCAGCAAGGAAATCCCCGGCCAATGCTTCGCCGGCGCCGAACAATCCGATGTCCTCCTCGACGGCCGCAAAATCGCGGGCGCCGCCCAGCGCCGCACCCGCTGCGGCCTGCTGATCCAAGGCTCCGTCCAAAACCTCCCCGCCGGGGCGGACCGCCCCCTCTGGCAGGCCAAAATGATCGGCGCCCCCGACCCCGCCGCCCCGGAAAACTGGGTCGAATGGAGCCTGCCCCAGCCCCTCCTCGCCCGGGCTGGAGAGCTCGCGGACCAAAAGTATTCCTCCTCCTCCCATAACCAACGGCGTTGACCTCCCCTGCCTGCCCGCCTACGATTTTCCCCGGCCCCACGCCGCCGCCATGAATAACTTCCAGCCCACTCCCTTCGACATGTTGACGGCCATCGTCGTCCTGGCGGGCGTCATTCGCGGCCGCAAGCGCGGCATGTCGAACGAGCTCATGGACATGCTGGAATGGGTCGCCATCGTCGTCGTCGGCGGCTTCAGCTACCGCCCCATCGGCGGCCTGCTCATCCAGCACGCCCACCTTCCCGCCGTTTACGCCCACCTGCTCGGCTACGTCATCAGCACGGTCGTCGTCCTGGTGGTTTTCAGGGCCCTCAAGCGCGGGGTGGGCGACAAACTCGTGCAGGGCGACATTTTCGGCGGCCTGGAATTCTACCTCGGCATGGTCGCGGGCGCGGTCCGCTTCTCCTGCATGCTCCTGTTCGTCCTCGCCATGGTGAACGCGAAATACTCCACCCCGGCGGACCGCGCCCTCGCCGCCAAAGCCCAGGCCGAGGCGCTCGGCTCCATCACCTTCCCCACCATCCCCGGCGTCCAGCAATCCATCTTCGTCGAGTCCGCCTCCGGCAAATTCATCGCCACCAATCTCAACTTCCTCCTCATCCAGCCCGTCAGCCCCGTCCGGGGCCGCGAGGGAATTGGCCGCGCCCGCGAACGCTCCGTCAACGAGATCAACCCCGGCAAGTGACCCATGGCCGGCATCTCCGATTCCACGCGCGAACAAATCCGCGCCGCCAGCGACATCGTCGAAATCATCGGCGCGGTCGTCCCCCTCAAGCGCGCGGGCGGAAACTTCGTCGGCCTTTGCCCGTTCCACCGCGAAAAAACCCCCAGCTTCAACGTCAGCCCCTCCCGCCAGATGTTCCGCTGCTTCGGCTGCGGCAAGGGCGGCGACGTCTTCCGCTGGGTGATGGACTACGAGAATCTCCAGTTTCCCGAGGCCATGCGCCGCCTCGCCGAGCGCGCCAACATCGTCATCCAGGAGGACAACCTTCCCGGCGCCGGCGACGCCCGCGCCCTCAAGGACAAGCTCCTCGCCATCCACGAGCAAATCACCTCCCGCTGGCAGCTCGCCCTCACCACCGACCCCGGCGCCCAAATCGCTCGCGATTACATCGAAAAACGCCGCGTCCATCCCGACTCCGTCCAGCTCTTCCGCATCGGCTACGCCCCGGACGCTTGGGACGACACCGTCAATTGGGCCAAAAGCAAAGGCTTCGACCTCGATCTGGTCGAGCAGGCCGGCCTCGTCATCCGCAAGGACTCCGGCGGCTACTACGACCGCTTTCGCGGCCGCCTCATGTTCCCCATCTGCGACGAGCAGGGCAGGGTGGTCGCCTTCAGTGGCCGGGTCCTCGTCGGCGACGAAAAAACCGCCAAATACGTCAACTCCCCCGAGACCCCCATCTTCACCAAAAGCCGTGTCGTCTTCGGCTTGGACAAAGCCAAGCGCGCCATCCTCGACCGCCAAACCGCCGTCGTCTGCGAAGGCCAATTGGACATGATCGCCTGCTACACCGCCGGCGTCCGGCACACCGTCGCCCCCCAGGGCACCGCCTTCACCGGCGAACACGCCCGCATCCTCAAGCGTTACACCAAGGAGGTTGTCCTCTGTTTTGACTCCGATTCCGCCGGCCAGAAAGCCACCGTCCGCGCCCTCGACGACCTGCTCCATTCCGGCCTCGCCATCCGCGTCGCCGCCATCCCCAAACCCCACGATCCCGACAGCTTCATCCGCGAATTCGGCGCCGATGCCTTCAGCCGCCTCATCGACCAGGCCGCCGGCTTTTTCGACTTCTACCTCGACCTCCTCTGCGCCCAGAACGACCCCTCCACCGACCGTGGCCAAAAAGAAATCGCCCGCGCCATGGCCTCCGCCCTCGACAAAGCCAAGGACGAAATCCTGTTCGAGCGCTACGCCCGAAAGACCGCCGGCAAACTCGGCGTCAGCGCCGTCCAAGCCGTCGAAGGCTTCCGCCGCCTCGCCAAAGCCAGCGCCCCCGCGCCCCGCCGTTACGAGGATGACGACGATGCCCTTCCCCAGGAGCCCGACGTCCCCAAAAAACCGCGCCCATCCCTCCCCGAACTCTGGATTCTCAAACTCGCCCTCCTCGGCGACGACAACCTCGAATGGCTCGTCGCCCACCTCGATTTCCATTGGCTCGAGCACCCCGACGTTCACTCCATCCTCGAAGCCCGCCTCTCCCCGCGCGACGACGGCTCATGGCCCGGCCCCGCCGAACTCCTCCACGAACTCGCCGAGCCTTCCGCTCAGGATCTCCTCAGCGAATCCGCCACCGACCCCGTCAAGCTCGCCGACCCCTTCGCCGTCCTGCGCGACACCGTCCTCCGCCTCCGCAACCTCTACATCGACCGCCAAACCAACTTGATCGCCAGCCAAATGGGCGACCCCGCCCTCACCCGCGAACAGCTCACCGACCTCCTCGCCCGCCAGCGCGCCCTCCACGCCGCCCGCACCCAGCCGTTGGCCCCGGTCTCCGACACCTCCGAAATCTGATCCCCCGCCCCCACTCCACACTCCCGGATGCTCGACCCCATCACCATCTCCCTCCTCCTGGTGGCCGTCCTCCTCATCGGCTTTTCCAAGGCCGGTTTTGGCGGCGGCCTCGGCATCCTCTCCACTCCCCTCTGCATCATCGCCCTCGCGCGCGCGGGCCATTCCCCCGTCTTCGCCGTCGGCTTCGTCCTGCCCCTCCTGATCCTCGCCGACGCCGCCTCCCTCTGGCACTATTGGCGCCAGTGGGAATTCTCCAACCTCCGTTTCCTCCTGCCCGGCGTCATCCTCGGCGTGCTCGTCGCCGTCGCGGGCATTGACCGCTTCACCCCCAGCCAACTGAACCGGACCATCGGCGCCATCTCCATCGCCTTCGTCCTTTTCCAGCTCCTCCGCGAGAAAATTTTCGCCGCCGAAGGCCGCTTCGCCCCCAGCCACCTCATCGGCGTCCCATTTGGCGTCGTCGCCGGCGTCACCTCCACCTTCGCCAACGGCGCCGGCCCCGTCGTCAGCATGTTCCTCATCCCCCAGCGCCTCCCCAAAGCCTCCTACGTCGGCACCAACGCCCTCATCTTCGCCTGCATCAATTGGATCAAACTCCTCATCTTCGTCCCCAAAGGCATCGTCACCGGCCGCACGCTTTTCCTCGGCCTGTTTTTCATTCCCGCCATCCCCATCGGCGTTTGGCTTGGCGTCTGGCTCAACCGCCGCATCCCCGAAAAACTCTTCCTCCGCCTCGTCTACGCCTTCACCTTCCTGACCGGCCTCCACCTGCTCCTGTCCTGACCGCCCCTCCCGCCCGGAACTCCCGCTCCCATTGCTTCATCCGCCCGTCCAGCACGAACGGCCCAAATGGCAGCAGCGACGCCCCGAACACCAACGCCGACCTTCCCACCGTCCATTTCGCCGCCACAAACGCCCACATCAGCGCCGCGCAAAATATGACGAACAGCCCTCCATGGATCATCCCGATCACCCGCACATACTCCGGCTTCCCCCAGATGTGCTTCAAAGGCATCGCGATCCCCACCAGCAGCATGTAGGAAACCGCCTCCACCAGACCCGCGATCCGCAGAATTTGCACAGCATTTGCCACCGGTTTGTTAAACCCTCCTTTGCCCCGCGCCGCGAACCAAATCGTTTGTAAAAATCCGGACCCGGACTATCTTTTCGCCATGTCATTGCTCAGCAAAGGCCGGTTTTTGGCGGTTTTATGCGCCCTGTTGGCGGGCGTTCCCTCCCTTTTCGGCCAAGCCTCCGTCCGGATCAACGAGGTCATGGCCAACAACTTCTCCTACGTCGCGGGCGACGGCTCCGTCACCGATTGGGTCGAGCTTTACAACAACTCCGACGTCGCCGTCGATTTCAACGGCCAATTCTCCGGCGCCAGTTTGACCGATGACCCCCTGAATCCCTTGAAATGGGTGTTTCCTCCGGGAGTCTCCATCCCCCCGCGCGGATACCTCCGGATTGCCCTGGATTCCGACAGGACCCCCTCCTTCGATCCGGAACCCTTCCTCAACGCCGGCTTCGGCGTCAAATCCACCGGAGGCCAAGTCCTCCTCTACGCCCGTGATTTCGGCGATGCCATCGATTCCGTCACCTTCGGCCTTCAGGTCCTCGACCTCTCCGTCGGCCGCGTCCCCAGCGGCGCGTGGAAACTCTGCGTCCCCACCCCGGGCGCCCCCAACTTCGAGCAATCCCTCGGCCTGCCCGCCGGCCTACGCGTCAACGAATGGCTGGCCAACGCCCCCTCCGGCTCTGACGACTGGTTTGAAATCATCAACCTCGGCGCCCAACCCATCCAGTTGGACGGCCTTTTCCTGACCGACCGCCTCAACGAGCCCGCCAAATCCCCGATCCAGCCCCTCTCCTTCATCGGCTCCGGCCTCGCCGGCTACGTCAAATTCATCGCCGACGGCAACACCAACAAAGGCGCCGACCACGCCCTCTTCTCCCTTGCCGCGGGCGGCGAAGCCATCGGCATTTTTAACTCCTCCGGTCAACAGATCGACGCCGTCGCGTTTGGCGCCCAAGCGTCGAACATCTCGGAGGGACGCCTCCCCGACGGCAACGCCTTCATCACCACCTTCCCCGGCACTGCCAGCCCGGGCCGCTCCAATTTCAAGTCCTTTCCCTCCCTCGTCGTCTCCGAATTGCTCAGCCACACCGATCCCCCCTTCGAGGATGCGGTCGAGTTCTTTAACTCCTCCGACGCCCCCATCAACGTCGGCGGCTGGTACCTCAGCAACAAGGAATCCTCCCTCCGCCGCTACCGCATCCCCCCCGGCACAACCATTCCCGCCCGCGGCTACAAAGTCTTTTACGAAAGTTCCTTCAACAACCCCAACTCCGCCCTTATCCCTTTCACCTTCAATTCCGCCCACGGCGACCAGGTTTACCTCGCCCAAGCCGACGCCTCCGACAACCTGACCGGCTACCGCGTCGGCGAGGAATTCGAGGCCGCCGCCAACGGGGTCTCCTTCGGCCGCGTCCAATCCAGCGTCCCCGGCGATTACAAGTTCGTCGCCATGGACCACCCCACCTTCGGCGTGGACAACCCGTCCTCCGTCGCCCAGTTCGCCCAGGGCGCCGGCGCCCCCAATTCACCCCCCAAAGTCGGCCCCATCGTCATCAACGAAGTCTACTTCAATCCCGCCAGCGACGATGGCTTCGACAACACCATGGACGAGTTCATCGAGTTCCACAACACCAGCTCCGCCCCCGTCCTCCTTTACGACCCCGACCACTCCACCAACCGCTGGCGCCTCCAAAACGGCGTCACCTTCCTGTTCCCCGCCTCCAACAATTCCTTCCCCATTCCGGCCGGCGGATATGCCCTCGTCGTCTCCTTCAATCCCGCCACCGACCCGGTCGCAGCCGCGAATTTCCGCGCCAAGTTTGCCGTCCCCAGCGCCGTCCGCCTGTATGGCCCCACCCTGAAACCCCTCAGCAACGACGGCGATGCCATCGAACTCAACCGGCCCGACGCTCCCCAGCCGCCGGACCGCTCCGATGCCGGCTTCGTCCCCTACATCCGCGTCGACAAAGTCAACTACACCGACCGCGCCCCCTGGCCCCCCTCGGCCGACGGCACGGGCTTCTCCCTCCAGCGCAAAAACCCACGCACCTTCGGCAACGACCCCATCAACTGGGACGCCGCCGCCCCCACCCCGGGCCGGGCCAACTCCGCTGCCCTCCAGGACACCGATGGCGACGGCATGACCGACCTTTGGGAGGATCTCTACACCTTGGACAAAAACAGCCCCGCGGACGCCGCGCTGGACTCCGACACCGATGGCCACACCAACCTCCAGGAATATCTGGCCGGCACCCATCCCCGCGACGCCGCCAGCCGCCTGCGCGTTTCCTCCATCGTTCCCGCCCGCAGTGCCGAACTTCCCCTCCAACTCACCTTCACCGCCGCCCCCGACAAATCCTACAGCGTCCTCTACCGAAACAGCTTCGCCATCAACGCCAACTGGCAAAAACTGCGGGACGTCTTCGCCGAGCCGGCTGGGCGCACCGTGACCGTCGAGGATCCCGGCGCCTTTTCCCGCACCGACCGCTACTACCAAATCGTCACGCCCCGCGTGCAGTAGCCCTCACGGCCTCACGATCAAATCGTAAATGGCTGCCTCGGCGAAATGCGTCTTGTGCGCGTTTTTCCAGCCCCCAAATACCTCGTCGATTGTGAACAGCTTCGTCTTCGCGTACTGCGGCGCGAACTTCGCCGCCACCGCCTCGTTCCGCGGCCGGAAAAAATTTCGCGCCGCGATTTCCTGCCCCGCCTCGGAGTAGAGGAAATCCACATACGCCTTCGCCAGCGCCTCCACCCCGTGCTTCTTCGCCACCTTGTCCACGATCGCCACCGGCGGCTCCGCCAAAATGCTGATTGATGGCGCGATGATCTCCAGCTTCTCCGCCCCAAACTCCTTCAAGGCCAGGTGCGCCTCATTCTCCCACGCGATCAACACATCCCCGACCCCCCGCTGCACGAACGTCGTCGTCGATCCACGCGCCCCGGAATCCAGCACCGGCACATTTTTGTACAGCCGCTTCACGAAATCCTGCGCCTTGCCGGAATCCTTCCCAAATTTCTCCAGCGCGTAACCCCACGCCGCCAAATAATTCCACCGCGCACCCCCTGACGTCTTTGGATTGGGCGTCACCACCACCGTTCCCGCCTTCACCAAGTCGTCCCAATCCTGGATCTTTTTCGGGTTTCCCTTCCGCACAAGGAAGA
>CAZSXX010000051.1:0-2199 GCA_964611245.1 uncultured Verrucomicrobiota bacterium | reverse complement strand
AGGCGAGCTGTTGTGTGGCAGCCGTTTCTGCCAATCCGCCGGCAACATCCGCCCGCGCTCCGCGATGATGTCGATGTCGTATGCCAGCGCCAGCGTCACCACATCCGCCGGCAGACCGTCCACCACCGACCTCGCCTGCTTCCCCGAACCCCCGTGCGATTGGTCCACCTTCACCGCGCTCCCAGTCTTCGCCCGCCAATCCTTCGCGAACGCCGCGTTCACCTCCACGTAAAACTCCCGCGTCGGATCGTAAGACGCGTTCAACAACGTCGGGTCCTTCCCCAATGCGCTGGAAAAAAAACCGGCCAATGCGGCCAATAAAACAAAAAATGCGCGGCTCACGGCAAAACCCTACTAATGCAGTAGAGATTTGTCAAACGCTCCCATTCCCGCCTTATCGCGGCGAGATCGTCGGCGCCACGGTCGTCTGCGGAAAGTTCACCACCCCAATGCTGACGCCCGCGGGGCCGACCCCTCCGGCCCCGGCCCGGGCGCCTTCGTTGATCGCGATTGCGCGAACGAACGTCGTTAAAATCAAGTCCGCGTACTTGGTCAAATGGCGATAGGGGCTCTGCGGCACGTACACAATGTCCCGCGGCTCCAGCGCGATGTCCGTCGCCTTCCCTTTCAGGATGTCGTTCACGTCCACGATCGCAATCTGCGGGTTGGCCAGCGACCCACGCACAATGGCCACGTGGGAAAGATAGGCGTTCTTCACCGGCCCCCCGGCCGCCGCCAGCGCCGCCACCAGCGTCCCCTGGCTCCGGGACACCGCCCGGGGCAGCCGCACCGCCCCAAGGATGTAAATGTCCCGCGCCAGCGACGACGGAAAATAAACAAAGTCATCCGGCTGCATGTAGATGTTCTGCTCCATGTCGCCCTTGTTGATCAGCGACGCAAAATCAATCGGCAGCCGCTCCCCGTTCCGGATGATGAACGCGTGGTTCAGGTCCGCCAAATCCTCCGTCGTCCCGGACGCGCTCGTGTGCAGCGTGCCCCCCGCCAGCGACAGCGACTCCAGCACCGTCATCGGCGCCGTCATCGGGTACACCCCCGCCTTCTGCACCCGTCCCAGCAGCCAGACACGCTTGCTCTCGATCCCGCGGAGCTGCACGCCCACCTGCGGCGAAACCACCAGCTTCGCCAGCGCCTCCTCGATCCGGTCCCGCGCCTGCGCCAGCGTCAGCCCCCACACATCGATCCCGGGCAGCAAATGATAATAGATTTTCCCGTCGGGGCCCACCGTCGTGATGGCCCTCGACGCCGGCTCGGTCAGGATTTCAACCTCCAATTTGTCCCCGGGCCCCAGCGTGTAAAAATTCGTCGGCGCCTGCCGCCACTCCGGCCGGATGATGTTCGTCCCTTCCACCGTCGCCAAATTCGTGACCAACGACAGCCGGGGCGCCTGCTGCGCGCGTGGATCAAACGCCAGCCCCTTGGGCGCCGATTTGCAGCCGGACATTGCGATGGCGATCCCGATCCCCAGGATGGCCAGTGTTCCTTTCCCGTTCATATTTCAGTTCCCAAATATCGGATTTTTGATGAATGGGCCAATTTTCGCCCCGGAGAACGCCGTGACGAAGCCCTGGATGAACGATTGCGTCGCGTCATCCAGCAACTCCTCCGCCTTGATCCACGGCCGCTGGCTCACATAAATGATGTCC
This sequence comes from uncultured Verrucomicrobiota bacterium, assembly GCA_964611245.1. Lineage (GTDB taxonomy): Bacteria > Verrucomicrobiota > Verrucomicrobiia > Limisphaerales > SXQI01 > CAZSXX01. The sequence continues at coordinate 535 of CAZSXX010000051.1, read as the reverse complement.
CGCGACTCCAGCTTGAAGTCCGGCTCCGCCGCCGCGAATATCTTCTTCGTGTCCACCACAAACGTCTCCGGCTTGTGGATCGATCCCCGCACCACCAGCACCTTCCCCTTGTACGCCCGGTCCGTGAACCCACCCCGGTCCGTGATCGCCGTGACCACCGTCGCGTGCGGCACAAACCCAATCGGCCCCGGGTTCTGCACCTGCCCCAGCACATAAATCTCGCTCGCGCTGGCGGCCCCAAAAAACAGGAAATCGTCCGGCTCCAGCGCGATGTTCTGCGTGAGGTCCCCCTCGTAAAAGAGCTTCTCCAAATCCACTTTCTGCCGCTCCCCGCGCCGGATCAAAAAGCTCCGCGACAAATCCGCCATCTCCACCGTGTTCCGCTCGTGCAGCCCCGTCTCCAGCCCCTGCGCCCGCGCTACCGCCTCAATGATCGTCAACGGCCGGTCCAGCGGGAACACCCCTTTGCTCACCACCTTGCCCAGCACGTAGTATTTTTTGGACGCGAAGGACGTCGGGATCACGATCGCGCGCG
>CAZSXX010000050.1:0-17513 GCA_964611245.1 uncultured Verrucomicrobiota bacterium | reverse complement strand
GTCGATGATGATGTCGCCGGGCTCGAGGTGGGGGATCAACAGGTCGATGAACTCATCGACTGGCTTGCCGGCCTTGACCAGCATCATCACGCGGCGGGGCCGCTTGAGATGCTTCACCATCTCCTCGATGGATTGCGCGCCGATGACCTTGGTGCCGCTGGCTTCCTTCGCGAGGAACTCGTCAACCTTGGAGACGGTGCGGTTGTATGCGACCACGGTGTAGCCATGGTCGTTCATGTTGAGGATGAGGTTCTGGCCCATGACGGCCAGCCCGATTAAAGCGATATCCGCTGTTGGTTCCATTTTAAGTCCAGATAAAGCCTGCACGATACGGGAGGTCCCGAAAGAGAAAAGAGAAAAGATCGGGCCCAAAAACGCGCGCGTTCACGCGAGTTGCCGGGCGCGGAGCTTGTCGAGGGTCCAGCCGTATTCATCGGCCAGTTGGTCAACGACATCGCGGTTCTTCAGGGGCCCGGGGAGGACTTCCCAGGTGTAAGTCTCCATTTCAATGTGGCGGCAGATCGCGGGATCGGCGGCGAGCAGGTCGATCACGCCTAGAATTTGCTGGCTTGTTGTGTCGAACAGGTCGGTGGGTTGGCTGTGCAGCGGGATGTGGAAATGAATGCGCCACTCCGGCAGTTCGTGGTGGGCCAGCGCGTTGAGTGGGGAGGCTTGGGCGAGGGCGAGATCCAAGTCCTTCACCCGGGTGATGCGCCCGTCGGGCCAGCAGGCGACGACTTGGTGGAAATAAACCGGCTCAACGAAGGCGGCGAGCGCCTTGCGGGCTTCCGGCGTCGGGGTCACCTTCAGCGCGGAGCTGAAATGGAGCTTGCTGATCTTGACCTGATTTTGCTGGAGCAGCCGAATGGAATCCGCCGCGGTTTCAAACTCGATCGCGAGGTGACAGGTGTCATAGTTGACGCCGAGGAACCGGTCGAGGCGGTCATCCGCGGGTCGGTCGGCGCGCAGTCGGTGGAAAAACTCGACCGCTTCGCCGGTGGTTTCCAAGTAACAGAGCGGTTCCGGCTCCAGGCCGAGGTGGAGGACTTTCCCGGATTTTTGGGAAACGCCGGAAATGTGCTCAACGGTCCGCCATAAGTTGGCGCGGAGGCGGTCGGCCTGCTCCGGCAAGGTGATGAACTCCTTGAACGAGCAGGGGACCGTGCTGACGCTGCCCTCCACGCCAGGGGGCAGGAGTTCGGCGAGGAGGTCGAAAAGGCGGTTTGTGTAGTCGACCCGTTCCTCCGTCGTCCAGTCCGGGGCGTAGACCTGCTCTTTGACGCGGGCGCCATGGAACGAGCCATAAGGAAAGCCATTGATCGTGAATACATAGCAGCCGTTGGCGTCCAGCCAGCGCTGGAAGGCAAGGAGCGTGCCTGGATCGGACAACTCGCGCGAGGCCTGGTTGCCCAGGCGCAAGCCGATGGCGTAAGGTTGGCCCGGCGCCACTCGGTCCCGGACCGCCAGCGTGCAGTCGTTGAGTGTGCGGAAGGTTTGGTCCCACGTCTCGCCCCGGTGGATATTGGTGCAATAGGCGAGATGAATGTCGTGGCGCAGTTTCATGAGCTCAACCCCAGAATGGGGAATGAAGCCGGGAAGGGCAAGGTTGGGCCGCCGTCCATTTCATGCGTCCAGTTCCGCCATATATGGGTCGAGGGCCGATTCCAATGACGCGATCAGATCCGGGTCCATGAACGTAAATTCATCCGGGATGCGCAGGCATTCAACGCGTTTGCCCGCGAGGGCATCCCCAAATTGGATCCGCAGGCAATCGGCGTGTTTGCGTTCCATGACGAATATCACGTCGGCCCATCCGATCATCCCCGTGGTGACCCGGATCCGCGCGGAAGGCTCGGTCCCCGCGGATTTGACGGCATAGCCGGACCGGCCACGAAGCATTTCCTCGGCGGTTCGGCTGCGCCATTCATTCCGGCTGCAGACGAAAAGCAGTTTCAGCGACGGCGGCGACGGCATTCTTTTTTGGGTGGAACGCAATGGGGCCTTATAACTGAGTTTCCGCCCGGAATCCAGCGGATCGGGGCGCGCGAAATTCGATTGATCCCGCCCTCCAACGCGCCGAGATTGGGGGCATGGAGTTCGCGGAGATTTTCCAGCGAGTGGGGACGGCGCTGGGCTTGGGTTTCGTGGTCGGCTTGCAGCGGGAGCGGATCGGCTCGGTCTTGGCGGGGATTCGGACGTTTCCATTGATATCGGCGCTGGGCATCCTGTGCGGCTTGGCCAGCCCGTATGCAATCGCCGCGGGGCTGTTGGGGCTGGCGGCGGTGATTGTGGCTGGAGCGATTCAATTCCAGGACACGAAGAATCCCGGCCTGACCACCCACATCGCGATGCTGGTCATGTTCGGCGTCGGGGCGGCGTTGGCGTCCCAGCCCATCGCCCCCATAGTCGCGCTTGGGGGAGCGGTGGCGGTCCTGCTCCACCTCAAGGCGCAGTTGCATGGCTTCGCCTCAAAACTGGGAGACCAAGATTTCAAGGCCATCATGCAGTTCGTTGCGGTCAGCCTCGTGATTTTGCCGACGCTGCCCAACCGGTATTTCGGCCCCTACGATGTGCTGAATCCACAGCGGCTTTGGTTGACGGTTGTCCTAATTGTGGGGATCAGCCTGGCCGGTTTCCTGGTCTACCGTTGGTTTGGCGACCGGGCGGGTACCCTGGCCGCGGGGCTGCTGGGTGGGCTTATTTCCAGCACGGCGACCACCGTCAGCTACGCGCGGCGGACGAAAGCCGAGGCGGGCGCGTCCACCTTGGCGGCGATCATCATCATGTTGGCATCGTCGGTGGTGTTCGCGCGGGTCCTCATGATCATCACGGCCACCGCGCCCACATTCCTTCCGGCGGCCGCTCTGCCGATCGCCGTGATGCTGGTCGCGACGGCTGCGGCGTCCGCGGCGCTCTGGAAACGGCGGCCCTCCGGCGCCCCCTCGATGGCGCCGCAGGAGAATCCCGCCCAAGTCAAAACGGCGCTTTTGTTCACGGTGATTTACGGGGTGGTCCTCGTCGCGGTCGCCTTCGCCCGGAGCCGGCTTGGATCCAGTGGATTGTACCTCGTGTCCATCCTGTCCGGGCTGACGGACATGGACGCGATCACGCTGTCGGTCAGCCAGATGGTGCAGGATGGACGCCTGCCGGCGGCCAGCGGGTGGCGGATGATCGTCGCCGCGAGCCTGGCCAACCTGGCGTTCAAAGCGGGGGTGGTCTCATTTTTGGGTTCCAGGGATTTGTTCAAGCGGATCGCGTCCGGGTTTGGCGCCACGGCCGTGGTCGGCATTGGGATGATCCTCCTTTGGCCCTGATTTTAAGCTCCTCCATTCCGACCCAAATCGACTTTGCATCGCCGGGCGACTCTGCTTAGATTGCTGGCTCCGCTGGAGGCGGAGAACCTATGCAACCGGACGTGGAACTTTATGACACGACCCTGCGCGACGGAAGCCAGGGCGAAGGCGTGAACTTCTCGGCGGCGGACAAAATCCGCATCGCCGAGCAGCTCGACCTTTTTGGGATTGATGTCATTGAGGGCGGCTGGCCGGGATCCAATCCCAAGGACATGGAGTTCTTCGAACAGGCCAAGCGGCGCAAGTACCGGCACGCCAAAATTTCCGCCTTCAGCATGACGCGCCGGAAAGGGGTCCGCGTGGAGGATGACGAATTGATGCGGCAGCTCCTGCAGGCGGAAACCCCGGTGGTTTGCATTGTGGGGAAGAGCTCGATGTTCCACGTCAAGGAGGTCCTGCGCGTGACGCCGGAGGAGAACCTGTCGATGATCGCCGACACGGTGCGGTTTTTCAAAGACCAGGGGAAAATTGTGTATTATGACGCGGAGCATTCGTTCGACGCGTTCAAGGGCGATCCGGATTACGCGTTGAGCACATGGAAGGCGGCGGCGCAGGCGGGGGCGGACGCGATTGTCCTTTGCGACACGAATGGCGGATGCCTGCCGGAGGAAATCACGCGCATCACGCAGAGCGCGGTGAAAACCGTCTCCACGCGCATTGGCATCCACACGCACAATGACATTGGCCTGGGCGTGGCGAACGCGTTGGCGGGGATTGAGGCCGGCGCGACGCAGGTGCAGGGGACGATCAACGGCTATGGCGAGCGGACGGGGAACTGCAACTTGATCAGTGTCATCCCCAATCTTTATTTCAAGATGAACCGCATCCAGCGCCTGGCGGCCTCACTGCCGAAGCTGCGGGAGCTGTCCCATTTTGTGGATGAGGTGGCGAACTTCCGGCCTGACCCGCGCCAGCCGTGGGTGGGCGCCACCGCATTCGCGCACAAAGGCGGGATGCATGTGCACGCGGTGGACCGGACGGTAAGCAGTTACGAGCACATCAACCCGGAGGCGATCGGCAACCAGCGGCGGGTGCTGGTGAGCGACATGGCGGGGCGCAGCAACATTTTGATGAAGGCCCGCGAGTTGGGCTTTGGTTTCAGCGCGGACACCCCTGAGTTGAAAACGATCCTGGCCCGGATCAAGGAGTTGGAAAACGAGGGCTATGAGTTCGAGGCCGCCGAAGGATCCTTGGCCCTGCTCATCCGCAGAGCGCTGAAAAACGAGGAGGCGCCGTTCCGGGTGGACGCCTACCATGTTTCGATGCGCCGCGACGGGATCAGCTCGATTTGCGAGGCGACGATCAAGATTCGGGTGGGGGACAAGCGCGCGCACACGGTCGCCGAGGGGGATGGCCCGGTGAACGCATTGGACACCGCGTTGCGGTCGGCGCTGTCAAAATTCTTTCCGGCGCTGGGGGCGGTGCAATTGACGGATTACAAAGTGCGGATTTTGGATTCCGACACCGGGACCGCCGCCAAGACGCGCGTGCTGCTGGAGTCCACGGACGGGAAAACCGAGTGGGGAACCGTGGGCGTCAGCGAGAACATCATCGACGCGAGCCTGCAGGCGCTGACGGACAGCATTGAGTATTACTTGGTGAAGGCGGCGTGACCGCTTTTCCATCATCCCGAATTTCACCCATGGCCGAAATACCCAAGACCTACGAACCGCAAGCCGTTGAGTCCAAATGGAATCAATTTTGGCTGGAAAACAAATGCTTCGTGGCGGACGAACATTCGTCGAAGCCGGCCTACTCAATCGTCATCCCGCCGCCGAACGTGACCGGGATTCTGCACATGGGCCATGTGCTGAACAACACGATCCAGGACATCCTGGCGCGCAAGGCGAGGATGGACGGGAAGGAAGTGCTGTGGCTGCCGGGCACCGACCACGCCGGGATCGCCACGCAGGTGCAGGTCGAGAAGAAGCTGAAAAAAGAGGAGAAGATTTCACGCCGTGATTTGGGACGCGAGAAATTCCTGGAGCGCGTCTGGGAATGGAAGGAGAAGCACGGCGGGATCATCATCGACCAGTTGAAACGCCTTGGGGCGTCGTGCGATTGGACGCGTGAACGGTTCACGATGGACCCGGAATACTCGCGCTGCGTCACGCGCGTGTTCGTCGATCTTTACAAGAAGGGGCTGATCTACCGCGGCAAGCGGATGGTGAATTGGTGCCCGGTTTCGTTGACCGCGCTCTCCGACGAAGAAGTGACCATGAAGGAGCAGAAGGGCTCGTTCTATTACTTCAAAGTGGAGGTCTTTCAGGAACCGGGCCGATTCTTGACCATCGGCACCACCCGGCCGGAGACGATCCCCGGGGACACCGCGGTGGCGGTGAATCCGAAGGATCCACGCTATTCCGCGCTCATCGGCAAGCATGTCATCCGCCCTCTGCCCGCCGAGCTTCCCACGGAGAAGAAACTCATTCCAATCATCGCCGATGACCACGTTGATTTCGAGTTCGGCACCGGGGTCTTGAAAGTGACGCCCGCGCATGACAAGGCCGACTTTGAGATTGGCCAAAGGCACCGGCTTCCGCAAATCGAGGTCCTGACGGCGGATGGGCAGATGAACGAGTTGGCGGGGGCCGACCTGGCGGGGCATGACCGTTTCAAGGCGCGCAAGCTCGCCGCGGAGAAACTTTCTGAACTGGGGCTGCTGGAAAAAGAGGAGCCCTACACGAACAACGTTGGGTTCAGCGAACGCGCGGACGTGCCAATCGAGCCGCGCCTGAGCGAACAATGGTTCCTGAAATATCCGAGCGTGCAACCGGCGCGGGACGTGGTGGGCGATGGACGGATGCGCTTTTACCCCGATCGATGGGCGAAGGTGTATGACAACTGGCTTTCCAACATCCAGGATTGGTGCATTTCACGTCAGTTGTGGTGGGGGCACCGGATTCCGGTTTGGTACCGCGGCTCCGAAGTTTATTGCGGGGAGGAGGCGCCGGGCGGCGAGGGCTGGACGCAGGATCCCGATGTGCTCGACACGTGGTTCAGCTCGTGGCTCTGGCCCTTTGCGACGATGGGATGGCCGGAGAAAACGGGGACGCTGAAGAAGTTTTACCCGACGACGGATTTGGTGACCGGGCCGGACATCATCTTTTTCTGGGTGGCGCGCATGATCATGGCCGGCCACGAATACATGGGCGAGATGCCGTTCCGCAATGTGTATTTCACTGGGATCATCCGCGATAAGCAGGGGCGCAAGATGTCCAAGACCTTGGGCAATTCGCCCGATCCGCTGGACCTGATCTCGCGCTACAGCGCGGACGCCCTGCGGTTTGGCGTGATGCGCTCGGCGCCGCTTGGGCAGGACGTCCTGTTCGATGAGCAGCATGTGGAGCTGGGCCGCAATTTCTGCACGAAGCTTTGGAACGCGTGCCGGTTCCGGCAGATGCAGGGCGGGGTGAGCCAGGGCGAAATCGACCCGCGTCTGCTCAACAGCGATGACAAATGGATTCTGCTGCGGCTGGACAAGGCGATCCGCGAAATAACGGATTCATTGAATGGCTACAAATTCAACGAGGCCGCGCAAACGCTGCACCGCTTCTTCTGGAGCGAGTATTGCGACTGGTATGTGGAGGCGTCGAAAGCGGTGTTCTTCGGCACGGATGAAAATCGCAAGGCCAATTCACTGGCGGTCATTGATTTTGTCCTTTCGCACACGCTGCGGCTGTTCCATCCCTTCCTGCCATTTGTCACCGAGGAGCTTTGGCATGGGCTGGGATATCACGAGGAAATGCCGGAAGGGCAGGGTGGGAAGACGATCATGAACGCGCCGTGGCCGAAGCCGTTCGACCGTGATTTCCAGAACCATTATGGCCTGGACGAAAGCGACGAGCGCTTTGCGCAGGCCAAATATGACCTGATCGGGGCGGGGCGGAACCTGCGGCGGGATGGGAACATTCAGTCCAGCAAACGGGTCAACTTCGTGCTGAAGCCCAGCGCCGAAATCTCCGCGCACGAGCGGGAGGTGTTCAAGATTCTGTTGAACGCCGAATCGTTGGAGGTCGATCCCAACTACACCGCGCCCAAAGGGACGCCAACGACGGCCGGCCCCCTTGGGGAAATTTGCCTTCCGCTCGAAGGGTTGGTGGACAGCGCCGCCGAGAAGGCCCGCCTTTCCAAGGAAAGGGAGAAGATCGCGTCGGAGATAGCCAAGGTGGAGGGCAAGTTGGGCAACCAGGCGTTCGTGGCGAAAGCGCCGGCCGTGGTGCTGGAGGAGCACAAGGCGCGGTTGGGCGACTGGCAGGCCAAGCTGGCCCAAGTCGAAAAATCGCTGGCCGGGTTGTCCTAACCGCGCAAAGGAATCGGCAGCAGGCGGTCGCCCAGAATGGCGAGGGCGGTGTGGAAGCGGGCGGCGCGGGCGATGGGTGACAGGAAGGGGCCGGAGGCGATGGATGTGTGCGCTGACCACGCCGAAAATGAGGGCAGCGCCACAACGTCGTCCGCGATCAGAAAGCACGGGAATTTCTGTGAAGTGGCAACGCCGTCGCCCAGCGAGAATGCGGGGTGTTCATGGCCGATCACGCAGCGTGGCGCGGCGACGGTGGGCGGTCGGTCCCCATGCAAAAAGAGGTCATTCCCGGCCCGAAGTTCCTTGCGCAAAACGTCTGGGGCGCCGAGTTCCCGCAAAAGACCTTGAAGTTTGCTGTCATGGTTCCCGGCCAGAAGGGAAAGTTTGAGGCCCGTGTTGGCGAGGCCGAGCAACCCTCGAAGCTGGCCAGTCAGCGCCGGGATGGGCAGCGCGCGATGGACAATGTCACCGAGCAGAACGAGGTGGGCGGGCGCGTAATCCGCGATCAGGGAGCCCAACCGGGGAAGGGCGTCATCGGGCGCGCCGACCGGAAGGAGCTGGCCGTGGGCCCGGTGAGCCCACGCATAGCCGAGGTGCAGGTCAGCGACCGCTAGCAGGCCATGTTCCTGAAAATAAACGGCGCGTCGGGCGTCAAAGAAGTGGCCCGGCAGGAACTCGACGGGACGAAAAGTGGATGGACTGGAGGCAAGGGCCATTTACCGCGCCGGCTTTTGGGCGATGACCAATTGGTTGGAAGTTTCAAGGCCCAGCTTGAGCCGAAGGGTGTCGAAGACGATGAAAAAGGCGCTGATGGGGAGGTTCTTGTAGCGGAGAAATTCCCAGAGGCTGGAGCCGGCGGCAATGGAATTGAGGCCTAGCCGATTGCGGAGGCTGATGATCCAAAAGCCCATCGATGGAAGGTATCCTTTTTTGTGAACTCGGAGGCCGGCGCGTTCGACCACTTGGACCAGCGAGTCCTGCCGGAACAGGTGAAAGTGGCGCGGGATATGGTAGCCGCCCCAGTGTTGGTTCTTGAAAAGATGGTAGTCCCAGCCGCCGCGGTTGGGCGTGTCGATGATCATCAGGCCCCCGGGGGCGAGCTTGCGGGCCAAGCCGGCGACGGCCCGCTGGGGGTCGCGCAGGTGTTCGAGGAGTTGGCGCATGATGATCAAATCGTGCGCGTTGTCCTGGAGGGCGTTGAGGTCGGTTTCGACGTTGCCAAGGACCAGCTTGATGCCGCTGGCCTTGGCGCCCCGCACAATGTCCTCGTCAAACTGGATGTCCAGGGCGATGGCTTCGACGGCGTCGCCAAACGCCTTTTTCAGCTCGACCAGCCGGGAAATTTCGCCGCACCCGACGTCGACGATGGACCGGATGGGATGGCCACGCAGGGAATCGCGAAGTTTCCGGGCGTCCATCGCGAGTTTCTTCTCGTAGATGGCGCCGTCCAGGAAGAGGGGCGACTGCTTGTTGACCGTGTAATAGGTGTTGGGATAAATGGACGGAATCTCGGCGAAAGAGGGAAGCGGATGGATGTAGTGATGGCCGCAGCGGTCGCACTGGACCATGTCAAAGGGGCCGGGCTTGCAGTGGTATTCGACGTCCTCGCTGCGGACGACCAGAGTCCAGTCACGCGACGCGCAAAGGAGGCAGGAGCCGTCGCGGCCCATGGAGCGAAGCGTGCCGCTCATTTGCGCGCCCAGATCATTTTCAAAAGTATTAGGATATACGAGCCGCGGACACGGCGGAAATAGGCGCCATCCCGGGTTTCGAGGAGATTGGCGAGGCGGGGCAGGTTGTAAAACGGGACGGTGAGGTAGGTGTGGTGGGCCTGATGGTAGGCGAAACCATACGGGGCGAAGAAAAAGCGCTCGAAAGGATTCGTGTCGACGTCGATCGTCGCCTGGGGCGCCTCCTTGAAATTGGCCCAGGTTTGATCGGAGAAAATGTATTGATAGCCGTGCTCGAGGAAGGTGCGGGCGCGGTCCAGCGAGAGGGCGATCAGGAGGATGGGTGGAATCCAGAAGACAAAATAGTGCCACCACTGCAGGTAAAGGGAGAAGAAGGTGATGAGTCCAGCCTGGCAAAGGAGAACCGGCGCGAGTTGCTGCCAGAGCGGAGTGGGATTTTTGACGACGGACTCGTCGCTGCGGCGGGTGGCGCCAAAAAGCTTGCGCCGAATCTTGACGGCGATGTCCTTCACCACGCCAAAGACAAGCAGGAAAAACCGGGGCCAGCCCGGCTTGGCTTCAAGCAACGGGCGGTAGATGTAGGAGTCGATGTCCTCGTCGATGCTTTGCGGATTTTTGTGATGCTCAAGGTGCGTCTTCCGGTAGTTGAAAAACGAGATGCCCACCAACGCGGAGTGGAACACCCCAAAGAACTCATTCAGCCCCACCGGGTAAACAAGAGTCTTGTGGACCGCCTCGTGCGTGGACATGACCAGCCGGTACTGCATGAATCCGATCATGAACCAGGCCAGGGTGAACAGCCACCAAGAGGGGTGGGCCTTCATGGCCCAGAACGTGGCGGCGAGAATGGCGTAGGTGGCGGCAATGTGCGCGAGCCCGTGGTCGCTGCGCTGCTCCTTGCGGAGCGACGCCACTTCCTGGCGAAGGTCGATGTCTGATTGTAGCGCAGTGGCCATGTTTCAAGCGGCAATGCGCGGCATTGCCCTGTTGAGTATCAGTAACCGAGAGGAACGGAAATTCAACCTTGTTTTTGGCGGTTGCTCCCCGTGCGTTGGCCAGAGGCGGGCGTTCTAACGCGCTCCATTGACGATGCCCGCGCGCCAAGGGGAGGCCTGAATCCCGGTGCGCCGACGGTATTCGTCGGCCAAGGCCGCGATGAAATGCTGCGTCGCGTCCCCGGTGACGAGGTTGATGGTCGAGCCGCCGAATCCCCCGCCGGTCAGGCGGGCGCCAAAGCAGCCGGGGATTGAATGGGCGATGTCCACAAGGGTGTCGAGGGCCGGGATGCTGTTCTTGAAATTGTCGCGGGAGCTTTCGTGGCTTTGGTAGAGATATTGGCCGAATTGCGCGATGTCGCCTTCACGCAGGGCGCGCTCGCCGGCGACGACGCGCTGGTTCTCTCCGACGATATGGGACGCGCATTGGAACTCGCGTTCGGTGAGGAGGCCTTTGGATTGCCGAAGCTGCCGGATGTCGATTTGGCGCAGGGAGCCGGCCCCGAGCTTGCGCGCGGCGGATTCACAGTGGGCGCGGAGCTCGTTGTATTCGCCGGCGGAGAGGTCGTGCTTGACCGCGCTGTCGCAGACCACGATCGCCACGCCGGGGGGGAGGGGACTGTGGGCGACACTGAGATGGAGGAAATCGATTTGGATCACCTGGCCGGCGCGCCCGAACAGGGAGGAGATTTGGTCGAGGAGGCCGACGTTGGCGCCGACAAAGGAGCTTTCGGCGGCCTGGCCGACGCGGGCAAGCTCGATTTTCTCGGCGGCTGAAAGGGGGGGGAGCTCGCGGTTGGGCAGGCGGCGCGGCGGCTCGGCCGGCCCGCGGGCGGTTAGGGTGAACGGATGCATCTGGCGGACGGCGAGGGCCGTGGCCATTTCGAGCGCGGCGGAGCTGCTGAGGCCGGAGCCGAACGGAATGGTGCCGTGGATGGCGGCGTTGAATCCGGTGAAATGCACGCCGCGGCGGCGGAGTTCGAGTAGCACGCCCTTGGTGTAGTTGGCCCAAGAGGTGGCGGGGTTTTTCTCGATGCGGTCGAGGTAAAAGCGGTCGGTCAAGCCGGGGAAGGAGCTGGAAACGAGCTCGACCGTGGCGTCTTTGCGCGGAGTGGCGGCGATGTAGATGTATTTGTCCACGGCCAGGGACATGACCAAGCCGCAGTTGTAGTCGGTGTGGTTGCCGAGCAATTCAAGGCGGCCGGGGGCGGCCACCACCACGGCGGGAGCGGCGCCGAAAGTCGATTGGAAGAGGTCCTGGACCGCGCGCATCAGGTCAGCCTAGGCCAGTTCGTCAGCGGACTTGGCGAGGGCGAAATCTTTGTGCGTCAAGCCACCGGCGTCGTGTGTGGTGAGGGCAAGCCGGACTTTGTTCCACCGGATGTCGATGTCGGGGTGGTGGTTGGCTTTCTCGGCTTCGACGGCGAGCGCGTCCACAAAGCGGATGGCGGCGGGGAAATCCTTGAATTGAAAGGTGCGGGAAATGACGTTTCCCTCCCGGGCCCAGGCGGGAATCGGCCTCAAATTGCTCTCCACCTCCGAATCCGTCAGCTTTTTCATGAACCATTATTGGCACATCCGGGCGGAAATGAAAATGGGGGCGCGGAGGAAATTCAACGGCGGCTAATGCGGAAGACGAAGGATCAGGTAAAGCCAATTGAGAGCAATGGCGAGGAGCGAAAGGGGAACCAGTGGGAGCCGGTCCACTTGTTCCTTGATCCGGCGCAGCGTGGACGTTGGGGCCAACAGCCAAAGGAGGGCCGAAACGGCGGAGCCGGCCACGAGGAGGGTCAGAAGAGGATTCAGGAAAAAGGCGCCTGCCCAGTCAAAATGGGAGAGGGCGCGAAGGGCGCGCGTGCCCCCGCAGGTGGCGCATGGCCAACCGGTGACGGATTTCAACGCGCATGGGGGAAAATTAAAGTTGAACTCGGCGGCGAGGCGCGCGGCGAGAATGCCCAAAGCGGCAAGGCCAAAAACCAGGACGGGGGCACGGGATCGCCCCCTGGGGTCCAAAAGGGGTGGGATGTCACGCGCGCGTTCCATCCAGTTTGGGGGGAGTTGGTGGCGAGGCCTTCTTGACGAGGTCCAAGCTGGTCCACGCGGAGGCGATCCAAGCGAGGCCAAACAGGGCGACGCCTGCCTGCCAATGCCAGGCTGGGGCGGGTTCGGCGGAGGCGATGAGGGACTTGAAGAGCTCAAAGAACCATAAGTTGACCAGCACGAATCCCGAGACGGAAAGGGCCAGTTGGGCGGCGCCGGCGAGCCAGCGCCCGGCCAGGACTGTGCCCAAGCCCGGGGTGGCCAGGAGATTGAGGCCGGTCAGCGCGAGGGCGGTGGCGCGGTCAATCGGCTTGCCGCTTGCGCCCGAAAATATCTTCATACACGAATGCCAGCGAGCCGATCCCCAAGGGCATCGAGATGAGCAGGAGAGCCTGTTTCATCAGGGCCCAGGAGATGTAGCCCCGCTGGATGGCGGAAATCTCCTCCGCGATGCGCTTGAGTTCGGGTTCGTTGACCGCGCCGCTGCCCATCGCGGCCTGAATGACTGCGATCATCTGCTGGACAAACGGCGCGATGTCGGACCATTCGCGGGCGGTCATGTAAAAATGGAAAACGACGGCGGGAAGGAAGGAGACCAAAAAGAGCCCAAGGAATTTGAACCATTGGCGGGTGATGACACGGCGGCTGGTTTCGAGGCCCTGCCAAAAGGTGAGGCCACGGTCCGCCACCAGCGGAATGCCAAAAAGCCAGGCGATGTGCAGGTAAACGCCCGGCAGGACGCAGCAGCAGGCGGTGGCCAACTCGGTCAGAATGATGCCGACCAAGCCGGTGAGCATCAGGGGCATCACGTTGTCCCTGCTCAGGGTGAAGATATCGGCTGGAGACGCTTCCCCTTCGCGGATCAGCTTGAGAAAAAGGAGGAACAGGCTGCCGATCATCGGTCCGTAAAAAAGCATGGCCAGGACCCCAAAACAGGGCGCGAACAGCAGGGCGGTCATGGCGATCCAGACCATGAACGTCGCCGGGGCGATGACACCGAAGTGGGCGCCGACGAGGTGCCAGGCGCGGGCGAAGGCATGGCCGATTTGGACGGGGAGTTCGCGGGGCGCGCCATCCATGGGGACGACTGCGGATTGGGAGCCGAACGGGAGGGAGTCGGGCTCGGCTGAGGCCGCGTTGCCGGGCGAGTCCTGGAAATCGGGGAAGGAGCGGAGGGGCTTCCAAAGCGTTTCGTTTTCGAGCCGGAGGAGGGTGTCGCCATTGGCGCGGCCCTCGGAGAGCCACTGGCGAAGCTGCTCGGTGGTGACGGGGCCGTACTCCTTTTTGTCGCCCCCTATCATGAAATAGTTCATGCGGGATCAGAGGGGTAGGCGGAAGTATTTGCTCAATTGGAAGTCGAGGATGGAGCCAAGGAGGTGCAAAATCAAAACAAAGATGCTGACGCCAAGGCCCGCCTGGGCGAGGGCGACATGGGTGCTGTAACGTTGGGGGGCTTGGCGAATTTGGCTGATGCCGACGAGCGAAAAGATGATTCCAAGGATGGGTCCGACGTAGGCGCAGCAGCAACAGGCGATCGGAAAAACGAGGCCCAGGACAGCGGGGATGTTCGTGGACCGACGGGAGTTGACCCCGCTGAAGGGCAATGGCTCTGGAGCGGCGCCGGCCGGGGGAAGCAGCGTGGCTTCGCCCGGCGCGGAGGCGTTCGTGGCTTGGGGTGATGCCGGTGAGGCGGAGGCAAATCCGAGGGGCCCCTTAAATTCCTCGAAAGTTCCGAGCGGTTTCCAAGGCTGGTCCTCAAAACGGGCAATGGACTGCGCGTTGGCGCGGCCCTGCGCGATCCACTCCAGGACGGTTTCCTGGCTGACTGGGCCGTACTCCTTGCGATCGGCTCCCACGAGCTTGTACATGGCTTGGTTTTACAGGGCGCCGGGCGGAGTGGCAAGGGGTCGCGGGGCGGGGCGGGGGGGGGAATGGGGCCGTGGTGGATTAATTCCTTTTGATGCCAGGGCGGGAGGGATAGGTTGCGCGGGTGCAGGCCGAAGAATCTAGTTGGCGGCGGAAGAATGGCTTCACGTTGATTGAGCTGCTGGTGGTGATCGCGATCATCGCCATTTTGGCGGGCATGCTGTTGCCCGCGCTAAGCCAATCCAAGGTGAAGGCGCAGTCCACGCTCTGCATGAGCAACATCAAGCAGTTGAACTTGGCGTGGTACCAATACACCGACGACCACGATGACACATTCGTGAGCAATCATGGCCGGGACCAGGTGCGGACAGACCGGAACAATTGGGCGAACAACGTGCTGGAGTGGGGAAACAGCGAGGAAAACACCAATCTGGTTTATATCACCAAGACCAAATTCGCCCGCTACCTGTCGGAAAACACGCGGGTTTACAAATGCCCGGGCGACCGGTCGCAGGCGGCCAATGGCCCGCGCACGCGGAGCGTGGCGATGAACGCCATGGTGGGAGACACCGGAATTTTGACCAACCGGTTCAACCCAACCTATTGGCAGTTCCGAAAAAGCTCGGACGTGAAGAATCCGGTGAACGTGTTCGTTTTCCTGGATGAGCATCCGGACACGATCAACGACGGGTTTTTCGTGAACAACCTGGACGAGTACAAATGGGGGAACATGCCGGGGAGCTTCCATTCCGGCGGGCTGAATTCTTCGTTCGCCGACGGGCATATGGAGTCCCACCGTTGGGCCTCGACGAACACCGTGCGGCCTCCGGTGCAGGGGGCGGTGACGGCGGCGACGGAAGCGAATCCGCGGACTGATTTCGAGTGGTTGAAGCAGCGGACGTCCGTGAAGCAATAGGCTTCGCTCAGGAATGCGCCCAGCCCCGGTCGGCGAGGATTTCCTGGCCGGTGATGGCGCGGCTCGCCCCGCTGGCGAGGAACAGGGCGACATCCGCGATTTCTTCCGGCCGCAGCAGGTCCGGAATGCACTGGGATTTTTTGATGAGGCGCTTGGTGGCGGGGGTCACAAAGTCGGCCAACTGCCGCTCGGTCATCACCCAGCCGGGAGAGAGGGTGTTGACGCGGATTCCGCTCGGCCCCAGTTCGCGGGCGAGCGAGCGGGTGAAACCGAGGGCTCCCGCCTTGGTGGCCACGTACGCGCTCATTGGCGCCGGGCCGGTGTGGAAGGTGATCGAGGCGAGGTTGATGATGGAGCCGCCCTTCCGCATGTGGGGGGCCGACTCGCGTGCCATCAGGAAATAGGCGCGGAGATTGGTGGCGAAGAGGTCGTCCCAGTCCCCGGCGGACATGCTTTCCAAGGCCATGCGCGGGTCGCGGGCCGCATTGTTGATCAACACTTGGATCGTTTCGCCGGCGTGGCTGGCCGCTTTCACCCAGCGGACAATTTCTTTCTCCTGTCTCAGGTCCACCTCCGAAAACTCGACACGGTCTCCCAGATCCCGGGCCAGGCGTTGCCCCGCCGCACGGTCCATGTCGCAGAAATGAACCCGGGATTTTTGGGCGTGGAAGGCGCGGACGATCGAGGCGCCAATCCCGTTGGCGCCACCGGTCACCACCACCCGCGCGTCCCGGAGGTCAGGATAAATGGGCATCCCGAAGTTTAAACGGCGGCAATCCGGGCTCCAGCCCTTTTCCACGGAGAAAATGGGGGTCCCCGATCCTGATGTGGAATAGTCTCCCGCCGTTGAGTTGGAATCCACGTTCATTCACTTTCATTTTTAAGGCCGCCTTGCGAAAATGCCGCCATGCAAGTCCGAATGGGTTCCAGGAAGAAATCGTTCCGCACCGTGTCCTTCGATTCGGCCCGGAATGAGGTCGTGCTGATCGAGCAACGGCTGCTCCCGCATCAATTCAAGCTTTTCAAATGCCGCGATTTCAAGGCGACCGCGAAAGCGATCACCGACATGGTGGTGCGCGGCGCGGGGGCGATTGGGGCGACGGCTGCCTACGGGTATGCCCAAGGCCTCCGGGCTTTTCGCGGCAGGTCGATGCGGCAGTTCGAGGCGCACGCGGCGCGGGTTTACAAGGTTCTGGCTGAGGCTCGCCCCACGGCGGTGGATCCGGTGAACGCGTTGAACACGATGCGCGCGGGACTTGTGGGCTCGATCGCGGAGCGGCAGGAGCGGGCGCTGCGGTTGGCGGAGGAGTTCGCGGATGAGGACGCCCGGCATTGCGCGGAGATTGGCCGGCATGGGGCGGGGTTGATCACGGAGGGGATGCGGGTGCTTACCCATTGCAACGCCGGATGGCTGGCTTTTGTGGACATTGGTTCGGCCACGGCGCCGCTTTACGCGGCCCGCGACGCCGGGAGGAAATTCCATGTTTACTGCGGCGAGACGAGGCCACGCTGCCAGGGCGCGACGCTGACGGCCTGGGAGTTGGCCCAGGAGGGGATTTCTCACCAAGTGATCGCCGACAACGCGGCCGGCCACCTGATGCAGAGGGGAATGGTGGACCTGGTCATCGTCGGCAGCGACCGCACGCTCGGGCGCACGGGCGAGGTCGCGAACAAGATTGGGACCTACACGCGCGCGGTCTTGGCGCGGCGGCACAAGATTCCGTTTTACGTCGCCATCCCGCTTTCGACGATTGATTGGAGCTTGCGGAGCGGAGGCGAAATTCCAATCGAAGAACGCCACGAAAGCGAGGTCCTTGGGGCGTGGGGAACCACGCGGAAGGGGCGTCGGGAATATGTCCGCATCGCCAATCCCTCGAGCGGGGCGCTGAACCCGGGCTTCGACGTCACGCCTGCGGAGCTCATCACCGGGATCATCACGCCGACTGGCATTTTCAAGCCGAAGGAGCTTTGGAGAAACCGAAAGGCGCTGGGCGGCTGACCGGCAGAGACGTCACGGCCGCCAGGCTTTGCTCCAAAGGACGTAGGTTTCGTGGATGGCGCGGCGCTCGAGCGGGGTCCACTCCGAGGTGCGCTCGGCGAGAGTCTTGTGCTCCCCAAAGCGGGGGTCACGCTCCACGGCCAATTGGTAATTTTCCAAGGCCCGCTGTTTGTCGCCGACGCCCCAGTAACCCAGGACCAGGGAATAATAATCGTAATGGGCCTTCAGCCCGCTGAGTTTGGCGGCGGCCTCGAACTGGCGGACCGCTTCGGCATAATCGCCCAGGTTGAAATAGGCCCAGCCGACGCGATTGCGCATCGGTCCGTTGTCCTTGAGGGCCACCGCTTTTT
>CAZSXX010000049.1:15250-17559 GCA_964611245.1 uncultured Verrucomicrobiota bacterium | reverse complement strand
CGTGCCGGTACGGCTGGAAACGACCAAGCCCTGCACGCCGTCCCCGTCGCCGGAATGCTGCAGCCTCCCCTCGATGGCCACCTTGCCGTCGCTCGGCGCGTTCCAGCGGCGGATGACCGCAGCCTGCAAGAGCGCGGAGGCGTGGCCTCCCTCCGCCGAAAGGGCGGCGCCGCCGGGGCCGCGCCATGAATTGTTCGAGAACTGTTCGAGGGCTGCAAACCCGCGGACCCGCTTGAACGCCGCGTCGAATTGGCCGATGCCATATTCCCAGGGTGACTCACCGGAGACGGATGACTTGGGCATGCGCGGCTCAAGCTCCACATATTTGAGGGAGAGGCGGAGCTCGGTTTCGGTCGGTTGGCGCTGATAGATTAGCCGGTACAACAGGCGGATGCGGTCCTCGGCCTTGCTGAGGGCGGTGAAGTCCGGTCGCCGCACGAGGTTGACGGCCTGCTCGACGACCAGGGGGCTGTTCATCAAGAAGAGCGCCTGCTGCGGCACGGTGGTGATGTCGCGTTTGCCAACGGAGAGGTCCGGGTTGGCGAAATCAAACGCGCGGTGCATGCCCGGGAGCTTGCCGCGGTCAACAAAGCCATAGACGGTGCGGCGCGTCGGGAATGGAACCGAATCCAACTTCACGGGCGGGCCGCCCATGGTGAAATCGATCCGCCCGCCAATGAAGAGGATGGTGTCGCGCAGGGCCTCGAAATCGAGGCGGCGCCGGTTCATGCGCCAGAGGAGGCGATTGCCCGGATCGAGTTGCGCGTGGCGGGGATTGTCGTCGGAGGATTGCTGGTAAACGCCCGAAAACATGATGCGGCGATGGAGTTTCTTGATGGACCATCCGTCCTCGATCAACGTCCATGCCAGGTAATCAAGCAGGGCGGGGTGCGATGGTTTTTCCGAGTGGACCCCGAAATCGCTGGGCGTCCGCACGAGGCCTTCGCCGAAATGGCCTTGCCAGACCCGGTTGACCATGACGCGGGAAGTCAGGGGATTCTCGTCGGTGGCGATGGCCTGCGCAAGTTCGAGCCGGCCGGAGCCGTCCCGGAAAATCGGGCGGTCATCGCCCGAAAGAATCTCCAAGAAGCGGCGGGGAGCGGCGGGGCCGCGTGAACCGGGATTGCCCCGCAAGTAAACGGGGGAATCTTGGGGCTGTTTTTTGTCGAAGAGCACCACAGCCCGGCGGGGCGCGCCGGGGTGGTTGGTCTCCAAGTCGGTGATGGCCTTCTCCAGCGACTGGACGCGATTGCGGATTCGGTTGTCGCGGTTAAACGTGTCGTCCACAAACTTTTCGGAGACAAAAACTGGCGACGACGAATCGTGGAACAACTGGCGGATTTCCTCGAGGGCGGCGTCGGAAAAGGGCTTAGGCTTTTCCTTGCGCGCGGCAGCCTGTTTGGCGGCGGAAATCCAACGGTCCTCGACTTCGCCGAACATGGCGGAGTAGCGGGCCGAAAGCTGTTTCAGGGAGGAAGGGAGCGGAGTGAGCATGCGGGCGACGCGGGCGTTGACCCCCTTCGCGCCGTCGCCACCGGAGCGGTAACCGGCGAGCAAGCCGGGCGCGCGGGCCGGCCATTCATTTTCCGGGAACGAGGAAAAATCCACCCAGGGAGCGAGAATGCGGTCGTGACTCGCCCGCGCTTTTTTGACGGCGGAATCCCACCCGTCCGCCCAGCGGCGATTGAGCCCCCAGTTTGCGACGAGGCTGTTGCGCGGGATTGTGTTGGTGGGCCGATCCGCCTCGGCGAGGGCCAGGAGATAATCCCCGCCGGAGGCGGCCAGCCGACGCAGGACCTGAATGCGGGCGTCGCGCTTGAAGTCCTGGAGAAGCTTCGTTTTCTCCTGGAGAGCCGCTTGAAACTCGACGTCCGCCTGGTTGGTGGAGCCCGAGTCGATGACGGCCCCGCCGTCGGGCTCGTAGGAACTGTTGAAGATGCCGTGCCACGAGTAATAATCCATGGTCGGGATGGGGTCGAACTTGTGGTCGTGGCAGCGCGCGCAAGTCATGGTCAACCCAAGGGTCGCCTTCGAGACGACGTCGATGCGGTCGGCGTTGATGTCGTCCGCGTTGTTGTTGAACCGATTGCCAAGGGTGAGGAACCCAAGGGCCGCGAGATTTTTTTTGTCGCCGCCGGGCAGCTTGTCGGCGGCAATTTGCTGGAGGAGGAATTGGTCGTAGGGCAAGTCGTCGTTGAACGCTTGAATCACATAGTCCCGGTAGGTGTGCGAGCCGACGTATTGGTCGTCCATGCCGGATCCTTTGGTGTCGGCATACCGGGCGAGGTCGAGCCAATAGCGGCCCCAGC
>CAZSXX010000049.1:0-15240 GCA_964611245.1 uncultured Verrucomicrobiota bacterium | reverse complement strand
CCAGCGCTCGCCATATCGGGGCGAGGCCAAAAGGCGATCAACCACATTGGTGAAAGCGCCGACGGAGGTGTCAGAGACGAACTCATCGACCTCGGAGGGGGTGGGCGGCAGGCCGGTCAGATCAAAGTGGGCGCGCCGGATGAGGGAAAGCTTGTCGGCCTTTTTGGCGGGTTGGATGCCTTTCTTCGCGAGGTCAGCGAGGATGTATTGGTCAATCGGGGATTGAATCCAGTTGTTTGTGTCGGCCACGGCGGGGGGCTGGGGAGGGAAGATCGGTTGAAAGGCCCAATGATTGGTGGCGCGGGCTTTTTCGAGCGCATAGAGGTCAATGCGCGTGGCCGGGCCGCTGCGGGGATCCGGGGCCCCCATCGCCACCCAGCGCTCCAAGTCGGCGATTTCATCGGCGGACAGCTTGCGGTCATTGGGGGGCATCTGCAGGTCGGGGTCCGTGTAGCGGACCGCCTTGATGAGCAGGGAGCCGTCCGGCTTTCCCGGCGCAATGGCCGCCCCACTGTCGCCGCCTTTCAGAAGGCCCTCGCGGGTGTCGAGCCGGAGGCCTCCCTTGATTTTTGCGCCGTCGGTGGCCCCTGCCTCGCTGTGGCATTTGTAGCAATGGTTGAGGAGGATGGGCTGGACCTTTTTCTCGAAGAATTCGGCCTGCTGGGCCGTCGGCGTCGCCGCCCAAGCCGAGCAGGTCGAGAACACCACAGAGGACAGGAAACCGATTGCCCAAGAAAAGGATGCCCAGTTTTTCCTCATTGGATCAGGAAATTACGCCCTTCACGACGGAGCCGGAAACGTTGGTGAGCCGGAAATCGCGCCCGTTGTAACGGTAGGTGAGTTTTTCGTGGTTGAAGCCAAGCAGGTGCAGGATGGTGGCGTGGAGGTCATGCACATCGACGCGGTTGTTGATGGCGCGCGCGCCGAATTCGTCGGTTTCGCCGTAAATCGTGCCCGCTTTCACGCCGCCGCCGGCCATCCAGATGCTGAACGCGTCGCGGTTGTGGTTTCGGCCAGGGCGGGCGGCCATGGCGTTGGAGTCGGCGGTGGGCGAGCGGCCGAACTCCCCGCCCCAGATCACGAGCGTTTCGGAAAGCATCCCGCGCTGCTCCAGGTCAGCCAACAGGGCGGCCACGGGTTGGTCAATCTCCGCCGCGCGATTTTTCAGGTCCACCGCGAGGTTGCCGTGGTTGTCCCAGCCGCCGTGCCAGACTTGCACGAAGCGGACGCCTTTTTCAAGGAGGCGGCGGGCGATCAACATTTGGCGGCCTTGCTGGGTGTTGGCGGCATAGGCCTGGCGGACGCCCTCGGGTTCCTTGCTGATGTCGAAAAGGTCGGTCGCCTCCATCTGCATCTGATAGGCGAGCTCGAAGGCCTGGAGCCGGGCCTCGAGCTGCTCATCCTTGCGCAGGTTTTGGCTGTGGACTTCGTTGAGCTGGTAAAGCAAATCCAACTGGCGGCGCTGTTCGAGCAGGGAGGCGTAGTTGCTCTTGATGTTCTCGATGAGCTTTTCGACCTGCGTGAACTGGGTGTCCACGGCGGTGCCCTGGAAAATGCCGGGAAGGAACGCGGAGCGGATGTTGCGGGCGGAGACGCCGCCGGGGCCCAGGGCGATGAATCCCGGCATGTTCTGGTTCTCGCTGCCGAGTCCGTAGGTCACCCAGGAGCCGACGCTGGGCTTGATCAAGCGCGAGTCGCCGGTGTTCATCATCACGGTGGCGATGTCGTGGTCGGGAATCTCCGTGAACATGGAGCGGATCACGGCCAGTTTGTCGATGTGCCCCCCGATCCTGGGGAAGACTTCGCTGACCTCGATGCCGGACTGCCCCATTTTCTGGAAGGCGAACGGCGAGCCGAACGCGACGCCGTTCCGGTCGCCCGGCATGGGCTGGTTGTCGATTTGCAGGAGCTTCGGCTTTGGGTCCCAAGTGTCCAGATGGGAGGGGGCGCCGGCGGCGAAAATGTGAAGGACGCGTTTTGCTTTGGGCGCGAAATGCGGCTGCCGGACGGCAAGCGGAGAATTGGACAGCGCCGGCGCGGCCCGCCCCTCGATGCCGGGAAGCAAGCCCATGGCCCCGAGGGCGCCAAGGCTGAGGGCGCCGAAACCCGCGCCACAGCGATTGAGGAACTGGCGGCGGGTGAAGAACATATCCTCCAGCCGGGGGGAATGGGGCGAGCCCGGCGGGGCGCGAAATTTCCAGTCAGGCTTCATGGGTCAGTTGTCCTCCAGTATGCGGGCGACCTTGCCGGTGACCACGAGGGGATCGTGGACCAAGGCGCGGAAATTCCAGGTTTCACCCGGGCCAATGGACGCGAGGTACTCGCTGGTTTCGTCGATTTTTTCGCCTTTGCGGTCGTGCAAGGTCAATTCGACCTTGACCCCGAAACGCTGCAGCCGCGACGTGTTGGTCAGGGATCCCAAGGCGAAGCTGTTTTTCGCTCGGGTCCCTTTTGGCTTTTGAATGAGGATTTCCCCAACTTTGAGTTCAGCAATCGATTTGAATGACGGCGCAGGTGTGGTGGACGCCGAGGCGGGTGGCAACGTGGGGGCTGGAGCAACAGAAGTCACAAGTGGCCGGGGTGTGGCGCGGGGCGGTGATTCCGCCCCACTTGACTCGGCATTCGCGGCCTGAGGTTGAGAAACTTCGGCTGAGGGAGGGACCGGCTTGGACGGAATTTCTTTGCGCATCGCCAACCAAACGGCGACCCCGCCCGCAGCCAGCAACGCCAGCGCGCCGCTGGGGATGACCCATGAAGGCCGTCGGCTTGAGGGCGGTTTGGGAGGCGCTTTCGCCATGCAAACGCAGGGAGCGCCCACCTTCAGGGGCCGCCCGCATTGGGCACACGTTCCGGAAGCCGGGGCGGCGGGCGCCGTTGCGCGCGCGGGTTGGACCTGAGGAGGGGCGACAGGTGATGTCGCCGCAGGGACAGCCTTTGGCGCCACGGCCACGGTTGATTTTCCGCACCCTGGGCAAAGAGTGACACCACCGGCCGCGTAGGCGGGGAAGTCGACCGGGCCGCCGCAATGGGAACAAGGACAACGAAGGTATTTTTTGGGCTGATCGCTCAGGTGCGCCCTCCAGGTTCAGGTTGCGTTCCGGTGAACATCCAAGCGCCATCACCACATCTCTAACATTGTGGATTGTCGCTGCTGAAGATTAGGAAAGGCATCGAGGCCGGGCAAGGCCTTTTGCCAGCCAATGGTCGGGATCGGCCGACGATGCCAAATGGGTCAGTGGACCTTGACCTTGAGGGACTGGATCTTGGATTGGATTTGGACGAAGGAGGGATGCTCGCGAAGGTCGTGCAGGTCGGGATCGTCGGAGAGCCATTGGAAGTCCCTGTAGCCGCAGTCCAGCGCCTGGAGAAGCGCCCCCGCCGACTCTTCCTGCTGGCCAGTGAGCGAGTAACTGCAGGCGAGGTTGTAAAAAACCAGGGCGTCCTGGGGGCGAAGGGCGGCCAGGCGCTGGTCGATCTTCAGGCCCAAGGTGAAACGGCCGCGTTTGGTGTAATCATCGCCGAGGATTTGGAGGGCATCGACATAGCCCGGATCCCGGCGAACCAAACCCTCGAGAAAGCCGATCTCAATATCCAGATCGCTTTTCTCCTGGCGGTTGAGTTTCTTCCTGGCAGGCGCTTCTTTGGGCATAAGTTTGCGGTCGCAGTTTGTCACCATTCCGGCGCCTGAAGTCAAGCCACGGCACCGACAAACCAACGGACCATTGCAAGCAGAAACTGGACCAGAGAATCCCTGTTTTCAACCTCGGGGACCCACGTATAAGCCCGACTCATTTTTGGAGGAGGCGGGGAGGGAAAATCCTGAAAAATGGCCAAGGCTAATGCCTTGCGTTTCGGGGGCGGGAAGGGAAATCATTTTCCCATGCTTGCAAAGGTCTGGTCCGCGGCAGTCAACGGCATTGACGCCTACCCCGTGGAGGTGGAGGTGGATTCCGGATTTGGGGACACGATGACGATCATTGTCGGGCTTCCGGACGCGGCGGTGAAGGAGTCGCGGGACCGCGTGAGCGCGGCGCTGGCCAATTCGGGTTTCAAGCCGCCGCTGGGCCGCAGCACCATCAACCTCGCGCCCGCCGACGTGAAGAAGGAGGGGCCGAGCTTCGACCTGCCGATCGCCGTGGGCATTGTGGCCGCGACGGAGCAAATGCAGCCGGAGGCGCTGGACCGTTACGTGTTGGTGGGCGAACTGGCGCTCACCGGGGCGGTGCGGCCCGTTAAAGGGGCGCTGCAGATCGCGATGCAGGCCCGGGCAAGCGGCAAGGCGGGACTGCTGGTTCCGGCTGAGAACGCGCCCGAGGCCGCCGTGGTGGCGGGGTTGGCGGTTTACCCGGTGCAGAACTTGCGCGAGGCGGTCGCGTTTTTGGAGGGGCAGCACGTGATCGAGCCAACCCGGGTTGACCTGGCGGAATTGTTCAAGGCGGAGGCGGTGGACGAAGCGGATTTCGCGGATGTCAAAGGGCAGGAATCGGTGAAGCGCGCGTTGGAGATCGCGGCGGCGGGAGGCCACAACGCGCTGTTGATCGGGCCACCGGGGACGGGCAAATCGATGCTGGCCAAACGGGTGCCAACAATCCTGCCCCCGTTGACTTTGGAGGAGGCGCTCGAGACGACGAAGATCCACAGCATCGTCGGATTGCTGCCGCCGCGACAGGCTTTGGTGACGCGGCGGCCGTTCCGGAATCCGCACCACACGGTGTCCGACGCGGGGTTGCTCGGCGGGCAGGCCAACCCGACTCCCGGGGAGATTTCGATCGCGCACCATGGCGTCCTGTTCCTGGACGAACTGCCTGAGTTCAAGCGGCATGTCCTGGAGACGCTGCGGCAACCGCTGGAGGAGGGGCACGTGACGATCTCGAGGGCGGCGGGATCGATGACCTTCCCGTCGGAGTTCATTCTGATCGCGGCCATGAACCCATCTCCGGACGGAAAGATGCCGGGGGAATCGCGGAGCACGCCGCGGGAGATTCAAAATTATCTGGCGAAGATTTCCGGGCCGTTGCTTGACCGGATCGACATGCACGTGGAGGTTCCCGCCGTGAAATTCCGGGAGATCAGCAGCGACCGCGCCGGCGAAGGTTCGGCGAGCATCCGGGAACGGGTGATCTCCGCCCGCCAGCGGCAGCACGCCCGGTTCGCGGGGCGCAAACAGGTCTCGTGCAACGCCCGCATGACGACGCGCGACTTGAAGCAGCATTGCGCCCTGGACGAGCGGGGGATGGAGTTGCTGAAGTTCGCGATGTCGGACATGCGGTTGAGCGCCCGGGCCTACGACCGCATCCTCAAGGTCGCGCGGACGATTGCGGACCTCGCGGGAGCCGAGTCCATCAACGTGGACCACATCAGTGAAGCCGTTCAATTCCGCGCCCTGGACCGGCAGCTTTGGGCATGACCATTTCCGCGAGCATGGATGAGCAGGCGCCGCCGCCGCACGAGCTAAGCTGGCTCCGTTTTTTCCGCTATGCCAGCGTGATCCTGATCGTCGTGCTTGGAGGGTTGGCTTTCTCGAAGTTCTATCCGCCCGCACGCAATGGGCACCTGTTGCGGATGGCAAAAGTGTTCGTCAAGAATGCGGACCTGCGCTCGGCCACGCTTTGCCTGGAACAGATTTTGGTCTCGGAACCCCGCAACCTCGACGCGACGTTGATGATGGCGGAGCTGTCGGAGGCGAATCGCTCGCCGCAAACCTTGGTTTGGCGGAAGAGGGTGGTGCAGATCGCGCCGGAGAGTTTCCGCTACCGAATCGATTGGATCAAGGCGGCCTTGAAAATGGGGGAGATCACGCTGGCGGCCGAGGGTTTGGCGACGGTGGACGAGGCCGGGCGGCGAACGGCGGCGTTCCATCACTTGGCGGCATCGATTGCGATCGCCTGGAACAATCTCCCCGAAGCGGAACGGCACGCGGCCTTGGCCCTGCAAAAGGAGCCGGACAATGACGGCTACAAATTCAACGCCGCCCTCATTTGGATGCAGGCGGACGACACGGAGCGGCGCCAGAAAGGGCGGGAAATGATGCTGGGGATGGCGGACCACTCTGAGTTTCGTTACCGGGCCCTCCGCGCCATGGCCAACGAGGCGATCAGGAAAAAGGACTGGAAAGAGGCCGCGACGCATTCGTGGTCCGTCCAGGCCGAACCCCAATCGACCTTTGAGGACCGGATCAGCCATTTGGATTTGCTGGAGGAGACCAAGGATCCGAAGCGAAATGAATTCCTTGCAAGCGTGCAGACGCTTGTGGCGGAAAACGCGGACGCGACCGTTTCGGTGACCATGTGGATGATCAAAAGCGGCATGGCCCGGGAGGCTCTGGGTTGGCTGGAAAGCCTGCCCGGAGGGATGCAAATCAAGGCTCCGGTCCGGATGGCGCAGGCGGAGGCGCTGTCGGCATTGGAAGACTGGCCGGGCCTTCAACGCTCGCTGGAGATTGCGGACTGGCGGAATTTTGAATTCCTTCGGCAGGCCTATTTTGCGCGGATGGCGCGGGCGCTGGGCCAGCAGGAGGCGTTCGCGTCCCATTGGGACGCGGCCATCCTGGGCGCGGCACGGAACACGGGCCCACTGTCGCTCTTGAACCGGCTGGCCCGGGAATGGGGCTGGCAAAAAGAGAGCGACGCCCTGCTTTGGGACGTGGCGGCGAGCGGCGCCAACAACCGGTGGGCGCTGGAGGCGCTGTATGACAAATACGAGAAGGCGGGCGACTCCCGATCCCTCTACCAAGTGGTCCTGCGCATGCTGGAAATCAAGCCGGACGACGTGATGGCAAGGAACAATTTCGCCCTGCTCTCTTTGCTGTTGAACATCCGGGTCGACCAGGCGCACGCCACCTCGCGAAAGCTCTATTCTGAGTTCAGCGGCAGCCCAGTGGTGGTGTCGACTTACGCCTATTCCCTCCTTCTGCAGGGAAAACCCCAGGCGGCGGTGAACGTTTTCAAGGCCCTGCCCGAGGAGCAGCTCAGCGACCCCGCCGTGGCGGCTTACTATGGAATTGTGCTGGCGGGGAACGGCGAACGGGAGCGGGCCATGAAATATTTTGAGCTGGCAAAACCGGCCCGATTGTTGCCGGAGGAGTGGGCATTGATCCCCGGTGACCCGCCATGAATTCATGGGACCACGAGTTGCCCCCGGTCCTCTCGGCGATTCGACCGGCGGCGGCCAGGTTTCGAAAGTGGGCGGCCGAAGCCTGCGGCAACGAAGCGGCGGCCGCCGATTGCGAACTGGCGCTGGTGGAGGCGTGCAACAACCTGATTGTCCACAACCCCGCGCACCGAGAGATGATCCTCATCCATGCCGAGGCGTCGCCCTTTGAACTGTCGCTCACAATCCGGGACACCACACGGGGATTTGACTGGCCGCAGAACCCGGAATTGCCGCCCGGCGACGCGGAGAACGGGCGCGGAATTTTTCTCATCCACACACTGATGACCCGCGTTGATTACCGGAGGGACAAGGGAGGCAATGAACTGCGCCTGCGGCGGCGCGTTTAGGGTTCAATAAGGCCAGCGGCCGCCAACAATGGGCTTCAATTTGAATTTGGCGGGGTCGACGATGGCGTGGCGGACTTTTTTCCGCTGCCATGTGTAGGTGATGTGGACCAAGCCATCGGCCGTCTGGATGACCGCAGGGTACGAATATTCCCCTTTGGTTTGCGATTCCAAAGCCAAGGCGGCCTCCCAATTCTTGCCGTCCCTGGAGACCGCGACATTCAGGACGCTCCGGCCGTAATCCCATTGAGTGGATCGCCCTTCAGAGTGGTTGTAAACCAGGAGGTGCCTGCCATCCGAAAGGGTGACGGCGTCGGTTCCGGAGTTCGGGTTGGGCACTTCAAGCAACGCCAACGGGGTCCAAGTCGAGCCATTGTCGGAGGATTCGGTCGTGAAAACTTTCTTCTGGCGGGAGCGGCCGAGGGCCTGAAGGCGGCCATCGGAATGGAGAATGATGGATGGCTGGATGGCGCCAATTTTTGGGCCCATGTCGACGGGGCCGATAAATTCCCAAGTGGCGCCGAGGTCGCGGGAGCGCTCAAAATGGACGCGCCAACCGTCGTGTTCGCTGGACGAGCCGGAAAGAATGTCGCCATTGGCGAGCTGGATTGGCTTGTTCTTGACCGGGCCGAGGATTTTGTCCGGGAGACGGCGCGGGGCGCTCCAGGATTTGCCATTGTCCGTGGATGAAATGAGCATACCCCACCAGCGGTCGGGGCTGGGTCCGACTTTGTAAAACAGTAGCAGGGGACCCTTTGTGGGCTGGAACAGGACCGGGTTCCAGCAGGGGAGGCGGCTCCCTTTTTCCTGCACGCCGGTGGCGACCTCAACGGGTGGGGTCCATTTTCCCTGCTCGTGGCGGGAAACCCAGATGCCAACGTCGGGATGCTTCTCCTCGGTGCCGCCGAACCAAGCCGTGACCAGGCCGCCGCCGGTTTCGACAATGGTCGAGGCGTGGCATTCGGGAAAGGGAGCCGTCTCGTAAATGAATTCGGACTTCAGCAAGCCGGGTTGGTTGGTGGCGGCGAACATAGGGGCGGCCAGGAGGCAGGCAATCAAGAGCGAGCGCATAATTAATTCAGGTTTCTGACCCGGTAAAACCGCGTGCTGGGCGGCTTTTTCAAGCGGACGGGAACAACCGGGTCGGCGATGGTGAATGTTCCCGCCGATTCCCACCCAGGCGTCCCGGGGAGGGATTCAGTCCACTCCAATTCGAAACGCGTGCCGGTCGGGCCATTGACGGAAATATTCAGGTGGCTGTCCATCATTATTCCGAGCCGGGTGTCGACGGGTTGCGCGATGGAGACCGGTTCAAAGCGGATTTCCCGGAGGCGATGGTTGCCCGTGTCGGCGACGATCAAGGAACGGCCCCGGACGCAGATTCCTTCCGGCGAGTTGAAAAGCGCCTCGCTTCGGCCTCCGTCCGCGTAACCGGCCTGGCCATCGCCCGCGACCGTGGTGACGAAGCCCCCGGGCGATATTTTTCTGACTGAGTGGTTGCCAAGGTCGGTGATGAATATCGTTCCTGATTCGTCCACGGCCAGGCCGGATGGATGATTGAACCGAGCGGCCTCGCCAAGGCCGTCCTGAAAGCCGGCTTCATGGGTTCCCGCGATGGAAGTGATTCCGCCGCCAATGTTGAGCCTGAGGATGGCATGATTCTGCGCGAAATAAACATTGGCCCGAGCGTCCATCGCCAGGGCGGTGATTGGGCCCGCGTCCGCATCGATTTCGAGGACGGTTGAGACCCCGGCGGAGAACTTCAGAATTCTCGGCGGGTCCGATTCGCCAACGACCACGTAGGGGAGGCCCTCGTGCGTCGCGACGAGGAGGGGGGAGTGGAAATGCACGGCGTTGTCGCCGGTGACCACGTCGGCGTCGAATGAGTCGGGGACGAGGAAGATTTGGCGGGCCAGCCCGTTGCCGCGGTCGGCCACGAACAATTTCGGCTCGAAGGTGGGCCGCAACTGGAGCGCGAGCGAGAACGGAAAATTGAACCGCGCGTTCCCCGGGGCGCCGCCCTTCAATCCGGGAGTTCCGCCGCCGGCGAAAGTGGCCACGCCTCCTGAGCCAACGCGGCGGACGGCGTGGTTGCCGACATCGGCGACGAGCAGCGATCCATCGGGCAGGGCCACCGGATGCCGGGGCGAGTGGAAGCTTGCCGCCAAAGGATCCGAATGGTTTGCGTTCCCTTCGTCGCCATTGCCCGCAAGCGTGTGGACGGAAACGGTGTTGATGGTCACGGCGACAGGGGGCGACTCGGCAACGCCGCTCGCATTGCCCGCCGTCAGCCGATAGGACCCCGCATCCGCCGCGACGGCTCCCGTGATCGGCAACGTTTGACCGATTCGCCCGGGAAGAAGCGCGCCGTCTTTGCGCCATGAGAGTTCGAGGGCGAGGCCGCTCTCGACCGAGGCGGCGAGGTCGAGGGAATCGCCTTCCACCATCCAGGGTTGGCTTTGTGGTCGGCGGCGGAAGGCGGGCGCGGCGTCATGTTCCGGGTTCAAGATGGCCACAAACGCGGCGGATGGATTGACATCGATCAACGCGAACTCACGCAGGAAAAAATCGTCGAGGAAAATCCCGGCGGGATTCAAATGGCCCCCGAAAACGATTCGGCCATCGCTCAACTCGGCGACGCATTGGCCTGAGCTGAAACTGCGCGACGGCTGGGAGAGGCGCCAGCGAGTGGCGCCCTGGTCGCTCAGGGAATGCAGGAAAAAATGGCCGCCCGGTTCAGATCCGACAGCGTAAACCCCCTTCACCCCGCCGATCCCCCGGACGTCGCCTTCGACTCGTTCCTCCCATCCAGTCCCGCGCAGGAAGGCCTCTCCCGTTTGCGGATTCCTCCAAGCGAGATGGAGATTCTCCGATCCGATCGGACCTGAATTTTTCTGCAGGCCCAAGAAAAGTCCGCCCGGGGCGACGACGCCACCCTCCGCCACTTCGCCAGAGTCCGGCGTGGAGAGCAGGAAAACGCCCGCCTCGGAAATCGTTGCGCCGCCGAATGTCCACGGCGTGGCGCCGGAATTGCCCGCCACAAAAATGCGATGGGACAGCCCGTCCTCGACCACCTGGATTGACTCGATGGGATGGCCCGTTGGCGGTCCGGTTCCAGCGCTGCGGATCGTCCAATTGGCGCCATCCGCGAATTGCGACAGAAAAATGGAGCCACTGCCCATGTCGATCGGTTCGGTTCCGATCAACGCGGCGCCGGAGCCAAATCCGGACAGGAAATAACCGCCGCCGGGCCGGGTCTTGAGAGCGGTCACGGTGCAGTTTTTGATTGGTCGGACAAAGAGTGGCGCGCCATCGGAGGACCGCAGCCGCACCAAAAACGAACCTCCCTCCGTGACGGCCTCCCCAAAAATGTGGGCGGGCCGAAGTTCGACGGCGGCGGACACGACGGCGAGCAAGTCTCCGCCGTCGAGCACATCCAGAAGGGACACCTCAAACACGTCACTCACTCCCGGATCGCGGTGGGTTTCCCAAGCGATGGAATTGTCCTGGCCAAACTTGATCAGAGGCCGATCCCCAGCCGCAAAAAGGTAGAAGCCGCCGGCCGGATCGGCCAAAAGCTTGGGGGAATAGAAGCCGTCGCGGAATCCGCCAATGAACTCAGCCCATAAAATGGGCGGCGCCTCGCCCGCGCGGCCCGGGAGAAGTATGGAACAAAAGAGCAGGGTCCGAAGCACGCTGGAAATCAGTCGATTTGCCGCCGGACGCATTCGCTGAAAAGAGTATAAATAGAGCGGGACGAAACAAGCGCATTTTTAGGGAGCGGCCTGGCGGCGTCGGTTGAAGGCGACGGCGTCTTCGTATTTCACGCCGTGTCCCCCGAAAATATCGAGCGCGGAGCCGATGGTTAAATCCACGCGGCCTTTGCTGAGTTGCGCGACCGCCTCCAAGTCCCCCAAATCACGCGCCCCGCCCGCGTAGGTCGTGGGAATGGGGGACCAATCCCCCAAGTTCGAGACCAGCCCCCCGTCGATGCCCTGGCAGAGGCCCTCGACGTCGACCGCGTGGACCAAGAATTCGGCGCAGTGGCCGGCGAGGAGAGCGATGGTCTCGCGATTGACGGCCAGGTCGGTGAATTTCTGCCATCGATCCGTGACGACAAAATAATCAGGGCCGCGCTTGCGACAGCTCAAGTCGAGGACGAGGCGATCACGGCTGATTTTGGCGATCAATTCCCGGAGCCGGGCCCAATCGAGGCGGCCGTCGCGAAAGACCCAGGAGGTGACGATGACATGGGAGGCGCCGGCGTCGAGCCATTGCGGGGCATTGTCCGCTGAAATGCCGCCGCCAATCTGGAGGCCGCCCGGGTAAGCCCGCAAGGCGTCGCGTGCGGAAGCTTCATTGCCGGGCCCAAGCATGATGACATGCCCGCCGCGCAGGTTGTCCTTGCGGTACAGGTCCGCGAACCATGAAGCCGGTCGCTCCGAGACGAAATTGGTCTGGAGGCCGGCGCCCGAGTCACGCAGGCTGCCGCCCACGATCTGTTTGACGCGTCCTTCGTGCAGGTCGATGCAAGGCCGAAACACGGGCCCACTTTGCGGGAAATTGGCAATGAAAAAAGCAGAATCCACGCTAAGCTGGGGCGCATGGAAAAGATGGATCGATCGAGGATTCGGCGCACCCCCAGCAAGCGTCGGGACGCGGCCACCGCCCCCATTGAGCGTTCGCCGCGGGACCGGGCGGTTTCGCGGGACACGCTGGCGGAGCGTCCCGCGACCGAACGGGCCCCGCTGGACCCCGGGATACAGGCGACGATCCGCGGCTTGGTGGAGGAGTATGGCGGCGGCTTCAACGCCGACCTGGTGGAGGACTTGATCCACCAATCCCTCAAGCTGCTGCATGACGTGCAGCACCGGGGAGACGTGCGCGTCATCAACACGGCGGTGCGTGAGATGCGCTACGCGTTCAAGCTGTTCGCGCCTTACGTGGACAAGCGCAAGGTGACGATTTTTGGGTCGGCCAGGACGGCGCCGACGCGCACGGAATACCTGCAATGCGTCGAGTTCGCGCGGCAGATCGCGGCGGCCGGCTTCATGGTGATCACGGGCGCGGGGCCGGGGATCATGCAGGCGGGGCACGAAGGGGCGGGAACGGAAATGTCGTTCGGCGCGAACATCCGGCTGCCGTGGGAGCAAAGCGCCAATCCCGTGATGCTGAAGGACAAAAAACTGATCACGTTCAAATATTTCTTCACGCGCAAACTGACGTTCATCCGGCATTCCGACGCGATCGTGCTGTTCCCCGGGGGATTTGGGACGATGGACGAAGGGTTTGAGGCGCTGACGCTGATGCAGACGGGGAAGGCGCAATTGATGCCACTGATCTGCATGGACAAGCCGGGGGGGACCTATTGGAAAACGTGGGACCAAAACATCAAGGACCACCTGCTGCGAAATGGGCTGATCTCCCCGGATGACCTGTGCCTTTACCAATATACGGATTCGCCGGAGCAGGCGGTGAAATGGGTCACGCGCTTTTACCGGAATTTCCATTCGACGCGATGGGTGAAGAATTCGCTGGTGATCCGGCTAAAAAACGAGCCGAGCGAGTCGGCCATCCAGGCGCTGAACGAAGATTTCGCCGACATCATCACGGGAGAGCCGGTCCGCCCCGCCAAGCCCACGCGGGAGGAGATGGACGACCAGGACTGCCTGCACCTTCCACGCATCGCGTTCGGCTTTGACCGGCGCCAGTACGGGCGGCTGCGCCAATTGATCGACACGTTGAACTCGTTCTGAGGCGGCTCGCCCTGGTTCGCCGCTTTCTTTTGCGGAGACTTCGCCTTTTTGGCACCCTCGCATCCATATGCACCTGCCCATTCACGCGGTTTTGGGTTCCTTCCTTTTTGCATTCGCGCTCCCACACAACGCCAGCGAGGCGTCCAACCGGTGGCGCGGAGAGCGGCGATTGATCGATTTGCACCAGCATATTGGATACTCGCCCGAACGATTGGCGCGGGCGATCCGCGTCATGGACGCCTCGGGCGTGGGCGTTGGGGTGAACCTCAGTGGGGACACGACGCTGTCGCGGGAGGGTGGCCCGAGTTTGTTTGAACGAAACAAGGCCATCGCGGACAAGCTCCAACCCGGGCGCTTTGTCCACTACATGAACCTCGATTACAAGCGGTGGAATGAGCCCGATTTCGCCCAGGATGCGGTGAGGCAGGTGGAGGAGGGATTCAGGCTCGGCGCGGCTGGATTGAAGGAATACAAGCGGCTCGGCCTTTATTTGCGGAACCGGGACGGCCAGCTCATCAAAATTGACGACCCGAAGCTGGACCCGGTTTGGAAACGGTGCGGGGAGCTGAACATGCCGGTCAGCATCCATGTGGCCGACCCGCGCGCCTTCTGGCTGCCGTACGACGACAAGAATGAGCGTTGGAAGGAGTTGCGCGACCACCGCTCGTGGTGGTTTGGCGACCTCAATATCTATCCCAAACGCGAGGAACTCCTGGACGCGTTGAACCGGGTGATCGAGCGGCATCCCAAAACCACGTTTGTTTGCGTTCATTTCGCGAACAACGCGGAGGATCTGGAATGGGTGGACAAACAGCTCGACCGGTTTCCAAACATGAACGCGGACTTGGCGGCGCGCATCCCGGAAATTGGGAGGCATGACCCGGAGAAAGTGCGCCGCCTTTTCATCAAACATCAGGACCGGATTTTTTTCGCCACGGATTTCCAGGTGCATGAATCGATGATCCTCGGCTCCAGCGGCAGCGGCCCAGCCCCCACCGAGGCCGACGCCATCGAGTTCTTCGCCAAACATTGGCGGTGGTTGGAGACTTACGACCGAGATTTCCCGCACATGACGCCAATCCAAGGTGACTGGACGATCAGCGGGATTTCCCTTCCGGACGAGGTCCTGCGGAAAATTTACTTCGACAACGCCCGCAAACTGCTCGCGCGGTCCCTGCCCTTCCCGGTGATGCGCGCGGCGCGCATCCCCGCCGATTTCGCGCTGGATGGAAAGCTGAAAAACGCGGCTTGGCAGGCCGCGAAGCCAGTGCACTTGGAATATGACTCCGGCCACGGCGCCGCGCACCCCGCCGTGGCCACGCCGGTCCGCGCGTTGTGGACGGACCAGTTTCTTTATCTCGGCTACGATTGCCCGATCACGGAAATCACAACGTTCGAGCCCCCGTTCAAGGACAAGGAACGGATGGGACTCTGGGACAAGGATGTGGTGGAGGCATTCATCGCGCCGGACCCGGAGAAGGTGGACCACTACAGCGAATACGAAGTGGCGCCGACGGGCGAAAAACTGGACCTCATCCTCTCGCCCGGGAGAAGCGACTTTGAATGGAGCAGCGGTTTTGAGGCGGCGTCCGTGGTGAACCGGGAGAAAAACCGATGGACGGCGGAGATGAAGATTCCGATGGCCGCCTTCAAGGACGCCCCGCCGAAGGCCGGCGAAAAATGGCGGATCAACCTGTACCGGATTGACCGCGCCCACAAAGCATTCCTGGCGCTAAACCCAACATTGACGAGGACTTACCACACACCAGCCCGGTTTGCGCATCTGGAATTTCAATGAAACCGGCCCACCAAGAAGACAAGGCTCAGAGGTTCACTTGTTCAAGGTTTGGAACAGTTTGATGGCTTCGGGGTCCTTGTAATGCCGCTTCAGGCCGACCTCGGTCAGCATTTTGGCGGGGACGCGGCTGACGAACTCGGCGAACGTTTTGTCAACGCGGTCGCGCAGGAGCTTCTGCCCGGCTTTGCTG
>CAZSXX010000048.1:8103-17937 GCA_964611245.1 uncultured Verrucomicrobiota bacterium | reverse complement strand
AATTGCTCAAGGAATTGAAACGGCGGTGAGCGGATTCCGGGAGGAAGCCGCGCCGCCCCGGTTGGCGGCGGCCCTTCGGTCCTTGTGCCGCGCCCGGAATTTTGTGAGTGTCCCTGCGCATGTCCATCCCGCGTGAAAGTGATCGAATAGTGGCCGACGCCACCATGGCCGTATATCTCGATTTGGAAAATATCGCACTCGGCGCGCGCGACGCGAACTATCCGAATTTCGAGGTGGAAAAAGTCCTGGAGCGCCTCCTGCTCAAGGGCCATATCGTCGTCAAGAAAGCCTATTGCGATTTCGACCGGTACAAGGCCTTCAAGCGCGACTTGCATGAGTCCGCATTCGAGATGATCGAAATCCCCCATGTCCGCCAGAGCGGAAAAAATTCCGCCGACATCCGCATGGTGGTGGATGCCCTGGACCTTTGCTACACCAAGGGGCACGTGGACACGTTTGTGATCATCAGCGGGGACTCCGATTTTTCGCCGCTTGTGAGCAAGCTCCGTGAAAACGCCAAGACCGTCATCGGGGTCGGCGTCAAGAATTCCACCTCCGATTTGTTCCTGAACAACTGCGACGATTTCATTTATTATGACGACTTGGTCCGTTCCGCGCCAGCAAAGGCCCGCCGCCGCCCGGCCGCCGCCGCCGCTGGCCTTGGGCCGGTCCGCGAGGCGGATTCAGCCAACAGCGGGCCGTCCCTTCAGAAAGCCTTTGACCTGTTGGCCGACACCCTCGAGGATTTTGCGGAGGAGCGGGGCCAGAATGACCATATTTGGGGTTCGATGATCAAGCAGGCCATCAAGCGCCGGAATCCGGGCTTCAACGAGCGCGCATACGGATTCCGTTCGTTCAACGACCTGCTGGCGGCCGCCGAGAAGCGCGGGATTCTCAAATTGGATCCGGACGAGAAATCCGGCGGTTACACTGTCCGGACGGTCGATTGACCGAGTCCCTCATGAGCGTTCCTTCGCGTCGGCGTGAGTTTCTCCGGTCGGCGGCGCAGGCGCTCGCCGCCTCGACGTTGGCGGGTTGCGCGTCATTGCCATCCTCCCCGCGGCAATCCGCGCCGGCCGCGGTCGTTGACACCCACACTCATTTTTACGATCCCACCCGACCTCAGGGCGTCCCGTGGCCGCCCCGGGAGGAGAGCCTCCTTTACCGCCCGGTTTATCCCCGGGATTACCGCGCCGTGCGCGTCCCGCGACCCGTCACCGCGACCGTGGTTGTGGAAGCCAGCCCTTGGCTTGAGGACAACCAATGGATTTTGGACCTCGCGGCCAGCGATCCGTTCATCGTCGGATTTGTGGGGAACCTGCCCGTGGGCGCCACGCAGTTTCCCGAGCACCTCAAACGATTCGCCGGCAACCCGGCGTTTCGGGGCATTCGAATTGGCTCCCGCAAGTCGGCCGATCTCGCGGATGACTCGATCGTCCTCCGGCATCTTCACCTCTTGGCCGAGCGCGGCCTATCCCTTGACCTTCTTGGGGGTCCTGAAATTCTCGCATTTGCCAGCGCCCTTTCCCGGAAAATCCCCTCGCTCCGCATTGTGATCGACCACTTGGCGGGACTCCGCATTGATGGCGACCCGCCGCCGCGCGATTGGCTTGATCAAATGGCCGCGTTGGCGCCGCGATCTTCCATCTATTTCAAGCTTTCCGGCCTGGTCGAGGGCACGGGACGGGCGGACGGCTCCGCTCCGCGGGACGCGCAATTTTATGCGCCGGCGTTGGATGCCATGATGAAACTGTTTGGCCCCTCGCGGCTTCTGTACGCCAGCAATTGGCCCGTCAGTGAACGCTTCGCGCCCTTGGCCGTCACCCAAGGCGTTGTTGATGATTACCTGAGATCCGCTGGAAATTCCGCACGGGAGGAGGTTTTCTCGCTCACGTCAAAGCGGGCCTATCAATGGCAAGCGCGCGCCGCCATCTGACCAAGCCTCCCATGTTGCGCTCCTACAATGTCGAAGCGGGGTTCCCCACTGTGGATGAGGCCCGCCGCCTGGTCATCGCTGAAATCAGGAAGGCGAAACGCGAGGGCCTGCGCGCGCTGAAAATCATCCATGGTTATGGCTCATCCGGCAAAGGTGGGGCCATCTGCGTTGGCCTCCGAAAATCATTCCGCCTCCGAAAAAAAGAGGGTGTGATCAAGGATTTTATCCCCGGAGAGGATTTTTCGATTTTTGACCCCGCAACCATGGCAATGATGGAAGCGGTCCCGGGGCTCCGCGGGGACCCCGACCTCAACGCCACAAACGAGGGGGTGACGGTCCTTTGGCTCAAGTGAGCGACCGCCCCGCCTTTCGCGGGTGACCCCTTCCCGTTTGACTCACCTGCCCAAATCGTAGATTCTCCCTCCATGTTGGCGACCGCGAGGAACCCGGGCACGGGCCCCACCATTCCCTCCAAGCACCCCGTCGGCTGGAAAGAGCTTGTCCGGCCAGTGCAGCCATTTCTTAATGAAGTCTCCGCGTCCCTCGCGCAGCAGGTTGAAGCATTCGACCCCGAAATCGCCGATTACGCCCGCTACGCCCTCACCAACCAGGGCAAACAGATTCGCCCCAGCCTGGTTGCCCTGAGCGGAGCGGCCGCTGGGCGCCTGAATGACTCCCTGGTCACCGTCGCGGTCATCATCGAGATGGTCCACCTGGCAACGCTTGTGCATGACGACATCATGGACGAAGCGGAGATGCGCCGCCGCCGCCCGACGCTGGCGGCCCATTGGGGCAATGAAA
Source organism: uncultured Verrucomicrobiota bacterium (assembly GCA_964611245.1). Lineage (GTDB taxonomy): Bacteria > Verrucomicrobiota > Verrucomicrobiia > Limisphaerales > SXQI01 > CAZSXX01. Next base: position 15,200 of record CAZSXX010000048.1, on the reverse strand, counting down.
TATCGGTGCTGCTCGGCGATTGCCTTTTTGCGCATTCGCTGGCGTTGGCGGCCAGTTTTCCCACCCCCGAAGTTTGCCGGGCCGTCGCCACCTCCACCAACACTGTTTGCACGGGCGAAATCCTGCAGACGCACCAGCGCCGCCAGTTTGGGCTCACGCGCGCCCAGTATTTCAAGGCCATCCAGATGAAGACGGGCGAGCTTTTCGCCCTTTCGTGCGATTTGGGGGCCCATTTGGCCGGCGCGTCGCCCTCCCATCGGGCGGCGCTGCGGGCCTATGGCATGGCGTTGGGGACCGCCTACCAGATTTACGATGATTGCCTCGACCTATTCGGGAGCGAGGAGGCGGTGGGGAAATCTTTGGGCACGGATTTGGCCTGCGGGAAGCTCACCCTTCCTGTGCTCCTTCTGCTCGAACAAGCCGACCCCTCCGACCAGTCGCGGCTTCGTTTGCTGATCCAAGATTGGAATCCTAAATATTTTTCGGAAATTTTTGAACTTCTCAGCCGTGGCCACGCTCTAACCCAATCACAAACCATCATTTACCAGGAAATTGAGCGCGCCCAAGAGATCATAGGCCGGCTGCCTGCGACTGAGGGGTCGCAGGCGCTTGCGGCGTTGGGCCAGTATTTGGCGCAACAAACCGAATCGCTCGGTGTCATTACTGGTGGACATGGGCCCTATGCAAGCCATCGCCCTTGAGGCGCCAGTCGAACCGCCGCCGGCAGTTGCGCCCACGGACGACCGGTCCCTCGTCCGCCAGGCCCAGCAAGGCGACCTTTCCGCTTTCGATGAACTGATTCGGCGCTACCAAGAGCGCATTTATGGGGCGGTTTACCACATGACCTCGAACCATGAGGACGCCAATGACCTCACGCAGGAAACATTCCTCAAAGCCTATAAAGCTTTGCCCAGCTTCAAGGGGGATTCCGCTTTTTTCACTTGGGTTTATCGCATCGCGGTCAACAAGACCATCAACTTTCTGAAGCAGCGAAAAAACCGTCACAACAATCTCAGCCTAAACGATTTGGATTTCAACGCGGAACACGACCCTGACCTCGTGGCGTTGATTTCCGACAAGACACCGCGCCGGGACTGCAGCTTGGGCGAGTTGCAGGAAAAATTGAACGACGCGATGCAAAAGCTGTCAGACACACATCGGCTCGTGGTGACGCTGCATGATGTGCAAGGCCTTTCCCACGACGAGATCGGCAAGATCATGGATTGCAACGCGGGCACGGTTCGTTCCCGGCTTTTCTATGCGCGCCAGCAGCTCCAAGGTTCTTTGGCCGATTATTTGAAGCAATGAACAACGACCAGGATTTCAGCGACCTCCGCAGGCTTCTTGCCCTGAAAAAGCATGAACAGCCCCCTCCGGGCTATTTCAACCGGCTTCCCGGCAAGATTCTCGAGCGGATTGAAACGTCCGACCTCGGCGTGCAATCCACTTGGTGGGGGTGGTTGGTCGCCCGTTTTGATGCCCGGCCGATCCTTGCCTGCGCGTATGGTTTCACGATTTCCACCCTCCTGCTGATGGGGTTCCGGCTCTCCCAAGCCTTGGATTCCGGCGCGGATGCCGATCCCGCCGCCGCGGCGTTTGGCGGCGGATGGCTCGCCGCCACGCCTGACCCTTCCACCGCCCAACCCAACGCATTTCTCCGGTCCCATTTCGCCAATCCCGCCGCCTTGGTCAATTTTTCCAGTGTCGAACCGGTCGTTGATTTTTCCGCTCCGCGACCAGCCAAGGCGACCAGCATTTTTCAACCGGTCAGCTACACCTTCGGCAAGTAATCTTAAGTTCCATCCGACCCGCTCGAACGAGGGGACTGTTGTTTGAAAAGTGTCGATTACTCAACAGTTTTACTTTCTTTTAACCATTGAGATTTCCGGGTTGATCAAGAGTTAGATTCGCTTAACCGCACTTTTTGCGTCCGCTCCGCCTTCAAAGATCAGAGTGGCGCAGTCTCTCGCGGTTGGATCCCCCCAATTACCGCGCCCATTCCGGATCGATTGATGGCCGATTGACCCTTTTGGCGATCTCGGAGGCGGAGGGATTTTTCGCGGGTTTTCGTCACTTTTTTGTTGCGGGATTTTAGCCTTTGCGTTTATGTTTGTCCCAGTTCCCAAACAAGAATGCGTTCTGGCAGTTTAACGTGCCTGTCTCCGGGCCAGCAGTTTTTGTGTCGCTTGTCGTGCGAAACAAAGGCTTTTTGCCAATTTTTCGGAGATTTCCACGTCCTGTTGAGAGCGTGAAAGTAACACTCGTATGCGTAAAAAACCCCTCGCTCATCCAAATCCCCAGCGGGCTTTGGACGGAGCGCCTCCAACTCAGTCTCGTTCAATTATGAAAAGATTGTGTTCTCCTCGAACCCTCGCTGTCCTGTCGGCCGTTCTCGGCTTGTCGGCGTTGCCGCTTTCCCATGCGGCCACGAAATCATTGGACTTCAACTCCGATCCTTCCGCGGATGTCCTGTTTGACGGCACTGCGGATCCCAACACTGGCCTGCCTTTCGCTCGCTGGGTTGAGACGGGTGGCGTCACCGGCGGGTATATTTCCCTCACCGATGCGCAGAATAGCCGCACCGGTCGGATGATCATCCCTGACATTGATGCGGGCGCCCCGACGGTTGGGTTTGATGTGAGCTTCCAGGTGCTCCTCGGAGGCGGATCGGCTCGGGCTGCGGACGGCATGTCGTTCGTGTGGGTGCCGGCTGGAACTGCCCCGACGGGCACCGCTGAAGAAGGTCAATCCCCCGGTGTTGTGGTTTCCCTCGACACTTGGGACAACAATGGCTCCGACACCGCTCCGGCGATCGACGTCAAATACAACAGCCCGGGCGACAATGGCCCAGTGGTTAAAAGCGCATATTCGACCGGTCAACGCGAAGGTGGCCGTGCCACGGTCGGGCCCACCACGTTCAGCCTGATCAACAACCGGTTCACCCCAGTCCGGTTCGTTTACAAGAACAGCTTCGTGAGTGTCTGGCACGATGGAGTTGAACTGATCAAGGACGCTTACGCTCCGACGGTCGCGGAGGCTCACGACATCATCATGAGCGCACGCACCGGTGGCGCGAACGAAAACGCCTGGGTGGACAATCTCGCGATCACCACTTTCGGCACGGGCGCTTCCTATATCACCCGCGTCGCCCCGAATCCGACCCTCCCCGAGGGCAACGACGCTCCATCAACGGCAGTTGTTGAAGTCGACATTGTGGACGGGACCACGGCCGCTTTGGCCAATTCCTCTGTCGTCCTCAAGTTCGACGATGTGGTCGTCACTCCCTCCTTCGCGAAAGTCGACACCACCACCACTGTTTCCTATGACCCTCCGGGCGAACTGGCTGCCGGTTCGAAGCACACAGTGTCCCTGACCTTTGGGACCGGTGTTGGCGGCGCCACGGAGACGATTAATTACGAGTTCACTGTGGGTCCGATCGCTCTGGACACCGTGTTTGTCGAAGCCGAAGACCACAATTACGACAATGGAAAGTGGATCACCGACGCGAACACTGGCCAGTATCCCGGTGGCGCCTATGCCGGCACCGATCCCGCGATCAACCGGGTTGACTATTTCCGCACGGGCGGAGATGGCAACGACGATTATCGCCAGGGTGAAGATCCGAACATCGGCACGGTCGCCATTGGCGACAACGTCCGTGCCGGTTGGAGCGTCACCACCGACTTCAAAGTCGGCTGGAACGACCCCGGTGAATGGGCCAATTACACCCGCAACTTCCCGGCCAAATCCTACCTCGTCTACGCGCGGCTCTCCTCAGGTGGCGGCCCCAACGACGTGGACCTCAGCATTGTTGGCAACGCGAATGTGGAAGACCAAACGGTCATCCGCATCGGCAAATTCAGCGGTCCGGCCAGCGGCGGTTGGGACACCTTCCAATTCGTCCCGCTCCGGGATGCCGCCGGCCAGCCAATCGTCCTGAACATGTCTGGCGAGCAGACCATCCGTGCGACCACGATTGGTGGCAATAACGACCAGAATTATTATGCGTTCGTTCCAACCGCGACGACCACGACCTTGGCATACACCACCATCACGCCTGGTGATGGTGGCTTGGTGAGGCCCAATGAACCGTTCAAGATCATTGCGGGCATCCTTGACCAATCGTCGCCCATCGCAGCCTCCTCGGTCAGCATGACCGTCAATGGCGTTGCCGTGGCGGCTGTGGCTGCGAAAGCAAACGGGGTCACAACGATCTCGCACGATCAGGCCGCCGCCGGATATGGCACCCAGTTCACAGTCGTTCTCACATACACGGAAGCTGGCACGGTCAAGACGAAGACGGTTGTTTTCAACGCAGGTGGCGGTGTGACCCGCCGCGTGTTCAATGTCGGTGGCGGCATTGCTGCGATCCAGAACAGCCCCCAATATCTTGACAACGCGCCGGATGAAGAATCGGTGGAGCCGTGGTATGAAACGCCCCCGAACATCCGCGACAACTACGGCGCGCAGCTTATCGGTTACGTGACCCCCACGGTCACGGCGAACTACACGTTCTACATGTCCTCCGATGATCCTGGCATCCTGTGGTTGAGCACGGATGACAGCCCGGCGAACAAGCGCGAAATCGGCCGTCAGGTCGGCTGGAGCGGCTATCGTGAATGGACCTCGGACGGTGGCGGCAACCCGGTTGCCAACCGCGTCTCGGCCCCGATTCCTTTGGTGGCCGGCCAACGTTACTACACCGAAGCCATCTTCTCCGAAGGCGGCGGCGGTGACAACCTCTCGGTTGCGTGGCGCCGTCCTGGCCAACCCGCCATCGTGAATGGTGATGCGCCGATCTCCTTTGAAATGACGCCATTCGACGGAATGGACTTCGACGTGCTCAACCCGGTTGCCCTGACCGTCAAAAAGAACGTCCCGGTGAACTTGGTCACCCACATTGTCGCTGGTCCTTCGGGCCCGATCACCTATCAATGGTTCAAGAACGGAGTGGCGATCCCGAACGAGACCGGCACAACGCTCTCATTCGCCGCCGCCTTGGCTGACAACGGCGCCAAGTACAAGATCACGGCCTCGCTGACGAAAAACAGCGATGGCACGGTGATCGCCAAGACCAGCCGAGAAACCACCCTGACCGTCGTGGACGACACAACGGCCCCCGTGATCGCCCGGCTGCAGGCCCGCGACCTCCATGACCTCTGGGTCACATTCGATGAACCTGTCCCGAACACCCCCACGTCCTTCACGATCGCTGGCAGCGCCGGCGTCGCCGTGATTGATGTTGCGGGGCCGAACGCTGACGGGCTGACCTACCGTGTTCACACGACTGCGTTGACGCCGGGCACGACCTACACGGTCACGGTGACTGGCGCCACGGACCTGTCGGGCAACACCGGTGGCTCTTCCAAGACAGTGGTTCCGGTCCTCACGCAGGGATTGTCCCGGTTCGAGTTCTTCAGCAATATTGGCGGCGGCGCCGCGAGTGACCTGATCAACTCGGCCAAATTCCAGGCGGAAGCGGCCGACCTGACCAGCTATCGGTCCAACTTCGAGGGGCCGACGGGATATGCCGACAACTACGGCAGCCGTGTGAGCGGTTACTTCACCGCCCCGCGCGCGGGCAACGTTGTCTGGTTCGTTTCCGGTGACGATGGCATCAACCTCTACATGAGCACGGATGAAGATCCGGCCAACAAGAAGCTCATCGCCCAAGAAACCTCCTGGTCGAACGGCCGGGAGTGGGGTGCATCCTCCAACGGTGGCGCGGACTTGGCCTCCAAGCGGTCTGATCAGTTCGGCGGCAGCGAATGGCCGACGCCCAACGTGATCACGGTTGAAGCCGGCAAGCGTTACTACATGGAAATGCTTCAGAAGGAAGGTGGCGGCGGCGACGCCTCCAGCGCAGCCTTCATCTACGAAGGCGATGCGGTTCCCGCCAACGGCACGGGCATCTTTGGTGGCTCTGCCCTCAGCGTCATCGCGGATCCGGTGATCACCATCACTTCGCCAGCCGATCGCGCCAGCGTAACTGCCGGCACTGATGCCACAATCACGGTCAACCCCGTCGCCTCCTCAGGCGTTGCCAAAGTCGAGTTTTTCGCCAATGGCTCCCTGCTTGGCCAATCGACGGTTGCCCCGTATTCATTCACGGTCCCGAGTGCGCCGGTGGGGTATTACTCGTTGACCGCACGCATCACCGACAATCTCGGCGGATCCTTCACGTCTCCTGGCGTGACCGTGTTCGTCCGTCCGCCGTCCTCGGCCAACGCTCCGAAGGTTCTCTACGTCCGATCAACCGGTGGCGCCAACGCCTCCGATGTCCTGGCGCAGAACCACCTCTTCGGTCGTGGCTACGACGTCTACGACATCGCCGCTTTGGCCTCCGCGGCCGCGGATGCTGCTGACAAAAAACTCGTGGTCATCTCCTCGACGGTCGGTTCCGGTGATGTTGGCGACAAGTTCCTCAATGTTGCCGCAGGTGTCGTCACTTGGGAGAACGCATTGGAAGACAACTTCCTGTTGACCGGGAATCTGGCTACAGATCATGCGACCACCGCTGGTCAAACAGCGATCGAGATCACGGCTGCTGGCGCGGCAAGCCCAATCGGCGCGGGCTTCACGGGCGCGGTCACATTCACGACGGCGGCAAACGACTACGGCTGGGGCTTGGTTCTCGCTCCGGTCAATGCGACCGTCATCGCGAACATCGTCGGCAACACCGCGCAGAATGCGTTGTATATTGTGGAAAAAGGAGCGGCGCTCCTGAACGGCGCAACGGCCGCTGGCCGCCGCGCTTACGTTCCGCTTACTGACAACACGTTCGCGATCCTGACCGCCGACGGCAAGACCCTGTTCGATCGCACGATCGACTGGGCCGCTGCCAGCGCGGTCACCGAAATCAAGGTCTCCGCTGTCAAAGTGGCGACGGGTGTTCAGGTTTCCTGGACTGGCGACGGAGGCACGGGAGTCCTTTACTCCTCGGCCACCGCGAATGGCACGTTCACCCCGGTTGCTGGGGCCACCAATGGTGGAATCATTGCAACCACGGATGCGCAGGCCTACTTCCTGGTTCGCAAACCATAACCGGCTTAGGCTGATTATTTGACACAGGGCCGGCTCGCAAGAGCCGGCCCTCT
>CAZSXX010000048.1:0-8093 GCA_964611245.1 uncultured Verrucomicrobiota bacterium | reverse complement strand
CCGTTTTTTGGTTTATTTTTTCACCGTGGGCGGGCACGAAAGCGCCGCCCCTCTTTATTGATGGCGCCAAGGGTCGTTCTCATTGCCCTGTTCCCGCTGTCCGTTCATTCAGCGGAGGTATTCCCCACGTTTGGAGCGCTTCACAACGGCGCTTCCTTGGAGGTGACCGTCCTATTCTCGGCCCCGGCTGACCGTGCGACCCTTCTGGATCTTGGCAATTACAACCTTTCCACCGGCCAAGTTCACTCCGCCCGCACCGCTGGCACGAACCAGGGTGTCACCCTGAGCGCCGCCGACATTCCAGGCAATTCCTCGGTTAATCTGTCCATTTCAGGCATCAAGGATTCTCTTGGAAATTCAGTCCCTCCCGCATCCACCGTTCTTAACCCCACGCCCAGATTCTGGTCCGCGATTGGGGCGAATGAACTCGGGTTCAAGGTGGACGCAACGGCGATTGGGACCAATGGATTTGACCTTTTCAATGGCGGCATCCAGCAGGGGGAGTATTACGACGAAGCCACCTTCATGGGCGAAGAGGTTTCCTCCGATTTTGATGTCAGAGTCCGGATCGAGTTCGTTGATTCCGCCGGACTTGATGCGAAAGCCGGGATCATGGTCCGCGAGTCTTTGGACGACGGGAGGGTCCGTCCGATTGATCCGACAAGCCCGTCGCAATATTTTTCGCGCTATTTGGAGCTTTCAGCAGGGCCAGATTGGGACGCACTTGGCCAACCGGGCCGTGGGCGCCACGAAGGGTGGCAGCGGGCGGTGCAGGGGACTCTCTCGACGGAGTCGCTCGCGCTGACGAACAACGCCGCGCCTGAGTTTCCCAACGCTTGGCTGCGCATCCAGCGAATCGGTCCCCGCTTCGCGATGGCCCGCAGCATGGATGGATTGTCGTGGGAGCCCTTGGGCTCGGCCGAATTCTCGCCGCCACTCGCCACGCAGGTTTTCGTTGGGCTGGCGTTCTGCGCCGAAAACAACGACATCCCTCCATTCGCGGGAGCGAGGCGGTCCTTTGTCGCGAAGTTTAGGGATTACTCCCTTGTCACGTTGCAGGACCCGATGCTCCGCATCCGGAAAGTTGGCGACAATGCCGAAGTATCCTGGGAGGGGGACTGGATCCTGCAGTCATCCCTGTCCATTGAATCAAATTGGAAGGCAGCGCCGAGCCAGGCGAATCCACAATCGGTGAGCTTCGGGGAGCCCGCCCGGTATTTTCGGTTGCTGCGGGCAAATTGACAGGCACCACCGCATATGTTACGAACGTCGCCAGCAGCCTAAGCTTGGCCTGTCTGGCCAGCGCGGGGGAACCAATTCGACTTGGCCGAAAAGCCAGGTGGAGGGGCGAGCGCGGCAAAAGCCGCGGGGTCACTTTCAAGATCCAGCCCGGCAGCTAACCTCGTCGGCATTTGAGAGGGCGATCTTCGGGCCGTTTGGGCGGCCCACGATTTCCCCACTGGATTCGCGCGGCCATGGAAATGCGCGCGTGAATTTTATCATGACGTCGACCAGTCACAAACCGGGCTACGTGGCCGGGTTGGCTTTGGGCGCCCTGGGCGTGGTGTATGGGGACATCGGCACGAGCCCGCTCTACACCCTGCGCGAGTGTTTTCATGGCACGCATCCCGTCGCGGCGACGCACTCGAACATCTTTGGCATCCTTTCGCTGATCTTTTGGTCCTTGACCATCATCGTCGCGATCAAATACCTGACCTTCGTTTTGCGCGCCGCCAACAAGGGGGAAGGGGGCGTGCTGACCCTGCTTGCGCTTGCTTTTCCTGATCGCAATGACCGCAACCTTCGCAAACGCCGGGTCTGGATGATTTCAGCGGGGGTGTTTGGAGCCGCCCTGCTTTATGGAGACGGAATGATCACCCCGGCTGTTTCCATCCTAGGCGCGGTCGAAGGGTTGACGGTGATCCGGCCCGAATTCACCTCCCTGGTCCTTCCGATTTCCTGCGCGGTCATCGTGGGGTTGTTTTCCGTCCAGCGTTTCGGCACCGGGCGGGTTGGAGTCGTTTTTGGCCCGATCATGTCGCTGTGGTTCCTGACGATCGGCCTGCTGGGCATCAAGGGAATCATCGCGCGGCCCGACATTCTCAAGGCCATCAGCCCGCACTACGCGTTGAATTTCTTCATCCAGAATGGTTGGGAGGGGTTCATGGCGCTTGGCGCGGTTGTGCTCTGCGTCACGGGCGCGGAGGCGCTCTATGCGGACATGGGCCACTTTGGCCGCAAGCCCATGAAAATCGCCTGGTTTGGCCTCGTGTTTCCAGCGTTGTTGTTGAATTATTTCGGGCAAGGCGCCCTGCTTCTCGATGACCCATCCGCCAAATCCAATCCTTTCTACCTTCTCGCCCCCCGCTGGATGGTTTATCCGTTGGTCGCGTTGGCGACGTCGGCGGCGGTGATCGCTTCGCAGGCCCTGATTTCGGGCGCATTTTCGCTCACGATGCAGGCCATCCAGCTTGGATACTGCCCGCGCATGGCGATTGACCACACCTCCTCGCGCCAACGGGGCCAGATTTACATGCCGCGCGTGAACTGGATGTTGATGGCGGGGTGCATTGGATTGACGTTGACCTTCCAAACTTCCAGCAACATGGCCTCCGCCTACGGGATCGCTGTGACTTTCACGATGCTGATCACCAACTTCCTGTTTTTTCTCGCGGCCCGGCGGCTCTGGGGCTGGAGTTTTCTCAAGGCCTTCTCGATTTGCGCCGTGTTTTTCGTGATCGAATTTTCTTTCGCCACCGCCAACCTCGTCAAGATAGCCCACGGCGGCTGGGTTCCAATCGCCATCGCCTTGTTGGTCTTTGTCCTGATGTCGACTTGGAAACGGGGAAGGACCTTGCTGGGCGCCCGGTTGAGCGCCAGTTCGCTGCCGATCAAGCTGTTTTTGGACGACATTTCGCAAAACCCGCCGCACCGTGTCCCCGGCACGGCGGTGTTTCTGGCGGGCAACGCGGAGGGAACTCCGCTGGCTTTGTTGCACAACTTGAAACACAACAAGGTCCTGCACCAACGGGTCATCATTCTGACGATTGCGACCGCCGAGTCCCCCCATGTCGATGAGGACGAACGGGTCAACGTGGCGAAGCTCCAGGATGGGTTTTATCGGGTGCAGGGATTCTATGGCTTCATGGAGGAACCGAGCGTTCCCGAGGTGATTGCCGAGTGCGCCAGGCTCGGCTTGAAGTTCAACAACGAGGACACGACTTTCTTCCTCAGCCGGGAGACGATCATCCCGAGTTCGAAGCCGGGAATGTGGCTTTGGCGGGAGCGTCTTTTTGCGTACATGGCGCGCAACGCACAGCGGGCGACCGCCTTCTTCCGGTTGCCCGCCAACCGGGTCGTGGAATTGGGAATGCAAATTGAGATTTGAGCGTTAGAATGGCTTCAAGCCTTATGTTTGCCCGCATTTTCATGGCCGTTGTTTTGACGTGCGGGGACTTTGCGTTCGCGGCGAACCCCGAGCCCCCTGCGGTTGTCCTTGAGAAAGGCTCCGACCATTGGTCCTTCCAGCCGATCCGTCGGCCAGCCCTTGGTCAAACCCAGCCCGGCGCGAATCCTGTTGACGTTCTTATCGCTGACCGGTTGAAGAAAGAGGGCCTCTCGCTTTCCCCCCCGGCGCCCCGCGCGGTGTTGATTCGCCGGCTTTACCTTGATTTGATTGGGTTTCCGCCGGAGCCGGAGGAAGTCGCAGCCTTCATCCGTGACAAGAACCCGCGAGCCTACGAGAACCTGGTCGAGCGGCTGCTCGCTTCGCCGCATTATGGCGAGCGATGGGCCCGGCATTGGTTGGACGTGGTGCGATTCGCCGAGAGCAATGGCTTTGAGACGAACACTCCCCGGCGGAATGCGTGGCCGTACCGCGACTATGTGATCCGCGCGTTCAACGACGACTTGCCTTTCGACCAATTTGTCTTTCAGCAGGTCGCGGGCGACACGATGGGCGAAGATGTGGCGACTGGTTTCTTGGTCGGCGGCCCGTGGGATGAGGTCAAGAGCCCGGATCCTGGGCTCACCGCGCAGCAGCGCATGGACGAATTGCATGACATGGTGTCGACGACCTCGTCCACGTTTCTTGGCCTGACCATCGGCTGTGCGCGCTGCCATAACCATAAGTTCGATCCCGTCAGCCACGTTGACTACTATGCAATGCAGGCTGTTTTCACTGGTGTCCAACACGGCGACAGGCCCGTGAAGGGCGCGGATGCGGAACAAAGAAAACACGAGGCTGACGCGTTGCGGGAGGAAATAGCCCGATTGGAGCGGGAGATGGAGGCGTTGGAGCCTCTTGCGAAACCAGGTGGCGCCCGCGTGCGGCCCCCTGTCACCGCGCAATCCAACACGGAGCGATTTTCCCCGGTCCGCACCGAAAGGGTGCGATTCTCAATCGCCGCCTCCAACCAAGGCGAGCCGTGCATTGACGAGTTGGAGGTTTACGACCAATCCGGCGTGAATGTCGCATTGGCAAGCCGGGGCACCAAAGCAGAGGCGTCGGGAACCTACCCAAAATCCGAAATCCACCGGTTGGAGCACATCAACGACGGAAAGGTTGGAAACAGCAAAAGCTGGATTTCCAATGAGCAAGGAAAAGGCTGGGTTGAGCTCCAATTCACGAACCAAGTCACGATCAGCAAGGTCCGATGGGGGCGTGATCGCGAAGGGAAATTTGCGGATCGGTTGGCGACGGAGTACCGCTTCGAGGTTTGGGTCGAGGGCGCATGGATTGTGGCGTCGGATTCCAGCGACAGGCTTCCGTTTGGAGCGAAGGCGCCTCCGGGACCGCTCGGCGAGTTGGCCGCCAAAAAGAAATCGCTCGAAGAAAAACTGGGCGCGCTGACTTCCGCCCCGATGGCCTACGCGGGGAGGTTTGAACAGCCGGGACCCACGTTCCGGCTGCATCGGGGCGAAGCCTTGCAGAAGAAGGAGCAGATCGCCGCGGCGCTTCCGGCGCGCTTCGCCAAGCTCGAGATGCGGCCCGACTTGCCCGAAAGTGAACGGCGCCGGACGCTGGCCAAATGGCTGGTCGACCCCGGGAATCCTTTGACGGCCCGTGTGATGGCCAACCGCATATGGCAGTTCCACTTTGGAGCCGGGCTTGTTGACACGCCGAGCGATTTTGGACTGAACGGAGCCGCGCCTTCCCATCCTGAATTGCTCGACTGGCTGGCCTCGGAGTTCGTGGCCGACGGGTGGAGCGTGAAGTCACTGCAGCGGAAAATTTTACTGAGCTCCGTCTATCGCCAAGCGAGCGGACCCCGGCCGGAGGGTCTTCAACGCGACGCTGGCACCAGGCTTCTCTGGCGGTTCCCTCCGCGCCGCCTTGAGGCGGAGGCCCTGCGCGACTCAATCCTGGCGGTCTCCGGCAATTTGGACCTGAAAATGGGCGGTCGCGGGTTCGACCTCTTCGAGGCGAATGACAATTACGTGCGGGTGTTCAACCCCAAAAAGGATTTTGGACCCGGCGATTGGCGGCGGATGATCTACCTGACGAAGCACCGCATGCAGCTTGACGACACCTTTGGGGCCTTTGATTGCCCTGACGCCGGCCAGATCACGCCGAAGAGGACCAGTTCGACCACCCCGCTGCAGGCGCTGAATCTCATGAACAGCCCGTTCATGCTCCAGCAGAGCGAAATGTTGGCCGCACGGCTCCAACGGGAGGCGGGTTCCGGAACCAGGGCGCTGGCCGTGCGCGCGTTCCGGGTTGTTTTGGGGCGGGCTGGCGACAAGAAGGAGGTGGAGGCGGCGGTGGCGTTGATCAAACAGGAAGGACTGCCTTCCCTCGCCCGGGCGCTGCTAAACGCCAACGAGTTCCTGTATTTGTTTTAGGGAGCGGCGACGAACTTGCTTAAGAGTTCCGCGCTCTCCATGTTCCATATCCGAATTTCCCCGTTGTAACAACCGGAGGCGAGCCGTCCGGAGGACTCATCGGCCGCCAACGCATAAACCCAATCTGTGTGGCCTTTCAACGATCGGATTTTTTTCCGGTCGCCAACCGAAAATTCCTCAATGGAAATTCCGCCCCCGCTGGCAAAAAGCCTTTTTCCCGCCACGCAGATTGCCAGGATTTCCCCGTCCAAGGCGGGGAATTCGCCACTCTTTTTTCCTTCCGTTGTTTGCCATGCATGAACCCTTTTTTCTCGCCCGCCGCTGAAAACCCGGGAGCCATCGGGCGAAAATGCCACCGCAAAAAGAGCCTGATCGTGCTCCGCATAGGTTTCCAGCAATTCCCCTTTCACGGGATCAAACAGGCGCGCCGTGCGGTCGCGGCTGGCCGAAGCCAGCTTCGTGCCGTCGTGTGAAAATGCGAGCGCTGTCACCCAGTCCGCATGTTGCTGGATGACCTGAATTTCGCGGCCCGAGGGAATTTCGAAAATTCGAATGGAGTTGTCGGAACCTCCGGCGGCCAGAAGGGTCCTGTCCCGATTGGCGGCGAGCGAAACGGCGACGTCAGGAAGGCGGACCAGCACGCGCGGCGGTTCGGTGGACTCGGTGTTGCAGAGCAGGACCTCACCCGATTTGCCTGGGGCACCGGCGGCAACCGCCAAGAGCCCGTTCGTCAAACATGCCAGGCCATGAATCCGGGGCGGGAGGCGTCCGATGCGGCGAATGAGTTTTCCGTCGGGACTCCAGATCAGGGCCTCGCGAAACCCGGCGCTGGCAATCGACTGCCCATCAAGGCTCCACGCGAGGGCAAAAATTGGCTGTGGCACGGCATACTTCTCCGGGGCTTCGGCTCCCGGACGATGGGGAATCATCATTGCCAAGCTCTCGTCTTCCGAGGCTCCGTCGAATTTTGCCCCTTCGGTGATCCACGTTTTGATCACGCCGATTTCCCCGGCTGAAAGCGCCTCGCTTTTTTGTGGCATGCGATCATCCTTGTCGCTTGACGTGATGAGCGCGAAAAGATGGCTTTGCGCCGGATTCCCGGCGGTGATGGGCGCTTTTTGGCTGTCGCCTGGACGCATCAAGGCACGGAATGAGTCCAGACGGTATCCTCCTTTGGCTTTTTCGGGGCCATGACAGGCCGCGCACTGCCCGGCGAGGATCGGGGCGATGTCGCCCTTGAAGCTGACCGCCGCCTGCAGGGTGAAGCTCGTGGAGAGAACAAGGAGTAAGCGGTGCATGGTCCGGAGCCATGGTACGCAGGTGACGCGGGCCGGGCAAGCGCCGTGGCAGCCGTTCGGGATCAAGGCTTTGGCAACGGCCGCGAACCCAGGGATTTATCCATGGATTTTTCAGCCGCCCAAACTGGATTAATCCGCTCAACTTTGGGTGGATTCACCCGATATCATCTTGATGCTGGAATAGATCCGGCTATTTATTTGCCTGTCGCGATCCTCCCGGAAACGGATGCGGGGATGTCGGGCGCAATTGTTTGAAACTTGCGCGGCTGAAAGGCAGCGGCGTGAGGAAATGCCAGTGATGCAGAAAATTTTGGTGATCGAAGACTCGCCGGACGTCCGGAGCCTGATCACGGACACCCTGCGAGTGCACGGTTACGACGCGGTGGCGGCAGAAGACGGCGAGGCGGGCATCCAGCTCGCTTTGACCCACCTTCCCGATTTGATTCTCTGCGACGTGCAGATGCCGCGCAAAGACGGGTTTCAAGTGTTGGCGGATTTGCGCCAGCGTCCGGCCACGACGACCATTCCCTTCGTCTTCCTCACTGGGCAGTCGGACAAGTTTCACATGCGCCATGGGATGAATCTGGGCGCGGATGATTTTTTGGCCAAGCCGTTCCTCCTGGGGGAATTGATGGCGGCGGTGAAGGCCCGCCTGAAGAAGCATGAAACCATCACCGCCCGGTCGGACCAGAAGCTCAGCCAGTTGCGGGACAGCATCAGTTTGGCGTTGCCGCATGAACTGATGACCCCGCTCAACGGGATCATTGGTTTTTCCTCCATCCTGATTTCTGACCACGCGAGCCTTCCCGCCTCGGATGTGGCGGAGTTCGCGCAGCATATTCACGAGTCCGCCCAGCGGCTTCAACGGGTCATCGAGAATTTCCTGCTTTACTCGCAGATCGAACTGACCGCCGCGGATCGGCCACCGCTGCTCGATCTGCCCGGCGATCG
>CAZSXX010000047.1:0-18095 GCA_964611245.1 uncultured Verrucomicrobiota bacterium | reverse complement strand
CGCTCAGCTCCGGCCAGGCCTTCCGGTGGAACCGGTGTGGTGAGGAGTGGGAAGGAGTCATTGGGCGCCACGCCGTGGCTCTCCGGGCGGATGGCCAATTCATCCACGCGCGCTCGGCGGTGGACGAGCCCGGCTGGTCCGGGGTCGCCGAATACCTGCAGTGCGCCGTCCGCATCGACGAGATCACGGCCACATTCCCGGACGATCCTCCCATGCGCGCGGCCATCGACGCCTGTCGGGGGCTCCGACTGCTCCGGCAGGAGCCATGGGAGTGCCTCGCCTCCTTCATCCTCTCCTCAACCAAACAAATCGTCCAAATCCGGCAGATCGTCCGCTCGTTGTGCGAATGCTTCGGGAATCCAATTCCATTCGCCCCAAATTTTCCGATGTTTCCCACCGCGGACCGGTTGGCTGGGTTGACGGAATCCAGCCTGCGATCGTGCAAGATGGGCTTCCGCGCGCCGTACTTGTTGGAAACCGCGCAAATCGTGGCCTCCGGCAAGCTGAACCTCGAGTCCCTCCGGGCCCATTCCACCACCGAGGCCCGTGCGCAGTTGGTTGCCCTGCCGGGTGTTGGGGAGAAAATCGCCAACTGCGTGCTCCTTTTTGCGTATGGGTTCCAGGACGCGTTCCCAATCGATGTATGGATTCAAAAAGCGCTCGTCAGCCTTTATTTTCCCAAACGAAAACCGTCGCCGGAGCGGCTCAGGCGGTTTGTGGGCTCGCACTTCGGCCCCAACGCCGGGTACGCGCAGCAGTACCTGTTTCATTACATGCGCACACGCCCAAACCCAGCGTCCACTCCTCCCCTGCCCTGAAGGCTTGAAATCCGGCAGCGGAGACAGGGGCTGTTTTTCGCGAATTGCGCTGGGAGGGGGATGCGGGTAGGTTCGGGTTTTCCTGGAATTATGCTAAGAATCGCCTTTCTCGCCGCCAGCTTGTGGACGGCCCTGGCCAGCGACACGTGGCCGCGCTTCCGCGGACCGGACGCCAACGGAAAATCCGACGCGACCGGGCTGCCGACCGCGTGGAGCGAGACGAACAATGTGGTGTGGAAGACGGCGATCCATGGCAAGGGGTGGTCGTGCCCGGTGGTGGACGCGAAGCATGTTTGGGTGACGACGGCGACAAAGGACGGGAAGAAGCTTTCGGCGCTGAGGTTAAGCCGGGAGACGGGGGAGATCGAAAAGGATTTGCCGCTGTTCGAAGTGGAGGCGCCGCAGTTTTGCCATGATTTCAATTCCTACGCGTCGCCGACCCCAATCCTGGAGGAGGGGCGGGTTTATGTGACTTTTGGTTCGCCGGGGACGGCGTGCCTGGACGCGAAGACGGGGGAGAAGATTTGGGAGCGGCGGGATTTTGTTTGCAATCATTTCCGGGGCTCGGGGTCGTCGCCGGTGATTTACAAGGATTTGCTGATCATGCAGTTCGATGGCAGCGATTTCCAATATGTGGTGGCGCTGGACAAGAGGACGGGGAAGACGGTGTGGAAGACGGACCGGTCGATCGATTTCCAGGATCTGAAGGATGGGAAGCCGGAGGCGGATGGGGATTTCCGGAAGGCGTTTTCGACGCCGGTTGTCGAGGTGTTGAACGGGAAGGAGACGCTGGTGAGCCTGGGGTCCAAGGCGCTGTACGCATATGAACCGGGGACGGGGCGGGAGATCTGGCGGGTGGAGGAGCGGAAGTGCCATTCGGGGAGCGCGCAGCCGGCGGTGGCGGACGGG
This sequence comes from uncultured Verrucomicrobiota bacterium, assembly GCA_964611245.1. Taxonomy (GTDB): domain Bacteria; phylum Verrucomicrobiota; class Verrucomicrobiia; order Limisphaerales; family SXQI01; genus CAZSXX01. Next base: position 16,368 of record CAZSXX010000047.1, on the reverse strand, counting down.
CTGGTGTATGGGTGCATGGGTTTCTCGAAGGGGCATTTGCTGGCGGTGCGGCCGGGCGCGGGGACGGGGCTGCTGGACGAGTCGCACATTGCGTGGCGGGGAAGCCGGAACGTGGCGCTGAAGCCGACGGTGATTGTGGAGAAGGGCTTGCTGTTCATGCTGGATGACGGGGGCATCGTGTCGTGTTTGGACGCGAAGACGGGGGAGGAATTCTGGCGGGAGCGGGCGCAGGGGAATTATTCGGCGTCGCCGCTGCTGGCGGAGGGGCGGCTGTATGTGTTCAGCGAAGAGGGGAAAACGACGGTCCTGAACGCGGGGCGGGAATACAAGGCGATTTCGACGAACCACCTGGCGGGCGGGTTCATGGCGACGCCGGCGATCGCGGGGAAGTCGTTTTTTCCGAGGACCAAGACGCATTTGTACCGGGTTGAGGAATAAGTGAGCCGCATTGTCCTTGCCACCCTGAACGCGAAATTCATCCACGCGGCGTTCGGGCTGCGGTGCCTGAAAGCGAATCTGGGGGAGTTGGAGGGGGACGCGGAGATATTCGAGGCGGACATCAACCAGCGCCCGATCGATGTGGCGGAGGCGATCCTGGCCAAAAATCCGGAGATTGTGGGGCTGGGGGTTTACATTTGGAACGCCACGGAGTCGGCGGAGCTGGCGGAAATCCTGAGGCGGGTCCGGCCCGGGCTGGTCATCATTCTGGGTGGGCCGGAGGTGAGTTATGAGACGGAGGGGCAGGCGGTGGTCGAGTGCGCGGATTATGTGATCACGGGCGAGGCGGACGTGAAATTTGGGGAGCTGTGCGGGGCGATTTTGCGGGGGGAGCGGCCCGAGGGGAAGGTCCGCGCGGCGGGCTTGCCGGATTTGGCGCGAATTGCGATGCCGTACCGGCTGTATGACGACCGGGATGTGGCGCACCGGATCATTTACGTGGAGGCGTCGCGGGGTTGCCCGTTCACATGCGAGTTTTGCCTATCGTCGCTGGACATTCCGGTGCGGCAATTTCCGATCGAGGCGTTTCTGGAGGAGATGGGACGGCTGTTTGAGCGCGGGGTGAGGCATTTCAAGTTTGTGGACCGGACGTTCAACCTGAACCTGGCGACGAGCCGGGCCATCCTCGAGTTTTTCCTGGCGCGGCTGCGGCCGGGGCTGTTCCTGCATTTCGAGATGATCCCGGACCGGCTTCCGGCGGAGCTGCGGGAGGTGATCGCGCGGTTCCCGGCGGGGACGCTGCAGTTTGAAGTGGGAATCCAGACGTTCAACGACGAGGTGTCGAACCGGATCAAGCGGCGGCAGAATGTGGCCCGGCTGGCGGACAATTTTGAGTACCTGCGCGGGCAAACGGGGGTGCACCTGCACGCGGATTTGATCGTCGGGCTGCCGGGGGAGACGCTGGAGAGCTTTGGGGCGGGGTTCGACCGGCTGGTGGGGCTGGGGCCGCAGGAGATCCAGGTGGGAATCCTGAAGCGGCTGAGGGGCACGCCGATCGTGCGGCATGACGGGGAGTTCCAGATGGCGTACGGAGCGCAGCCGCCGTATGAAATCCTGCGCAACAGCACGCTGGATTTTTCGACGCTGCAACGGCTGCGGCGGTTCGCGCGGTTTTGGGATTTGATCAGCAACTCGGGCAATTTTTTGACGACGGCGCCGCTGGTCTGGAGGGGCGGGCATTCGCCGTTCCGGAGCTTTCTGGCTCTGAGCGACTGGCTGTTTGGGGAGTTGAAGCGGACGAACGAGATCGCGCTGCCGAGATTGATGGAATTGACCATGCGCTGGTTGGTGGAGAACCGGGGGTTGCCGGAGGAAGAGATCGCAAAGGGGTTGCTGCGCGACTGGACAGGCGCGGGCCGGAGGGAGGCTCCGGAGTTCCTGCGCCCGCGCTTGGAGGCCGTGGAGGGCGCGCCGGGGACGCCACGCGTTGGGCCTTTGAAGAGGCAGGGACGGCGGCTAGGAAATTCTGTTCAGGCTTAAGGCGCTTCAGTAAAGTCCCCGCCCGTGAGACCCAATGTCCGGATTGTTTTCGCGCTGGTCATGCTCTGCTTCTTCGTGTCTGGAGTGGCGGGGCTGGTGTACCAGGTGGCGTGGGCGCGCTATCTCGCCCTGTTCCTTGGCCACACCAGCTATGCCATCGTGGCGGTGCTGGTGGCGTTCATGGGGGGGCTGGCGGTCGGCAACGCGATGCTGGGGCCGGTCGCGGACCGGGTGGAAAAGCCGCTCGCGCTTTATGGCTGGCTGCAGCTGGGGATCACCGCGTATGCGTTGATTTTCCCGTGGTACTACGAGTTTTGCCACGACCTGTACATCACGGTGGCGAAGGGGCTGGGGTCCGGGGGGGGGACGCCGCTGCTGCTGTTGAAGTTCGCGTTCAGCTTCCTGACCATCCTCGTGCCGACGGCGATGATGGGGGCGACATTCCCGGTGTTGACGCGGTTCGTGACGCGGACCTTGGCGGAGTTGCGGGAGCGGGTGGCGGAGCTGTATTTCATCAACAGCCTGGGGGCGGTGGCGGGGTGCCTGGTGGCGGACTTTTGGTGGATCCCGGAATTTGGGCTGGAGCTGGCGATTTATGGGGCGGGGCTCCTGAACTTCGCGGCGGGGGTGGTTGCGCTGGGGGTGAGCCGCGCGATCCTGGAAGGGGCGCCCTCGGAGGCGAGCAGCCTGCCGGCCCCGGTTAGCCCGTCGGATGAGGTGTTCACGGCCCGGGACCTGAAGATCGCGACGGTGGCGATCGGCCTGTCGGGGTTCGTGGCGATGCTGTACGAGGTGGCGTGGACGCGGCTGCTGGGCTTGGCCCTGGGGTCGAGCACGCACGCGTTCTCGATCATGCTGATGACGTTCATCTCGGGGATCGCGGCGGGGGCGCTGATCGTGGCGCGGAGCAAGCGGATCCGGAACACGATGGCGGCGTTTGGCTGGGCGGAGCTGGCGTTGGCGGGGACGGTGCTGCTGTCGATGTTCACCTATGAGCTGCTGCCGTTTTGGTTCGCCAAGCTGGCCAACCTGCTGGCGAGGCGGCCGGAATCGTATCCACTCTACGAGGGCATCCAGTTTTTCATCTGCTTCATCGTGATGTTCATCCCGGCGCTCTGCCTGGGGATGACGCTGCCGCTGGCGAGCCGGATCGCGACGGCGGAGGTGGCGAAGACCGGGCGGTCGGTGGGGCGGATATTCGCGGTCAACACGATTGGGACCGTGCTGGGGGCGGCGGTGACGGGGCTGCTGCTGATGCCGACTTTCGGATTGGCGACGACGTTCGCGATCGGATTTGTGCTGAACGCGGGGATCGGGCTGCTGATCCTGGGCCGGGAGCATTTGGGGCGGATCAATGGGCCGGTGGTGGCGGGGGGCGTGGCGGCGGCGGTGGGGGTGGCGTTCGCGGCGCACGCGCATTTTGAGCCGCTGTGGAGGGCCTCGTTCACGCAGGGGGTGTGGCGGGTGCGCGACCGGATCGGGACGTTCAAGCAGTTCCGGGAGAACGGCAGCCGCTATCGGTTCAACTATTACAAGGACGGGGCGGGTTCGACCGTGGCGCTGCACCATATGCAGAACGTGCCGAACGACCTGGCGCTGCGGGTGAACGGGAAGACGGACGCGAGCTCCGGGGACACGGGGACGCAGTTGCTGCTGGGCCACCTGCCCTGCCTGCTGCGGCCGGAGGCGACCAACGCGCTGGTGGTGGGGCTGGGAAGCGGGATGACGGTGGGGGCTGTGCTGCGCCACACCAATGTGCTGAGCGCGCAGGTGGTGGAGATTTCGCCCGAGATCGCGGAGGCGGCGCCGCTGTTCGGGGCGTTCAACGACCATGCGCTGAAGAACCCGCGTTGCCACGTGGCGATCGAGGACGCGAAATCGTTCCTGAAAACAACGGGCCAAAAATTCGACATCATCGTCAATGAGCCGTCGAATCCCTGGATGGCGGGGGTGGCGTCGGTGTTCAGCCTGGAGTTCTACGAATCGTGCCGGGACCGGCTGGCCAAGGATGGCGTGGTGGCGCAATGGGTGCAGGTGTACGAGACGAGCGACGCGACCTTGCAGACCGTCGTCAAGACGTTTGGGTCCGTGTTCCCCCACATCAGCATCTGGTATTCCCAGGCGGGGGATTTGATCCTGATCGGGACGGTGGAGAAGCCCGTGTTCGATCCGGTGAAAATGGTCCAGCGGATGAGCGATCCCCGCGTGGCGGCGGACCTTCGGCGCGGGGGATTCAGCGAGCCGCTGTCTCTGCTGGCCCGGCAGGTGACCTCGCCCGAGAACACGATGCTGCTGCCGCGGGCCGACACGATGCTGCACAGCGATTTTTTCCCGATCCTCGAGTATATGTCGCAGGTGGGGTTTTTCGTCGGGTCGAGCGCGAAGATCCACGAGACGATGGACGAGTCGCGGTCGCCGCGGGCGACGACGCTGCTGGGGGATTACCTGCGCAAGCATCCCATGGCGGACGAGGATTTCCGGCGGGTGGCGCGCGCTTCGCTGGACGGGCAGTTCCAGGACGAGGGGCTGTTGTTCAGCCTGATGCAGCGGTGGTCGCTGATGGAGACGAATTTGACGCTGCCGCTGGAGATGCTGGAGCGGATCCGCCGGGACCGCCCGCCGGAGATCGCCGAGGAGCTTCGCCTGGCGCCAAAGCACGATTGGCTGGTCGAGCAGGGCAAAACCGACATCGCGGCCCTGCATTTTTACGAGCGCGTGCTGATGCGGGCGTACCGGATGAAGCGGTCTGTGTTCTGGAGCCCGGACACGGCGAAGCTGGAGCATGTGCTGGGCATCCTGCTGGAGCGGGATCCGGACAACCGGCGGGTGTTCAATTTTCATTTGTCGGAGATCGCGTGGGACCGGGGGGATGACCAGAGCTGCCTGCGGTTTGGGGCGCTGGGATTCGAGCCGGACCTGGCGGTGGGGGGCAAGCTCACGTTCGTGCTGGATGAGCTGGCGCCGCGCCAGACGCTTTACAACATGATCGACGCGTACATCCGCCGGGGCGATTTGCCCAAGGCGCGGACCCTGGCGACCAATGCGGAGGCCAGCGGATATTTGGCGCGGGGGCCGCTGTTTTTTCCGCCGCTGGAATTCATCTGCCGCAAAGTGGCGAAGCTGACGGAAGCGCAGGCGCCGGCGGCGGCGAAATGAGCTTTCCCGCGCGCGCGGCGGCGGACTACGCTTAGGCCATGCGATTGCTGGATCGCTTTGTCCTGCGTGAACTGGCGTTCCCCCTGGCGATCTGCCTGGGCGGGTTCATGCTGTTCTGGATTTCCTTCGACCTGTTCTCCAGCCTGAGCGATTTCCAGCAGCAACGGCTGGAGGCCGGGGACATCGCGCGGATTTATTGGGCGCGGCTGCCAAACCTGCTCGTGTTGGTGCTGCCGATCGCCCTGCTGCTGGCCCTGCTCTACACGCTGGCCAACCATTCGCGGCACCATGAAATCACCGCGATGCGCTCCGCGGGGATCAGCTTGTGGCGCATCTGCGTGCCGTACCTCGGGGTGGGGATCCTGTTCAGCGGGCTGGTTTATTTGCTGGGCGAAAAAGCCGCGCCGGACAGCGCGGAGCGGGAGCGCCGGATCATCGCGGGCCGCGCCGGGAGGGACCAGGCGCCGCAGGCGATCCAAAACTTGAATTTCAGGAACGCGCGCGAGAACCGGATTTGGAACATTGGCGAGTACAACCCGGACACCTTTGAAATGGCCAACCCGCATGTGGAATGGCGGCTGCCCGATGGGACGCGGCGGACGCTCCTGGCGCGGGGCGGCATCCGGACGAACGGCGCGTGGCAATTTTCGGGGGTGCAGTTGTTGACCTACACGGAGACGAACACGTTCTTGCTGCGGACCAACCTGCTGACCGTGCGGGAGTTCACGGAAACCCCGGCGGACATCCGGCTGCAGATCAAGTTCTCGCGCCTGAACGCGGTGAAGGCGTCCACGGGGGCGCAGCTTTCCCTGGCGGAGATCCGCTACATCCAGTCACACTTGGACCTGAACGCGCGGGACCGGGCGATCCTGGAAACGCAGCGGCAGGCGCGGCTGGCGCAGCCATGGACCTGCCTGATCGTGGCGCTCATCGCCATCCCGTTCGGGGCGGCCTCGGGGCGGCGCAATGTGTTCATCGGCGTGGCCGCGAGCATCTTCATCTGCTTCGCGTATTTCGTCCTGCAACGGCTCGGGCTGGCGCTGGGGACGGGGCAGTTCATCCCGCCGGCGGTCGGGGCTTGGCTGCCCAATGGATTGTTTGGCATCACTGGATTATGGCTGACGCATCGCGTGAGATAACGGGCTTCGCCGAGTTAAAGGGGCGTTTCGACCGCCTGCAGTTGCTCTATGACGTCAGCAACGTGATCCACTCGACGCTGGAGCCGCACCGCGCCCTGGAGCTGATCGTGCGCGAGGCGGTGAAGGCGATGCGGGCAAGCAGCGGGTCGGTGGTGATCGTGAACCCGACGACGGGATTTTTGGAGATCGAGGCCTCGGTGGGATTGCCCGAGGCCTCGGCGAACCTGAAGCTGCGCGTGGGCGAGGGCATCACGGGGTGGGTGGCGCGGAGCGGGGAGGCCGCGCGGGTGGGGGATGTGCGCAAGGACCCGCGCTACATCGTGGCGGACGGCAAAATCCGCTCGGAGCTGGCCGTGCCGTTTGAGATCGCGGGCGAGGGCCGCGGGGTGCTCAACGTGGATTCGGACCGGCTGAACGCGTTCACGGAGGACGATGAAAAACTGCTGCGCGACCTGGCGGCGCAGGCGGCGAGCGTGATCCGCAACACATGGCTGTACGAACAAATCCGGATCAAGGCGCGGTGGTTTGAGGCGCTGTTCAACGTGGGGCAGACAATCACCTCGACGCTCAATTTGGACGACGCGCTGCGGGTCATCACGCGGCAGGCGTGCGAGCTGATGGGGGCGAAAATGTGCTCGCTGCTGATGCTCGACCCGACGGGGGAATGGCTCGACCTGCGGGCCAGCCACGGGGCGGGGGCGGCCTACGTCAAGAAGCCACGGCTGAGCGTGGCGGAAAGCGCGCTGGGGGCGGTGGTGCGGCGGCGCAAGCCATTGCAGGTGGACAACGTCCAGGTCTCCTCGCGCTACCAGAACATTGAGGTGGCGCGGCGGGAGCATCTGGTGTCGCTGCTGAGCGTGCCCCTGCTTTTCCGCGGGGAATCGATCGGGGCCCTGAGCGTTTACACCGCCAAGCCGCACAGCTTCTCGAACGAGGAAGTCCGGGTGCTGGCGGCGCTGGCGCAGCTCTCGGGGATCGCGATCGAGAAGGCGCGGCTGTACGAGCGGATCGTGGACATCGAGGAGCAATTGCGGAACAACGAGAAGCTCTCGGCCCTCGGGCTGCTGGCGGCCGAGGTGGCGCATGAAATCCGGAATCCGCTGACGGTGATCAAGATGCTGTTCCACTCGCTGGATTTGCGGTTCGACCCAAAAGATCCACGCGCCAAGGACGCGCGGGTGATGGGCGAAAAGATGGACCACCTCAACAAGATCGTGGAGCAAATCCTGGATTTTGCGCGCTCGGCGGACCCGACGTTCGCGCCGGTGAACGTGAATTCGGTGGTGGAGGATTTGGGGCTTTTGACGCGGCACAAGCTGACCAACCAGAAGATCGAGCTGGCGCAGAAGCTGGCCCCGGAATTGCCGTTGGTGATGGCGGATGCGACGCAGTTGGAGCAGGTCTTCCTGAACTTGACGCTCAACGCGGTGGAGGCGATGCCGGGCGGCGGAAAGCTGATGATCACCACGCGGCTGGCCGAGGAAGCGGCGGCGGAGGGTGGGCCGCGCGTGGTCATCGAATTCCGCGACAACGGGCATGGGATGAGCCAGGCGCAGTGCGACAAGGTTTTCAAATCGCTGTTGGCCACAACGAAGAAGCGCGGCACGGGGCTGGGGTTGGCGATTGTCTCGCGCATTGTGGAGGCGCACCACGGTTCCATCGAGGTGCGCTCCCGCAAGGGCCGGGGCGCGACGTTCACGGTCACGCTGCCCGCGATGGCGCAAGGCCAATCGGCGGCGATGGTGTAAACTGCCGCCATGAACATTTCCTATTACGTGCCCGCCGACCAAGTCCTCGACCCGTTGCGGGAATCGATTTTGAAGTCATTTCCGGGCGCAAAGGGGATCGACGCGGGGCCCGAGGCCGTGGCGACCGTGCGGGGTTCCGAGCTCGTGTTGGTCGATGTGACGGGGGCGGGCGCGGGCGCCGCCTACGTGGCCGGGCTGGCGGATGCGTTTGGAAAGAAATGCGTTTTGCTGATGGCGATCCGGGAGGCGATTCCCGCGCTGCGGCATCTCCCCGCGATTGTGCATGGGTGGAATTTTGACCTGCTGGCGGCGGAGCTGCGGAAGCACGCCGGGGCGCCGCTGGTGTTCGCGCCCGCCCCGCCAAACGAGTCGCCGGAGGGGAAATTTCAGCGGCTTTTTGGCGACCTGCTGGCGGCGCATGGATACCGGCACCGGGGGCCGGTCGAACTCGAGAACGAATCGACATTCACGCTGCGGGAGCAGGAGATGGAGCTGCCGCTGGCGCAGGACATCGCCCGGCGGGCCAAATCGCTGAATTTGCGCGTGCGGCTGCTGTGAGATTTCTGGTTGCGCCGATCGGACCACGCCTGATACGAACCGCCCGTTCGTGGGCGACCGTCGGTAGCGAGGGCGAGCGGGTTGACTAATGCGGCCAAAAGCCCGAAAGATTTCGCATGGCGCCCGCGATTGCCGAACAAATCGCAAATCAGTTCGGGGGATTGCCGCCCGAGACACAATTGAGCTTGCTGGAACGGTTGATTCATCGAATGAGCGAAAACATCAATTCTGAGGAGAAAGCGTTCGCGCCCGAAATGGAGGCCATGGCCGCTGATCCAGACATCCAGCGGGAGATCGGCAACGCGAATAAGGAGTTTCGGCGCACAGAGGGCGACGAACTTGACAAGCTGTAATGCCCAGCGCGGTTAGGTGCGACGCGAGAAATTTATGATATTTGGGGCGCATTGTTCGACGAATGGGGGGGTTCACATGGCGCTGGCGAGGGCGCGGCAGATTGGCGCTTTGTCGTGCCAGATATTCGTCAAAAACAACATGCAGTGGTTTGGGCGGCCGCATTTGCCGGAGGAGTTGGCGCTGTACGCGAATGAGGTGGCGGCGGGGAAGCTGGGGGCGATTTTTGGGCATGCGGGGTATTTGATCAACCTTGGGGCGCCGCCATCGGCCAACCGGGACCATTCGATCAAGTCGCTGGCGCAGGAGATCAACCTGGCCACGGCGCTCGGGCTGCCATTCCTGGTGATGCACCCGGGGGCGCACTTGGGCACGGGGGAGGAGGCGGGGATCGAGGCGATGGTGGCGGGGTTGAACGAGGTTTTTTCGATGACGAAGGGGTCGCCAGTGCGGATTGCGCTGGAGAACACGGCGGGCCAGGGGACTTGCCTGGGGCACCGTGTGGAGCATCTGGCGGAGATTTTCCAGCGGGCGAGGAATCCGGAGCGGCTGGGGGTGTGCCTGGACACGGCGCATTTTTTTGAGGCGGGGTTCGACCTGCGGACGGAGGCGGGGTGGAACGGCGCGGTTGGGGAGGTGGAGAAGCGGGTGGGCCTGGACCAGATCCTGGCGTTTCATTTGAATGATTCGAAGACGGACCTTGGGTCGCGGGTGGACCGGCACGCGGGGATTGGGGAGGGGAAGATCGGCCGGGAGGCGTTCCGGCATATTGTGAATGACGCGCGCTTCGCGGGGCTGCCGGGATGTCTGGAGACGCCGAAATCCAAGGATTTGCATGAGGATGTGGAGAACCTCGCGATCTTGCGGTCGTTGATGGAGCCAAAGGCCTCGGCGCGAAAATCCCGGCCCGCGCCGAAGGCGGCGAAAAAGGGGGCGACACGGGCCCGCGGAAAAATTGGGAATTGAGGAATCGGCCCGCGTTCACGAAGATGCGGGCACATGAGTTGGCAGAAAGTGACGTTGATTGGCGTGGGGTTGCTGGGCGGCTCACTTGGGCAGGCGCTGCGGGCGCGGGGATTGGCGAAATCGGTGGTGGGCTATGTGCGGCGGCAGGCCAGCATCGACGAGTGCCTGAAGGCGGGGGCCGTGGACCTGGCGACGCGGAACCTGCTGGAGGCGGTGACCGGGGCTGACCTCGTGGTTTTTTGCACACCGCTCGGGCAGATGAAAACGCTGGCGCAGGAGATGGCGGGGGTGCTGCGCAAGGACGCGGTCGTGACGGATGTCGGGAGCGTGAAGGGGTCGGTGACGCAGGAGCTGGAGCCAATCGTGAAGAAGGCGGGGGGGCATTTTGTGGGAAGCCATCCAATGGCGGGATCGGAGAAGATGGGGGTTTTGGCCGCGCGGGCGGACCTTTTTCAGAACGCGATTTGCATTGTGACGGCGCCGCGCGCGTCAACGTGGGCGCGGAAGGTGGAGGAGCTTTGGAAAAGCGTGGGGGGGAAGCCATTGCGGCTGACGGCGGCGCAGCATGATGAATTTGTGAGCCGGTCGAGCCACCTGCCGCATGTGGTCGCGGCGGAGCTGGCCAATTATGTGCTGAGCCCCGCGCATCCAGCGGAGCAGCGGACGGTCTGCGCGTCGGGGTTTCGGGACACGACGCGGATCGCGTCGGGTTCGCCGGAGATGTGGCGCGACATCGCGATGGCGAACCGGGTGAACCTCGCGCGGGTGCTGGGGGTGTTCATCGACGATTTAAAGGAATTCCAGCACGCGTTGGACACAGGGGACGAGGCGGTGGTGGAGGAGTTTTTCCGGCACGGGAAAGAGCGGCGGGACGCGTGGCACGGGCCCACCGGGACGGCGGCGGAATAATTAATCAAGCTTAGTGGCGGCGCGCCGATACACAGGGGTACGCAATGAGCGCCACCGCCGTGAATCCTGAAGCAGCGCCCGCAACCGAGGCGCCGGCGGAAGACTTGCCCGCAACCAGCGCCGCGCCCGCCGAGGCCACAACGGCGACACTTCCCGAGGCGGCCGAGGGGGAACAAACCCCTCCAGCCGAGCCCGTTGCCGAGGGACAAGAAGCCCCCCCCGCCGACCCAGAAGCGCCCAGGGAAATCACTCCAGCGCGGGCATTCCTCGACAAATCCGGATTGATCACAAAACTGGAGCCGCTGCGGCTGCTGAACGAGCAAATGCAGAAGGAACATCCCCAGTTGGATGATTTTTTTCCGGGAATCGAGAGCGACCCGGCCCAGCTCAAGCGATTTCTCGGATTCGCCAATTGCGGGTGGTTCAATTCGCGGATCGAAGCGGACTCGCCCTACATGGCCTACACGCGGTTCGGCACGGAGGGATTCTACAAGATTTGCCTGGCGACCTTCTGTGCGGAGGCGATCGGGGAGCTGCCCACCCGGTTCCGAATTTGGCGGCACCTGGAAATGGTGGCCACGACGGGGGAATTGCTGGCGCGGGAACTGGCGCCCCGGTTCATCGAAGACAGTTTCGCGGCCGGGCTGCTGCATGACGCGGCGGTGGCGCCGCTGGAGCGGGAGCTTCCCGAATACGTGTACTTGCTGGAATGCGTCCTGTGCACGGACCCGGTGGTGACGGCGCTGGAGAACAAAACGCATGGATTGGACCATGCGCAGGTGGTGGCGGAGTTGGCGCAGGCGATGTCCTTCAAGGACTACATCGTCGAGGCCCTGGCGCATCACCACAATGAGAGCATGTCGGCCGTGGCGCCCGGGAACGCGCGGGCGGTGCTGGGGCTGCTGCTGGCCACGAAACGGGCGATCCAGGTGCACCGTGGGCAAAAGAAGGCCGCGTTCGAAACGGGGACCGAGAAGGTTCTGTTGTCGGAAATCGCGGCGGCTTTGGGGGTGACCTCCGGCCGGGTGCTGCACTCGATCGGCGAGGTGGTGGAGTTGCTGAACATCCGGCAGGGATAGGGGCCGGGACGGAGCCGGATCGGCGTGAAAAATTTTTCTGGAATTGGTTTTGACGGCGGACGGCTTCGCGGGCTGAATGGCGCCCAAGAGCATGATCGAGCTGGTTCAGTTTCCTTGGAGCCCCTTTTGCCTGGTGCAGCGACGCCTCCTCGAGTTCGCGGGGGCCAAGTTCAAAATCATCAACATCCCCAACGGCGACCGGTCCCTCGTCTGGAAGATGACCCGGGAACGGTACTACCAGGTGCCGATCATCCGCGACGGGAAGACGGTGGTTTTCGAGACGGACGAGAATTCCCAGGTGGTGGCGAAATATTTGAGCGAAAAGCTGGGGCTTGATCTTTTCCCGCGGGAATGGGTGGGGGTGCAGCATATCCTGTGGCGTTATTTTGAAGGGGATGTGGAGGGCATTGGGTTCAAGCTGAACGACATTCACTGGCGGGAGATGGTGCCGAAATCGGACCACCTGCGGTTCGTGCGGCACAAGGAGCGGAAGTTTGGCCGGGGTTGCCTGGAGCAGTGGGCGGAGCAGAAGGAGGAGTTGCTGCGCAAGCTGGAGGCGGCACTGGGCCCGTGCGAGCAAATGCTGAACGAAAAGCGGTTCCTGCTGGGGGACCGGCCGTTGTTTGTGGATTTCAACCTGTACGGGATGGTCGCGAACTTCCTCTATTCGGGGCATTACGAATTGCCCGCCGCCCACGCGCAACTGCGCGATTGGCACCGGCGGATGAAAACGCTCAAACGGTCCTCCCAGTAGCATGATTTCAGAATTGTCAGCGTGAAAAACTACATCCTGGACACCAACGTCCTCCTGCACGACCCCAACTCCGTCCTCAACTTCAAAGACAACACGGTCCTGATCCCGATCGACGTGATCGAGGAAATCGACCGGTTCAAGCGGGAATCCAGCGAACTGGGCCAGAACGCGCGGTCGGTGTCGCGTTGCCTGGACGACCTGCGGGCGAAAGGCCGGCTGAGCGCAGGAGTGCCGTGGTCCAACGGGGGGCGGCTGCGCATTGTGTTCCATGAGCGGGGCGGGAACGGGACGCTGGTGTTCGGGAACAGCACGGCGGACAGCCGCATCGTTTCGTTGGCCCACGCGATTTACAAGGCGGCGCCGGAGATTCCGACAGTGTTGGTGACGAAGGACATCAACATGCGGATCAAGGCGGACGCGCTGGGATTGCAGGCGGAGGATTACGAGACGGACCGGGTGCTGGTGACGGAATTGTACACCGGGATGTTCGAGCGGACGATCACGGCGGAGCAGATGACGCAGTACCGGGCCAACGGTGAGATCGAACTGCCGGAGGGGCGGTATGGGGCGAATGAGTATTGCACCCTGAACGACGCGGGGAAAACAAAGAAGGCGGCGCTTGCGAAGGTGGACCCGACGGGGACGAAGCTGATCCCGATCCTGGAATACCGCGAGGGCGTCTGGGGGATCAAGCCAAGGAACCGGGAGCAGCATTTCGCGTTTGACGCGCTGCTGGACGACCGGATCAAGCTGGTGACGCTGATGGGGAAGGCGGGCACGGGGAAGACACTGATGGCGATGGCGGCGGGGCTGAAGCGGACCGTGGTGGACCGGGAGTACCGGAGGCTGGTGGTGGCGCGGCCGACGATTTCGATGGGCAAGGAGCTCGGGTTCCTGCCGGGATCGCTGGAGGAAAAGCTGGCGCCGTGGATGCAGCCAATCCACGACACGCTGGAGATGCTGGGCGACTTGAACATGGGCCACGAGAACCGGCGCAGCACGGATTTGATCCGGTCTGGAACCATCGTGATCGAGGCGCTGAGCTACATCCGTGGACGGACGATCGCCAACCAGTTCATGATCATCGACGAGGCGCAAAACCTGACGCCGCTGGAGGTGAAAACCATCGTCACCCGCGCTGGGCAGAACACGAAAATTGTGCTGACCGGGGATCCGTACCAAATCGACAACCCTTACGTCGACTCCTCGAGCAACGGGTTCAACTACATCGTGAGCAAATTCCGGGGGCAGCCCATGGCGGCGCACATCGAACTGCAGCGCGGGGAGCGGAGCGAATTGGCGGAGCTGGCGGCGAACATCCTTTGACGCGGCGGGCCCGGCCGGAATCAACGAGATTGAGGCAGCAGGATGGCGGACTCGGTCAGCAAGGAGGTGCGGTCGCGCATCATGTCGGCCATCCGGTCGCGCGGGAACAAGGGGACCGAACTGGCGCTGGCGGCGCTGTTCCGCGCGTCGAGGGTGACGGGCTGGCGGCGGCAGGGCAAGGGGCTGGGGCGGCCGGATTTTGTGTTCGCCCGCGCCCGGGTGGTGGTGTTCGTGGACGGTTGCTTTTGGCATGGGTGCCCGAAGCACGGGCGGATGCCGCGAAGCAACCGGAAGTTTTGGGTGGCCAAAATCGGGCGGAACAAGGAGCGGGATTGGGCCACGCGGCGGGAACTGCGGGCCCGCGGATGGAGGGTGGTCCGGGTGTGGGAGCATGAGCTGAAAACGCGGCCCGGGGCGGCGGTGGGGCGGGTGGCGCGGGCGATCCTGGCTGGGAACACCGACGCGCCCCCGAAACTCGCGGGAAGAAGCAGGCGCCACGCAATAATTGTCCAGCAAATCTAATTTCCAAGCGCCTCGTTTTCATGCTATTATCGATGCGAATGAAGTTCTGGACACTGATCGCCACCTTGCTCTTCGCCGTTCCGATGGCGTGGGCCGCCAAATCTCCGAAAGCCCAGGAGACATCCGATTTTGCCTTGCTGGATTATCGCGGTAAGGAGCACCGGCTGCGGCGGACGGACGCAAAAGCGGTCGTGCTGTTTTTCACCGCGACCGGCTGCCCGGTGGCGGAGCAAAGTTTTGCGCGGCTGAAGGCGCTGCAAAAGAAATATGACCGGCAAGGGGTGCGGACGTGGCTGGTGGACTCCAACACGGCCGACGACCGACAGGCGCTGGCCAAGCAGGTCCAGCAATTCCAACTGCAGACGCTGCCCCTGTTGCAGGACGAAACGCAGGGGGTGGCGGCGATGCTGGGAGTGAAGCGGACGGGGACGATCGTGGCGATCGAAACGGAGGGCTGGACGGTTTTTTACCGTGGCGCGATTGATGACCAGATGGTGGAAGGGGCGCAAAAGCCGGAGGCGACGTCCCATTATCTGGCGGAGGCGCTGGACCAATACCTGGCCGGAAAGCCGGTGGAGAAGCCGGCAACGGTCGCGCGGGGATGCATCATCACGTTCGCGAAGGAGCCGGTGGATTATGGGCGGCAGGTTGCGCCGATCCTGGTTTCAAAGTGTGTTGGCTGCCACAGCCCGGGGAACATCGGGCCGTTCGCCATGACGAATTACGCCCGGGTGCACGCCGTCGCGGACATGATCCAAGAGGTGGTGCTGGCGCGCCGGATGCCGCCGTGGCAGCCGGACCGGCGCCATGGCTCCTTTGTCAATGAGGCCAACCTGACGGTGGCGGAAAGCCAGACGCTGTTGCGGTGGATCGAGCAAGGGGCGCCTCGCGGCGAGGGAACCGACCCGCTGGCGACGGCGGTTGTGCCGCATGTGGAATGGCCGCTGGGACAGCCGGACGCGGTGGTGGCGCTGCCCAGCGTTGAGGAGATCCCGGCCACGGGCGTGTTTGATTACCGGCATATCAAGGCCAAGGCGCCGTTCACGGAGGATGTGTGGGTCAAGGGGGTCGTCGCCCGGCCCGGCAACAACCGGGTGGTGCACCATATCATTGTCCGCGTGCGCGAGGCCGGGCAGAGGGAGGACAATCCCGATGACGCATTCCTGATCGGCTGGGCGCCGGGGAGCCCCGACATGTTCTTCCCGGAGAACACGGGCAAACTGATCAAGAAGGGGTCCGTGCTCGATTTCGAAATGCATTACACGGCGAGCGGCAAGCCGGAGACGGACCAATCAAGCATCGGGCTGTACCTGCAGAAGGAAAAGCCGCAATTGATCCTCAAGACGCACGCGGCCTACAATTTCGATTTCCAACTGGAGCCGCGCCAGAAGTCCATCAACGCCCACGCCACCTATGTGTTTCGGCGCGACAGCCTCCTGTACGACCTGTCGCCGCACATGCATTTGCGGGGGGCGTGGTTCAAATTCGAGGCCCTGTATCCAAGCGGCAAGCGGGAGGTCTTGCTGAGCGTCCCGCATTACGATTTCGCGTGGCAGCACAATTACCGGCTGACGGAGCCGAAACGGATGCCGGCGGGGACGTGGATTTTGGCCACGGGCGGGTTCAACAACTCCGCCACCAACCCCTACAATCCCGATCCGGACATCCATGTCCACTGGGGGGACCAGTCCTTCGATGAAATGTTCATCGGATTCATGGGGGTGGCGGAGCTCCCCCGGGAAAAGACCCTGGGCGCGAACGTGAAATAGCCGGCGGCTGGTCAAGCCTTCGCTTTGGGGTTTTTCCGGGCGCGCATTTTTTGGATGTAGGCGGTGGCGTCGGGCGTTTTGCAGCAGGTGTCGCCGTGGTCCACTTCGACGTGG
>CAZSXX010000046.1:8607-18796 GCA_964611245.1 uncultured Verrucomicrobiota bacterium | reverse complement strand
GAAGGCTTTCATGGCGCCGCCGACGCGGAGCTTCTTGGTGAGGGAGCGGGTGTCGATGCCCTGGATGCCGGGGATGCCGTTTTTTTCGAGATACTCGCCGAGGCTGAAATCGGCGCGCCAGTTGGAGACGATGGGGGAAAGCTCGCGGACGACGAAACCGGCGACGTGCGGGCGCCATGATTCCATGTCCTGCAAATTGACGCCGTAATTGCCGATGAGCGGATAGGTCATGGCCACGATCTGGCCTTTGTAGGAGGGGTCCGTGAGGATTTCCTGGTAGCCGGTCATCGAGGTGTTGAAGCAGATTTCGCCGCAGGCCTCCGCGACCGCGCCAAAGGGGCGGCCGCGCATGACAGTTCCATCTTCGAGCGCCAGGATCGCTTTCATTGGCCGCGCATGCTAGGCGCGCAGGGTGTTGGGTCAAGCACTTCCTCGGAAGGTGGCACGGCCCGGGGCGGCGGGCAAGGGGAGGAGGGCGGAAAACCACGCGGCCCCGGGCGGGCCAATCCCCGAATTTCGGCGCTGGCCAAGCGGGAGGCCGGCGTGTAATTAATGCGGCGAACCCCGCCGCGAATATTATGAAGCCATTTCTAGGTGAGTTGATCGGGACGATGCTGTTGATCCTGCTCGGCGACGGGGTGGTCGCGAACGTTTTGTTGAAGGGGACGAAGGGGAACAACGCCGGGTGGATTGTGATCACGATGGGTTGGGCGCTGGCGGTTTTCGTGGGGGTGGTGGTGGCGGCGGCGGCGAGCGGGGCGCATTTGAACCCGGCGGTGACGGTGGGGATGGCGTACGCCGGGAAGATCAGTTGGACGCTGCTGCCGACCTACATTGGGGCGCAGATGCTGGGGGCGATGCTGGGGGCGTTCCTGGTGTGGGTGCAGTACAAGCAGCATTTTGACGTGACGGAGGACGCCAACGCGAAGCTGGGGGTGTTCTGCACCGGGCCGGCGCTCCGCTCGCCCTTCTGGAATTTCCTGTCGGAGATGATCGGCACGTTCGTGCTGGTTTACGCGGCGCTCAACATTTCAAGCCCGACGGGGGGGCTGGGGTCGCTGGACGCGCTGCCGATCGCGGCGGTGGTGGCGGTGATCGGGCTCTCGCTGGGCGGGACGACGGGATACGCGATCAACCCGGCCCGGGATTTGGGGCCGCGCATCATGCATGGGTTGCTGCCGATCCCCAACAAGCGGGACGGGGATTGGGGCTACGCGCCGATCCCGATTTTCGGGCCGGTCGCGGGCGCGCTGGTCGCGGCGATGGTCCATGGCGCGATCCAGGGAGGATGATGAGGATTCTGGGCCTGTGCTTGATTTTGCTGGCAGCCAGCGGCTGCGCCGCGATGAAAACGAATGAACCGGCGCGGTTGCGCGTGATGACCTACAACATCCACCATGGGGAAGGGACGGATGGGAAGTTGGATTTGGAACGGATCGCCCGGTTGATCACCGAGAATGGAGCGGACTTGGTGGCGTTGCAGGAGGTGGACCGGAACGTGGAGCGCACCGGGAAGCGGGATTTCCCGGCGGAACTGGAGAAGCTCACCGGGATGAAGTGCGTGTTTGGGAAGAACATCCCGCTGCAAGGGGGCGAGTATGGAAACGCGATCCTGAGCCGGTTCCCGATCAGCCAGGTGACCAACCATTGGCTGCCGCAGATTGTGCCGGGGGAGCAGCGGGGGATTCTGTTGGCGACCATCCGGTTGGGGAAAGCGGAGGTGGTTTTTGGAAGCGTCCACCTGGACCATCGCCGGGGGGAGGAGGACCGGCTGGCCAGCGTCGAGAAAATCGCGGCGCTGGAGAGGGCGGAACCGCGGCCGATGATCATCGCGGGGGATTTCAACGCGACGCCGAACAGCGGGGCCTACCGGAAGATGGGCGAGGTTCTTGTGGATTCATGGCTGGCGGTGGGGACAGGAGAGGGATTCACGATTCCGAGCGAGGGGCCGAGGTCGCGGATCGATTACGTGTGGCACAGCGGGGTGCTGCGGCCGATGGATGCGAAGGTCCTGCGGAGCCCGGCGTCCGACCATCTGCCGTTGGTTGTTGAATTTCAACTGGGAAGAGTCGAGGACGGCCGCTGACTGAAGGCTGGAGGCGGCCTTTTTCCAACGAGCTGGCGGCGGCTTATTCTCCGCGGCGCAAGAGAAGGAGGGCCAGGCGGCAAATAGCCAGCGGCTCCGTTTCCGAAACGACTTCGGTGGCGGTGCTGGGATCGCTGTCGTAGCGCGCGAAGAATGGACGGCCCGGCATGCGGGTGCGGCCCACCACGATGGGATGGCCGTACGTTGCCTTAAGGCGGGCGCGGACGCGCGCGCTTTCCGAGGGATCCTCGGAATACGACGGGACTGAATCCCGGGAATTTTTGTGCCCAAAAAGCTTGCGATGGATGATTTCATCCAATTCCGTGCCCGGCGGAAAAGTATACGGATTAATGTCTTTGATCGGCAAAGTGATAGCAATATTTGGGCCGGGGTCAATCGGGAAAGAATCCTGATTCACCGTAATGGTCCTTTTTTTCGGAGTTGATCGAGCCCGGCGAGATTTTCCCGCAAGGTTTCCTCGGAATCGGTCTCGGGGCGATGGTCGAGTATGCCGATGGGGCCGCGCCAACCGCTGGCTTGGACAATCCGGAGCATGGCCAATTCAGTATCCCCGGCTCCGAGGGCAAGAATCTTTTTGCCCGCGCGGTCGCCGCCGGAGACCATGCCGTTGATGTTGAGGGCGAGCAGGCGCGGCTTGATTTTCGCGAAAATCTCCGCGAAGCGGTCCATCTGATCGTGGGCGTGGTGAAAGTTGTAAACGATGCCGACATTGGGGAGGTTAAGGGCGTTGATGACCTTGAGCTGGTTCTCGGGGTCGCCGAACCATGAGCCGTGGTTGTAAAGGGCGACCTGGCAGCCGATGGCGGCGGCGGCCTCGGCGATGGGACGGAGGCGGGCGGCCTCGGAGGCGACGCGCATTTTTTGCTCTTCGGGCGAGCGGGTGGGTTCCCCGCCGCCTGTGACCCAGAGTTGTGTCTTGAGGTTTTTTTGCTTCAGGACGTCGAGAATGGCCTGGGCATCCCTGTCGAGGGATGTGGGAAACCACCAAGCGGTGATCTCGATGTTGTGTTTTCGGCAGGCATCGATCTCGGCGCCGAAGGTGGGGATATGCTCGGCCCGCCAATCGTAGGCCATGCGGCGGAGGCCGAGGCGTTCGAGCATTTGGGCGCGTTCCTCGGGGCCGCGTTTCTTGGCGTCAAAGGGGACAATGCACCACGCCACCAGGTTCGAGCGCGCGAACAGATCGTAATCCGCGGCGCGGCCTGGCATTGCCCAAAGGAGGGCCAGGGTTAAAATCAGCGGGCGCACAGGGGGATTCTAGCGGGGAGTGGCCAAGCTGTGAAACGAAAAGCGCCAAATTTATGGCAGCAGGACAATTTTCCCGAATGCGCCGGGCGCGAGGACGGCGGCGTGGGCCTGCGCGGCGTCGGCCAGCGGGAATCGCTTGCCGACAATGGGGCGCAGGGCGCCGACGGCGAGGCCGGCGTGGATGGCGGCATGGAGGGCGCGGCGCTCGGCGGGACTGGCCTGGAAAAGTTGGAGGCCGTAAACCACGGCCTCGCGGACCATGGCGTCACGCGGGGTGACCTCCACTTTGCCCCGGCTGCCGATGATGACGACCCGGCCCTGGCGGGCGACGGCGGCGAGGTCTTTGCCGAGGTTCACGTTGGCGAGCATTTCGAGAATCACATCGGGCCCCAAGCCGCCGGTGAGGGAGGCGAGTTCCCCGAGATAATTGGGCGCGCGGTGGTCGAGGGCGTGGGCCGCGCCCTCGCGCCGAACCAGCTCCCGCCCTTCCTCCGTGCCGGCCGAGCCGATGGCGCGGATGCCGTGCATTTTGCACCACTGGAGGGCGGCGACGCCGACCCCGCCGCTGGCGCCGTGGATGAAAACGGTTTCGCCGGGGAGCGCCTTCGCTTTCTGGAACAGGGCGCGGTGGGCGGTCGCGTAGGGGATGTTCAGGCCCGCGGCCTGCTCGAAGGAAATGTTAGCGGGAATGGGGAAGACATCGGCGTCCGCGCAGAGCGCAAATTCGGCGTAGGAGCCCGAAAACGTGTCGGCGGTGTAAACGCGATCACCGGGCGAGTGGGAACGGACGCCTTCACCGACGGCTTCGATGACGCCCGCCGCGTCGAGGCCCGGGGTGTACGGGCGCGGGAGTTGGGGATTGGAGCCGGAGCGCAGATAGGTCTCCACGGGATTGATCCCGACGGCTTTGACGGCGACGAGAACCTGGCCAGGGCCGGGGACGGGACGGGGGATTTCCTCGAGCTTGAGGACTTCGGGCCCGCCGAATTCGTGGACGCGGATGGCTTTCATTTTTTGGGCTGGTCTTTGCGCGGGAAGAGCGCGGCGGGCTCGCCAATGGCGTTGCCGGACGGGAGGCCGCCCCAGACAGCGGAATCGATGCGGTTGGGCTCCCCTTCCAGGCCGATCTGCGCGAAGATTTTTCCGGCGGTGGACGGCAGGAAAGGCCAGAGGCAAATCGCGATGAGGCGGCAGGATTCGACGAGGTTGTAAAGGACCTCATCCAGGCGGGCGGCCTGCGCGGGATCCTTGGCCAGCTTGAACGGGGCGGTTTGATCAACGTACTGGTTGGCGCGGTTGACGATGCGCCAGACGCCTTGGAGGGCGTCCTGCAATTCGTGGCGGCCCAGGCTGGCGCGCACCGCCTGGATGTGGCCGTTGACCTCGGCGGCCAATTCGTCGGACCGGCTGGGGATGACGCCGTTGCGGTAGCGCTTGAGCATCGACAGGGAGCGGTTGACGAGGTTGCCCAGGCCGTTGGCGAGCTCGGCGTGGTAGCGGGCCTGGAAGCTGGCGTCCGTCCAGTTTCCATCCGGGCCGATGTCCAGCTCGCGGGTGACGTAAAAGCGGAAGGCGTCCAGGCCCCATTCGTTGATGACGAGGACGGGGTCCACGATGTTGCCGGTGCTCTTGGAGATTTTTTCGCCGTCCTTCTGCCACCAGCCGTGGGCGAGGATTTGTTTGGGGAGCGGGACACCGATGGCCTTGAGCATGATGGGCCAGTAAACGGCGTGGAATTTCAGGATGTCCTTGCCGATGAGGTGGACGTCCGCGGGCCAGAGCTGCGGGCCCGAGGCGGCCACGCCGAGGTCGGGCAGCGCGTCGACGGCCACGGGATCGCCCAGCGCGGCGGGGATGGAAAGATAATTCACGAGGGCGTCGAACCAGACGTAGGTGACGTAGCCGGAGTCAAACGGGACCGGGATGCCCCAGCCGAGGCGGGAGGCGGGGCGGGTGATGCAGAGGTCCTCGAGCGTGTTGTTTTTGAGGAAGCCGAGGACTTCGTTGCGGCGGTAATCGGGCTGGATGAAGGCGGGGTTTTGCTCGATCACCCCGATGAGCCATGCTTGGTGCGCCGCCATTTTGAAGTAATAATTCTCTTCGACCAGTTCCGTGACCTCGCCGTAAATCTCCGGCCACGCGCCGTCGGGGTTGCGGCGTCGAATTTCCCGTCCGGCAGCCGGTCCTTCTCGGTGAGGAATGTTTCCTGGCGCGTGGAATAGAAGCCGCGGTATTCGGCTTTGTAAAAATGGCCATCGCGATGGAGCTTGGTGAGGATGGCCTGGACCGCCTGGCGATGGCGGGGCCCGGAGGTGCGGACGAAATCATCGATCGACAGGCCGAGGGTGTCGGCGAAGCGCCGCCAGTCGGCCGCGAGGTCGTCGCAATATTGCTGGGGAAGCTTGCCTTCGGCCTGGGCGGCCTGCTGGACTTTCTGGCCGTGCTCGTCCAGGCCGGTCAGGAAAAAGACCTCCTCGCCCAAGCTGCGGTGGGAGCGCGCGATGACGTCGGCCACGACTTTTTCGTAGGCGTGCCCGAGGTGGGGCTGGCCGTTGACGTAGTCGATCGCGGTGGTGATGTAGAACCGTTTGCTCATCTGCGGCGGAGTGTGGTTGAAGACGGAGCCGTTTGCAATCCGGCGCGGCGACAGGGGCGCCGGACGATTCGGACGGCTAATTTCCACTTTGCGCTTTCGACTGTGAATAATCAGCGGTAGCCTGCCGGAATGGACCGGGAATCTTTGGACACTCATCAGAAGGCGTTGCAGATCAATTTGGACCCGTCCAAGTACGGGGTCTTCGCCGAGATTGGCGCCGGGCAGGAGGTGGCGCGGTGGTTTTTCCGGGTGGGCGGGGCGGCGGGGACGATCGCCAAATCGATCTCCGCGTATGACATGGTCATCAGCGACGCGATTTATGGGTCGACGGAACGGTACGTCAGCCGGCACCGGCTGAAGATGATGCTGGACTACGAATTTCGGCTGCTGCAGGAGCGGCTGGGGGAGAAGCGGGGATCGAACACGCGGTTTTTTGTGTTCGCGGACACGGTGGCGGCGCGGAGCTACAACCGGAAGGACGAGTCGCATGGGTGGATGGGGATCCGGTTCCAGACCGAGCCGAACGCGGAGCCGAACCAGATCATCATCCATGTGCGGATGCTGGACCGGGACAACCTGCCGCAGCAGGAGGCGCTGGGGATCATGGGGGTGAACCTGATCCACGGCGCGATGTACCGGTTCGACAATCCGCAGCTCCTGGTGACGTCGCTGATCGACAACCTCACGAACGAGCGGGTGGAGGTGGACATGATCAAGTTTTCCGGGCCGGCGTTCGCGAAGGTGGACAACCGGGTGATGAGCCTGCAATTGGTGGAGCATGGGCTGGCCAGTTCGGCGATGTTCACGGCGGATGGGGAGGTGGTGCAGCCGGCGGAGTTGCTTTACAAGAAGGCGATCCTGGTGGAGCGCGGGAGCTTCCGTCCGGTGACCAATGTGACGGTGGACATGCTGCAGTGCGCGCAGGCGCAATTCATCCAGGAGCCGAATGTGCAGGGCGAGGACGTCATTGTGCTGTTCGAGATGACGATGAAGAACCTGACGACCGAGAGCGGAATTGACCACCAGGATTTCCTGGACCGGGTGGACCTGCTGGGGACGCTGGGGAAAACGGTGCTGATTTCAAATTACGGGGAGTACTATCGGCTGGCGCAATACCTGTTTCGGTCGACCAAGAAGATGGTGGGGATCGTCATGGGTGTGCCAAGCCTGCGGGAAATTTTCGACGAGAAGTATTACACGGACCTGGAGGGCGGCATCCTCGAGTCCTTTGGGCGGCTGTTCAAAAACGCGCTCAAGCTGTATGTCTATCCCCTGCAGGACAGCGCGACCGGATCGGTGGTGACGGCGAACAATCTGCGGGTGGCGCCGCACCTGAGGCATCTTTATTCCTATTTGGTGGAGAATCATTTCATTCAGTCGGTGGAGGATTACGATCCAAAATGCCTGCCGATCTTTTCGCGCGACGTGCTCGCGAGGATGAAATCGGGGGACCAGGATTGGGAAGGGATGGTCCCGCCGGGGGTCGCCGCCGCCATCAAGGAACGCAAGCTTCTCGGTTACCCAGGATAAACCATGCCCAACCAAACGTTGCTTTATTTGGCGGTGGGGGTCGGGGTGGCGGCATCGCTGCTTTTCGGCCTGATCGGGATGCCCCGGACAACGGTTGTGCCCGCGCCGCCCGTCCAAGCCGTCCCGCCGCCCGTGGCAACCGCGGAAGCCGCGCCCGCCACGCCGCCGCCTGCGGCGCCGCGCTATGAATTTCGGCCCGCCGCCGATCCAAATGGAATTCCCAAATATTACATGGGCCGGCAGATCGCGCATGTGATGGGGCACCAGGGGGCGGACTGGCTGGAGCGGCCGGAGCGGGAGCTGGAGGAGAAGACCGACCAGATGATCGAGCTGCTTGGGCTGAAGCCCGGCGACAACGCGGCGGACATTGGCGCGGGCACGGGGTATGTGACGTGGCGCATGGCCAAAAAGGTCGGGCCCGGAGGAAAAGTTTACGCGGTGGAAATCCAGCAGGAGATGCTCGACCTGCTGTCCATGAACATGAAAAAACGGGGCGTGACGAATGTGGTGCAGGCCTTGGGCACGGTCACCGACCCGAAGCTGCCCGCCAACGCGCTGGACCTGATCATCATGGTGGATGTGTACCATGAATTTGACCACCCCCACGAAATGGGCGAGGCGATGGCCCGCGCGCTCAAGCCAGGGACCGGGCGGCTGGTGTTCGTGGAGTTCCGCCAGGAGGATCCGAACGTGCCGATCAAGGAAATCCACAAGATGTCCGAGGCGCAGGTGAAAAAAGAGATGACGGCGCTGCCGCTGGAGCACACGACGACCTTCACCAACCTGCCGTGGCAGCATGTGATCGTTTTCACGAAAAAGAAGCCATGATCTTCGCCGCTGAACACCTTGGGCTGGCCGCGCGCGACACGACCGCGCTGCGGGATTGGTACGCGCACGCGCTGGGAGCGGAAGTGATCTTCGCGAACGACCACAACCCGCCCGCGTTCCTCATGCGGCTGCCGGGCGGATTCGTGGTCGAGATTTATCCCGGGCACACGCGGGCGGACGGGCTTTCGGACAACCGCTGCGGCGGCTGGCGGCACCTGGCCCTGCGGGTGGACACGATCGAGCGGAGCCGGGCGCACCTGGAGGCGCGGGGGGTTGTGTTCACGGAGGAAATCAAGCCGGCGGGCGGCGGGGGGCGCGTGCTTTTCTTTGAGGATCCGGAGGGGAACCTGCTCCACTTGGTTGAACGGCCGCCCGGAGTGCGGTATTGATGGCGCGGCCATGAAGCAGCACCAGGCGGTAATTTTTGACATGGACGGGGTGATCATCGACAGCGAGCCCCTGCATGAGCGCGCGTACCTCGAGATTTTCGCGGAGAAGGGTTACGCGGAGAACCACGGCATCAATTTCGACGAGTACCTGGGGCGCACAGACCTGTCGTTGATCCAGGATTTTGTGGCGCGGCACCAGCCGCCGTTCACGGTGGAGCACCTGAGCGACTGGAAAAAGGACCGGGTCCTCAAGATCATGCGGGAGGAGGAGCCAATTTTTGAGTCGCTCCCGGAGCTGGTGGCGCGGCTGGCCGACCGCTATCCGATGGCGGTGGCCTCGGGCTCGCTGCATCCGGTGATCGACGCGGTGCTGGCGATGAAGAACCTGCGGCGGCATTTCCGGACGGTGGTCAGCTCCTCGGACGTCGCGAGGGGGAAGCCGGCGCCGGACATTTTTTTGCGGACGGCGGAACTGCTGGGAGTGGCGCCGGAGGCGTGCTGTGTGATCGAGGATTCCGCCCCGGGGGTGGAGGCGGCTGTCGCGGCGGGCATGGACGTCATCGCGATCACCAATTCCCTGCCGCGCGAGAAGCTGGGCCGGGCCACGTGGGTGGTTGATTCCTACGAGGAGATCGACCAACTGCTGCCGCGCAGGATTTCTTGAAAAGCCCCGGGACACCACGGTGGCTCCGCGCGCGCTGGCCCTGGGCGGTGGGGGCGGGGGCGATGCTGGCGGCGGCCCAGCCGAAAATGGAGGTGGCGGGGTTCGCGTGGATCGCGCCGGCCGTGCTGCTGCTGGCCACGCTGGGGGCGGGGCCCAGGGAGGCATTCAAAACCGGTTACCTGGCCGGGCTCACGCAGCAATTGATTTCGCTGTATTGGCTGCTGAACATCCCGTTTCCGGCGGGGGCGATCGCGGGCTGGCTGGCGGTGAGCGCTTACCTCGCGGTGTTCCCGGCCGTCTGGTGCTGGCTGGCGTGGCGGTTCTTTCCCCTGCCCTTGCGCGGCGAATTGTTTGACCCGACGCCGACGGACCATTTCACGGAGACGAGCCTGGCGCAGCGGCTGGGCTGGAGCGTTCTGTGCGCCTGCGCGTGGGTGGCGGTGGAAATGGCGGCCGCGCGCTTGTTTGGCGGGTTCCCGTGGAATTTTTTGGGGGCCAGCCAATTCCGGATGCTGCCGTTGATCCAGGTCAGCTCGCTGACGGGGGTGTATGGGGTTTCATTCCTGATGGCGTGGTTTGCGGCGGCGCTTTTTTGCGCCGGGATGAGCCTGACGCGGCGGCGGTCCAACCGCGCCTGGGCGCTGGAGATCGCGCCGCCGATGCTGGCCATTTTCGCGGCGCTCGTTTTTGGATTGGGCCAGATTGCGTCGGTCCCGAAAAGCGGGCGCACGGTGAAGGTGGCGCTGGTGCAGCCCAGCATCCCGCAAACCTTGATTTTCGACCCCCGCGAGAACACGATCAGCGGCGACGCGCTCGCCAATGTCATC
>CAZSXX010000046.1:0-8597 GCA_964611245.1 uncultured Verrucomicrobiota bacterium | reverse complement strand
GACCCGCTTCAACGAATTGGTCCGGCTGTCGGAGCTGGCCCTGAAGACCCGGCCGCAAATCCTAATCTGGCCGGAGGCGGCCGTGCCGACGATGCTGCGGTACGACACGAACACCGCCAACGCGCTGATCAACCTGGTGACGAACCACCAAGTGTGGGCATTGGTCGGTTCGGATGACGCGGCGCCGCGTTCGGCGGACCCCACCTTTGTGCCCACGAGCAGCCGGGACCTGGCCTTTTACAACAGCGCCTTCGCGGTGAGCCCGCGCGGGGAAATCGCGGGCGCCTACCGGAAGCGGCTGCTGGTGATGTTCGGGGAGTTTGTGCCGTTGATCGACTGGCTGCCGTTCCTGAAGCATTTGACGCCCGTGGGCGAGAACAGCTTCTCGCGCGGAGCGGAGGTGGGGGCCTTTGAACTGGGCGACTTGAAAATCACGGCCGCGCCGCTGATTTGTTTTGAGGACACGTTCGGCCATTTCGCGCGGGCCTATGTGCGGGAGGACACGGATTTTCTCCTGAACCTCACGAACAACGGTTGGTTTGGGGAGAGCGCGGCGCAGTGGCAGCACGCGGCGGCGGCGATCTTCCGGGCGGTGGAGAACCGGATTCCGCTGGTGCGCTGCGCGAACAACGGGCTGACCTGCTGGGTGGACGAGGCGGGGCGGCTGCGCGACACGCACTTCGGCGGCGCGGGCGACATTTACGGGCCGGGATTCAAGACGGCGGAGATTCCGCTCCTGGCGGCGGGGCAGAAACGGGCGTTGACCTTTTACACGCGGCACGGGGACATCCTTGGCTGGCTGTGCGTGGGACTGACGGCGGGGGCCTACGCGTTCACGTCCCGGGAAAAACGCCCGTGCAAAAACGGCGCGTGCCCGCCGCAATGATCGGGGCGATGGCCGATGGCAAACGGCGGGATTGAAGCCACATTGGGTCCATGCCAGCAACGCTGAACCGGTTTGAAAAGGGAGTGGGCAAGCCATCGGGGACCGGGGAATTTTTCGTGCAGGAGCAATGCATCGACTGCGATTTATGCCGCCAGACCGCGCCGGAGATTTTTAAGAGGAAGTTCACCGGCGCCGGGGGCATTTCGGTGGTGGGGCGCCAACCGGCCAATGCGCTGGAGGAACGGCGGGCGGCGGAGGCGATGGACGCCTGCCCGGTGGACGCGATCCGAATAGCGTGACGGTCATGGGCCTCGGCGGGCGAGCGCCCCGCGCAATTGCTGGAGGGCATTGGTGGAGGGCGGGCCGGAGAGGTGGAGCAAGACGGCGCCGTTGGTGTCGATGAGATAGAGGTTGGGCAACAATGGGGCGGCGGCCAGGGGCTTTCCGAGCGCGGACTCCCAATCGAGAAGCACCGGGTAGTCGAGCGCCTTTTGCAGGCGGCGTTTCACGAAGCCACGCAGGGGACCGGGCACGGCGGAAAGGTCGGCCACGCCGAGGACCGTGGTTTTGTCCGCGAAGTCGCGGGTCAGGATTTTGATCCATGGGCCCATCTGTTCATGGCCCTTTTTGTCGGCGATGGCGAGGATGGTCAGGTTGGTCCCGCAAAAGGAAAGGGAGTGGGAGATTTCGGATTGGTCGAGGAGAGTGACGGTGGGGCAGACCCGGTTGGTGACTTGGCCGGGGGTGGGGAGCGAGAGGAGGAGAAGGGCGGCCCAAGTGGCGCCGCGGGCCGATTTCGCCGCCTGATAGGAGCGGCCTTTCCATTGGCTGGGCCGGCCGGCCAAGTGGCGGACCAAGCCGAACCACTGGATGGCGAGGAGGGCCGCCACGCCGACAGGATGCAGGAGGGCGGAACCGAGGGGTTGCCTGAATTTGGCGATGGAGACGAGGCGCGGGAGGAACGAGAGGGCCATCGCGCAGGCGGCCGCCATGGGGGCGAACGGGAACAGCAAAAGCGGAAGGATTTGTCCGCCGGCGAGCAAAAGGGACATGGGCACAATCGTGCGGGGCGCGCCGAGGCCCTCGCTCGCATTTTTGGCGAGGCCGCGCCAGGTCCCGCGATTCGATGAATAAAGGCGGCAGAGGGCGGCATCCGTCAAGTCGAAGAGGCCGGTGTGGAATCCGAGCCCGCGGAAACGGCGGGGGAGGAGAATGCCATCATGAAGCGTGGCGCGGATGGACCCATGCCCGCCAACCGCGCGATAGGCGTCGGCGCGCACCAGGACGACCTGGCCGCAGCCGGCGCTCAACGCCGGGTTGCGCGAGCGGCGCATCCAATGCATGGGGAGGAATCCCAACAGAACGAAATGGATGAGCGGGATGAGCAGCCGCTCACTGAAGGTGTGGACCTCCTGCCGGGGGATGCCGCTGAGGTAGGCGCATTCGGAGTTCGCCAATGCGCCCGACAGCCGGGCAAGCGCGTCGGGCGCGACGCGGACATCGGCGTCCAAGAAAAGGAGGGCGGGATGCCTCGCGTGCCGCGCCAACTGGTGGCAAGCCCACATTTTGCCGCACCATCCGGGGGGAAGTGGGGAGGCCCGTTTGAGCAGGACGCGCGGGTCGCGCAGGGCAAATTCGCCGACGATCGCGGCGGTGCTGTCCGTGGAATGGTCGTCCATCACGATGACCTCAAAATCCACGCCGCGGTTGGCGAGGATGGAAGCGAGGGCGGCGCGGATGTTGTCCTCCTCGTCGCGGGCGGGGATGAGGACGCTGAGGGCCATCGGCGACACGGAGGCGGACGGGAGACGGCGATAGACCAGGAGGTTGAGGAAAAAGAGGGCGCACGGGATGGCGGCGCAGGCGAGCATCAAAACAGTGGTGAGGTCGAGGATCATAACTGGCCGTGCTTTCTGGAGAAGGCGGCGCCGCGCGAGAACGCCTTGAGCGCCTGCCAGGCGTCGTACACTCCCCCCTGCCCCGCGCTGCCGCCGAGGATGACCTGAAAATCCGCCGGGTTCCGGCGGCGGGCCTGCCCCGCCAAGGTGTCCTGCACGCCAGCCAATGCGGACTCGAAGAGGTGAGTCCATTCGTCCGCAGTCTTGCCGGGATCGACCGCGACCACGTTGATGGGCGGGCCGAACTGGACGAGGATTTCCGCGCAGCTTTCCTCCCAAAAAACATATTCGATGGCGGCGGGCAGGAACACCGCCGAGTTGACACGGGTGGCGAGGTGGCCCAACCCCCCGGCGAACCGGGCGGGACGCTCGCGGACGTCCGCGAACCGGGCTTGGGGAGTGACGGCCAGCAGGGAGTTGGGCTCGCGCAGAATTTCATCGGCTTGGCGGAGGAATTGGGCGGCGCCGCGGCGGGTGTGTTGTTCGACCCCAAAAAAGCCAAGCTTCTTGAAGATGCCATAGCGGCTGAGCATCGCCTGGTCCATGGGCGCGAAGAGGGTGCGCCCGGGGAACAACTCCGCTTTGAGGGCCAGGCCCGTGAGGGGGTCCCACCACGAGGCGTGGTTGGTGAAGGCGACGACCGGCTGGGCCGTTGGCACGAAGGGCCAGCCGCGCTTGGAGACGCGCAGGGTGTGGAAGCGCTTTGCGATGCTGCGGCGCGCATGCCACGTGAACGCGCGGAGGAACAGCGGGGACGGCCTGGCTGGGCGGGCGGAGGTCATGCGGCCATTTCCGCCCGGGCCATCCTGGGCATGGGCTGATCCTGGTCGAGGGCGTCGGCCGCGATCCATCCGCTCATCAAGGCCATGGGCATGCCGGGGCCGGGATGCGCGGAGCCGCCGGCCAGGTAGAGGCCGCGGAGGTCAGGGCTGCGGTTGCCGGGCTTGAAGGCGCCGAGAAACCGGCCGTGGCTGGCGAGGCCATAGATGGCGCCCTTCCAGACGTTGTAGCGGTCGAGGATGTCCTGCGGCGTCAGGGTCCGCTCGAAAACGATGCGGTCCTCGATGTCGGGCATGCCGCCGGTGGTCTTGAGTTTTTCGAGGATTGTTTTGCGGTATGCCGGGAGAAGGGCCTGCCAATTGTGATGCGGGCGGAGGTACGGCGCGTGGACCAGGACGTAGAGGGCTTCGCCGCCGCGCGGGGCGGTGGATGGCTCGGAGCAGGTCGTGGCGGCAAGGTAACAGGTGGGGTCGGGTGCGGGGTCGCCCTTCTTGTAAATGAAATCGAACTCCTCGCGGGGATCGCGGCTGAAGACAAAGTTGTGGTGCGCGAGATGGTCATACCGCCGGTTGAGGCCCAGGTAGAGGACCACGCCGGAGCAGGCCGCCTCATAACGTCGCCGCCCCTCGAAGGCCTTTGTCGCCGGCCCGTCGAGCAGGTCGCGGTGCGTGAGCACGGAGTCGCAGTTCGAGATGACCGCCGCCAGCTCGACGGATTCGCCATTGGTGCAGCGCACGCCACGCACCCGGCCATCCCGCTCGATGATTTTCTGGATGCCCGCGTCGCACCGAATCTCCACGCCCAACTCCTCCGCGAGCCGCTCCAGGGCCATGGGGATCGCGCGGGTGCCGCCGACCGGATACCAGATGCCCTCGCTGGTTTGCATGTGGGCGATGCCGCAAAGGATGGCGGGAGAGCCCGCGGGCGAAGAGCCGACATACTGGGTGAAGTGGTCGATCATTTGGGCCACGCGGGGGTCGCGGTTGAACGAGCGGACGGCGCCCGCCACGGTCTGGCCCATGCGCATGGAGAGGACATCGCCCAGCAGCTTGGGCTGGAAGGACGCTTTCAGGTCCACCATGTCGCGGAGGCCGCCGATGGGCTTGTAGAAAAAATGCCGCTGGGAGATTTCATCGAGGCGGGCGCTGTCCTGGATGAAGCGGCGGTAGCCATCGCCCGAATCCTTGCCGGGGGCGAAAAGGTCGAGCAGGCGGCTCATTTTTTCCACGTCCTGGAGGAGGTCCAGGGAGGTGTGGTCGGAAAAGAAACAGCGCCACTGGGGGTCCAGGCGGATCATTGGGGCGTAATCCTCGAGGTCCCGCCCGGCCTCGGCGAAGATTTTGCGGAGGACGGACGGGAGCGTGACGATGGTGGGGCCCATGTCAAAGCGGAAGCCATCCTGGGCGAGCTGGACCGCCTTGCCGCCGATGGTTTTGTTGCGCTCAAACAGGACGACGCGGTGGCCGCGCGCGGCCAGGGTGCAGGCGGCGGCCAGCCCACCGAGGCCGCCGCCAACCACGCCGATTCGATTGGATTCATTCATGATTTTTTCCTTCGCTTCAGGGCCTTGAACAATTCGGGCAGGGCGCGCAGGCGGCCCATGCCGCGCGCGTGGGAGAGCCGCAGGAACGCGGCGAACAGGGATTGGTCGCCCGGTTGCGCGGGCGCAAAGGCCGGGCGGCGATGGCTCCGGTTGACCTGGACCACTTTGATGCGGGTCATTTCGAGCAAGCCTTCGGCGCCGCGCGTCACGCCAAACCCACTGCGCCCACGCCCGCCAAAGGGGATGCGAGGGTCGGCGGTGGGGACGATGAGGTCGTTGATGGCGACCAGGCCGGCGTTGATTTGGCCCGCCAGGGCGCGGGCGCGGCGCTCTTCCCGGGAGAACACGCTGGCGCCCAAGGCGAATTCGCTCGAGTTCGCGGCCGCGACGGCCTCCGCATCGGAGTCCACGGGGACGAGCGAGAGAATGCCGCCGAAGAGGTCCTCATGAAGGATGCGCGCGCAAGCGGGCACGTCCGCCAGGACCACGGGCGGAACAATGCGGCCGTCCGGGGTCCAGCCGCCGGTGATTTTTTTGGCGCCAAGGTTGGCGGCGTCGTCGATGCACCCTTTCCAGAAGCGGGACGTTTCGGCCAGCAGGCTCGGGTGCGTGGACCCGAACCCGGCCAAGAGGATGCGCAGGCGCTCCGCCAATTCCACGGCGCGTGACCGCCGCACAAACACGCGCTTGGGGGCCATGCAGGTCATGCCGCCGTTGAGGTCCAGGCCGAACGCGAGGGCCCGCGCGGCCAGGTCGAGGTCGGCGTCCCCGCACACAATGGCGGCGTCGCTGCCGCTCAACTCGACGGTGGCGGGGATGAAACGGCGGGCGGCTTCCTGGAGGATTGACTGGCCGGTGGCGGCGCTGCCCGTGAACACAATTTTGTCCGGGCGTCGCTCGATGGCGGCTTGGCCGGCGGCGGCGGAATCGGGCAGGACTTGGGCCAAGCGGGAATCGAGCCCCGCGCGGACCAGAAGGTTCACAAAGGATTCGGCGGCGGCTTTTCCACCCGCGCCGGGCTTCCACCAGACGGCATTGCCCGCGGCCAAGGCTTGGAGGGCTTGGACGCCGGGCAGGAACAAGGGATAATTGGAGGGGCCGATCACGAGGACAATCCCGTGGGGCTCCCGCCGCACTTCTGAATCAACCCCGGCCAGCCAGAGAGGAAGGCCGCGACGGCCCAGCTTGCGGGAGGCTAGCAGTCGCGGCAGGTTGGATTCCAAAAAGCGGCAGGCCTCCGCCAGGGGATTCACCTCGGCGACCAAGGCTTCCGCCGTGGGCCGGCCGCGGGATTGCGAGGAGGCCAAGGCAAGCGCCTCACCCTCCGCCGCGAGGAGGCTCCGCACGCGGGCCAGCCAAGCGGCCCGCCGCCGCAGCCCGACGCCCGCCCATTCCGCCTGCGCGGACTCGCCGACGTCAAGCCGCATGGCATGCGGAGGCGTAACGTTGGGCATGGAGACGAGGAATGGCATGTCAGGCAAAGCAGGGTTTCGGCGCCGGATCCTGCGGCGTAGCCGGCCAAGTGACCGGAATGTTCAAATCCTCAAGCAACAGGCGCGAGCTGATGCGCGCGCTTTCAAAAATCACGGGAAGTCCGCTTCCCGGATGCGTGCCGCCGCCCACCAAATACATGCCGTCAAGGTCCTCGAAGCGGTTGTGGGGGCGCAGGTGGAGCATTTGCCCCAGCGTGTGGGCGAGGTTGAAAGTCGCGCCGCGATAGACCTCGTAGCGCGTGTCCCAATCGACCGGGGTGATGATCCGCTCGTAGCGGATGCGCCCCTCCAAATCCCCAAAGCCAGCCTTGGCGACTTGGCGGAGGACCCGTTCACGGAAGGCGTTTTTTTCCTTGGCCCAATCGACATTGGAATGCAGGTGGGTGACGGGCGCGAGAATGTAGAGGGCGCTGTGCCCGCGCGGGGCCATGGTCGGGTCCGTCACGCTGGCGTTCTGGATATAGACGCTGGGATCTTCGCTCAGGATGTGGCGCTCTTCGATGTCCTCCAAGTTCCGGCGGTAATCGCCGGAGATGTGGACCGTGTGGTGCGGCAGGTCGAACGAGCCTTCGACGCCGAGGTACATCATGAAGGTGGAGCAGGAGTATTTTTTGCGGGCCAGTTTCTCGTCGGTCCAGCGGCGGCGCAGGTGGTTGGGCACCAGCCGCTCCATGGCCCTCGCGAAATCGGCGTTCACCACCACGGCGTCCGCGTGGTGAACGCCGTTCGCGGTCCGCACCCCCTTGGCTCGCCTTCCGGCGAAAAGGATCTCCTCAACCGGCTCGTTGAGGCAAATTTCCACGCCCAGCCTCCGCGCCAGGCGCGCCATTCCCTCGGTCACCGAGGCGCATCCGCCCATCGGATGCCAGACCCCATGCTCGTACTCCAGGAAGCTCAGGATGCTGAACAGGCTGGGGCAGCGGAACGGGGACATGCCGAGATACTTGGACTGGAAACAAAAGGCCAGGCGCACCCGGTCATCCGTGAAGAACCGCTTGAGGTAGGTGTCCACGGATTGGTGGGGCCGGAGGACCGGCAGCATTTTGAGCAGGCGCATCTGGAGGAGGTCCCGCCAATTGTGGAAGGCGGTCTCCAGGCACGGCTCCATCAACGCGAGCTTGGTGCGGTTCTCGGCGAGGAACCGCCGGAAACCGGGCGCGTCCGCGGGGGCCAAGGCGTGGATGGCCTGCTCCATCCGGGAGATGTCCGAGGTGCAATCGATCTGGCCGCCCGCGCCGAACACGATCCGGTATTGGGGGTCCAACCGGACCATCGGGACTTCCTCCCGGAGGGAGGCGCCGGCGAACTGGAATATCTCCTCGAGGACGCGCGGATAGAGGAAAAAGGTGGGCCCAAGGTCAAAGCGATAGCCTTGGGCCTCGATGCGGGAGGTGCGCCCGCCGGCCAGCGGAAGGCGTTCGATCACTTTGACCCGGACACCGGCGGTGGCGAGAAGGATGGCCGAGGCCAATCCGCCAGGCCCGGCTCCGATGACGATGGCTTTGTTATCTTTCATGGTGTGAATCGTTTGCTTTTGGATCGCAGGGGCCGCGGCGCAACGCGGGGGCGTGGCCCGCCGGGCAGGGGCGCTTGGGCGCACGGCACAGCGCGGCACAGGTCCAAAACGAATGCCGCAGATGGATCAAACAAGACCCGAAGAACGATCTGGCTCGGTTTCATTGTCTATAGTTTGTGGAAAC
The DNA here is from genome assembly GCA_964611245.1 of uncultured Verrucomicrobiota bacterium. Classification (GTDB taxonomy): domain Bacteria; phylum Verrucomicrobiota; class Verrucomicrobiia; order Limisphaerales; family SXQI01; genus CAZSXX01. The sequence continues at coordinate 297 of CAZSXX010000046.1, read as the reverse complement.
TTTTTCGAGTTGTCAAATCTTTGTTTGAAATTTTTCGTGATAAAATCTTGAAATAAAAGAGACATCGCCATAACGTGGTTCTGTCTCATTTTTGTTGAGTATGGAAGAAACTGCACATTTGGCCATTCGAGCGGTCGCCGCGCGCACCGGGCTGTCGGCCCACGTCATCCGGATTTGGGAGAAGCGCTACAACGTGGTGACCCCGGTGCGCACCGGAACCAACCGCCGCCTCTATTCCGACGACGATGTCGCCCGGTTGAGCGTGCTGCGCGACCTGACGGCCAACGGTCATTCGAT
>CAZSXX010000045.1:554-18810 GCA_964611245.1 uncultured Verrucomicrobiota bacterium | reverse complement strand
TGATGTCGGTGGTGGCGTGAGTGGAGAAACCGACAAATCGGCAGCGCCCTTCTTTCTGAAGCCGCCGGGCCTCCTCCAGGCAGCCCCCTTTTTTCAAGGAATCGTGCAGATGGCCCCGGTGATTGATGCCGTGGAGGGAAAGGAGGTCCACATGCTCAAGCCCGAGATTTTTCAGCGAGACGTCGAAGGTTCTCCGGAAATCACGGGCGTCCGGGGTTGGGGCAATTTTAGTCTGGACGATCAGTTCCTGGCGCGGAAGCCGAGGCAAAATGCGGCCGAGCTGCATTTCAGACGTGCCGTAACCACGAGCGGTTTCGATGTGGTTTATGCCCAGTTCAACTGCCCGCAAAATGGTGGCTTCGAGGTTTTTTTGATTGTCCGGAGGAATTTCCGCGAGAGGGACATCCTGCCATTTATGCTGGAAGCGCATCCCACCGCAGGTGAAAACAGGCATCCGAAGCTCGGTGCGGCCAAAGCGGCGATATTTCATGACGGGAGTAAAGCTCAACGGGGTGAAGTGGAAAGTTTTAACGTTGTGCGGCGCTGGAGGGGTTCATCCACCAGTTTTTCCCTGCGATTCGCACCGTTGACACGCGGACGGATTTGTTTAGGGTGGCAGCCATTCCGGGCGAGCATCTCAAGTTTTTCACACGCTCGGCGATAAAATCTAATGAAAGTGCGCGGAATCCTATTAACACTGGCCGTTTTGGCGGTGTCCGTTCCATCATTGTGGGCGCAACCGAACAGCCCGGACGGCCTGACGTACAAAACTGGCTATTCGGCCATGATGAAGCTGGGCCGGTCATTGTATGAGCAATTGGAGCCGGCACAGAAGGACGTGATCAGCGCGCAGCCGATTTCAATGGACGTGGACATGACGCCGTTCGCGCGCATGATGTTTTACCCGGATGGAGACGGGGGCGGAAAGCCATTGCGGGGTGTCTGGATTTCCGCCGGATTCATTGATTTGGTCAATCATGTGGCCCACGCCAAGGCGATCGACAAGATCCAAAAAGGCTACTTCCAGAAGTATGTCGTCCAGCTCGCGGCGGAGTCGGGGGAAAAGGAACTCAAGCCGCTGCCGGATGATGAGAACGCGAAGTATTGGACGGAAGACATGCTGAATGAGCAGCAAAGCAACTTCAACTCGATAGTCGGGATCGTTGTGGGGATCAAAATGGCCCACCATACCCTTGGGCATTTCGACAAATACAAAGATTCGCTCATGGACAAGGAGGGGGCAAAGCCACAACCGATCAATGAATTGATCACCGAGAAGGAGTGGGAGGAAACCTACAAAGAGGGGCTTTTTATTTCCCTGAACGCGGGGTGTTTCATCGAAGGGGTGATCCCATTTTATGAAGCGTTCGACAAAATGAACCCCCGACCGGCGTGGGCCGTTTATTTTCTGCCAACCACGGCGAAGTTCTCGAAGATGAAACGGGATTTTGTCCGCTTTCAGGAGGATTACCTGAACGGCAGGCTGAAACGGCAGAACAGGAATTAAGCCCCCGCACCCGCCCGCATCCCCAACGGCTTTTTTTTGGCCACACGGCCCAGCAGCGTTTACAGTTTGTCCCATGCTTTCGGGAATTCGGTCCGTCCATTTTGTGGGGATTTGCGGCACAGCCATGGCGTCGGCCGCTGTGGCGCTGCTTGAGAAAGGCTTCAAGGTCAGCGGATCGGACGCGAATGCGTACCCTCCCATGTCAACCTTCCTGGCCGAGCGCGGCATCGAGGTGATGGGAGGATTTTCGGAGGCAAATCTGGCGCGCAAACCGGATTTGGTCGTCATTGGAAATGCGATCAGCCGGGGAAACCCAGAGGCGGAGATGGTTTTGGACGAGAAGCTGCGCTATTGTTCACTGCCCGAATTGCTCAAGGAATTCTTCATCCGCGGGAAACGTTCGTTGGTCGTAACTGGAACCCACGGCAAGACGACGACCACCTCGTTGCTCACGTGGGTGTTCGAGGTTGCAGGAAGGGACCCGAGTTACCTGATTGGTGGAATTCCAACCAATTTGAAACAGGGAGCCCGGTTCACCGACAGCGACTGGTTCATCATTGAGGGCGATGAGTACGACACGGCGTTTTTCGACAAACGAAGCAAGTTTGTGCATTATTTGCCGGAGGTCGCGATCATCAACAACATTGAGTTTGACCACGCGGACATTTTTCCGAGCCTCACCGCAATTCAGGAATCGTTCAAACGGTTGATCAACCTTATTCCGCGCACCGGACTTTTGCTTGTGAATGGTGACGATGAAAGTATCGGGGGATTGCTTTCAGTCAGGCACTGCCCAATTTCACGGTTTGGCTTGGGGGCCAAGAATGACCGGCGCGCGGAGCGGGTTCAATTGGAACGCGACCGGTCCCGGTTTGAGGTCGCAGGAGAGGCATTTGAGATTCCACTGGTGGGTGAATTGAATTTGAGGAATGCGCTCGCGGTGGCCGCGTGCGCCCTGCATTGCAAGGTGGAACCCGACAAGATTCGGCAAGCGTTCCTGAGTTTTGCGGGCATCAAACGCAGGATGGAAGAGAGAGGAAGCGCTGGCGGAATCACGGTGATTGACGATTTTGGCCACCATCCGACCGCGATCCGGGAAACACTTCGGGCGCTTCGGGTGCGGTATCCCGGGCGGCGGCTTTGGGCGATCTTTGAACCCCGCACCAACACCACGCGGCGCAATGTTTTCCAGAGAGAACTGGCTGAGGCCCTGGCTTTGGCGGATGCGGTGGTGGTTTCTCAAGTGGCCAGGCTGGAATTACTTAAACCAGAGGATCGACTCGACCCGGTCCGGTTGATGAGAGAAATTGGCGACGGCGGAAGGTCGGCTGCCTACTTGGCCACAGTCGACGAAATCGTGGCCCATGTCACCAAGGAGGCAACGGGAGGGGATGTGGTGACCGTTTTCAGCAACGGCGGATTTGGGGGAATCCACGAGCGGCTCCTGAATCAATCTAAGGCGAAGCCAGTCGATCAAGGCGGCGAAGTGGGCCCCTGAGCGAAGATTCGGAGAGCTGATATTCCCGGGCCCCAAGATGGACGAATTCAAAATTTGCTGACACTCTCGCGGTCGCAACGGGGGCGGGGGCCAAAATCGGCCGCAACTTTCCGCAACACCAGTTGTTTAACGTCGTAACACGCAGAGAAAAATGGGTTTGAAGTCGATCAAGAGCATCCTGGGCGAGGCAGGATTGGCCAGCGGGGACCAGTTTTTAAACTGGTCCAAAGCCTGGCGGACAGCGGTCGAAGGGGGATCCACGGAATCGTTGTTCGGATTTTTCAGCAGAGAGGCGGGGATCACCGAGGAAGTGTTCCTCCAGCGGCTCGCGGCGACCCTGGGCTGGGCTTATTTGGACCTGCCAAAACTTGCCGTGACGGCGGACGCGCAGAAAAAGATCTCGACCAAAGTGGCTTTCCAATACGGCGTCCTCCCGATTCAGGTTGAGAATGAGACGTTGCAGGTGGCGGTGAGCAACCCGTTTGACACCGCGCTGTTGAACGCGGTGCAGTTCGACGCCCAATGCGCGGTTGAGTTCGCGTTGGCCCCGCGCCCCGAGATCGAAAAGGCGTTGAAGAAGTATTATGGGGTGGGGGCGGAAACACTGGATTCAATGGCGGAGGACGAGCCGATTGACCTGGTCGTCGGCGAGGACAAGGAAATCACGGAGGGCGACCAGGAGGCCAGCGTCATCAAGTTTGTCAACCAAGTGATCTGGGAGGCATTCAAGGATCGGGCGACGGACATTCATTTCGAGCCCGCGGAGGACGAGCTTCGAATCCGTTACCGGATTGACGGCATCCTGCACCAGACGCCAATGCCGCCGCAGCTCAAGCGGTACCAGGCGGCCCTGATTTCGCGGATCAAGGTGATGTCCGGGATGAACATTGCCGAAAAGCGGCTGCCGCAGGACGGACGCATCAATGTGAGGATCAAGGGCGAGGAAATTGACATCCGCGTCTCCACCGTTCCGACCGTGTACGGCGAGAGCGTTTCGCTGCGGTTGTTGACGCGTGGAAAGATTTTCCTGAGCCTCGAGAAGCTTGGATTCGCCCCGGCGGAAGAAAACGCGCTGCGTGAAATCATCCTGAAGCCGCACGGAATCCTGCTGGTGACCGGCCCGACAGGATCGGGAAAATCGACGTCGCTCTACGCATTTTTGAGCACGATCAATTCGGTGCACAAACGGATCATCACGATCGAGGAACCGGTGGAGTATGAGCTCAAAGGAATCAACCAAATCGCGGTGCGGTCCGACATTGGCCTGACCTTCGCGATGGGCCTGCGGCACATCCTGCGGCAGGATCCCAACGTGATCATGGTTGGGGAAATCCGGGATTTGGAAACGGCGGAGATAGCCATCCGGGCGGCGTTGACCGGACATTTGGTCTTCAGCACCCTCCACACCAATGACGCCCCCAGCGCCTTCACGCGGTTGATTGACATGGGAATCGAGCCGTTCTTGGTCGCGTCGTCCGTCGAGGCCGTGCTGGCCCAGCGGCTCGTCCGGACGATCTGCTCCCATTGCAAAGTGGAGCAAAAAGTGGAGAAAAGTTTCCTGCGCAAAGTCGGTTTCCCCGAGGACGAAATCGACACGGCAAAGTTCTGGAAAGGGGCGGGGTGCGAGGCATGCCGACAGCTTGGATACCAAGGGCGAATGGGCATCTACGAGTTGCTGATCCTCAATGAGGCCATCCGTCCCCTGATCCTGAACCGGTCCCCCGCGTCGACCATCGCGCAGCGGGCCATGGAAAGCGGGATGCGCACCCTGCGGACGGACGGATGGAACAAGGTCCGCGCCGGGCAAACGACCATCGAAGAAGTGTTGCGGGTCACGCAAACCGAGGAGCACCTTGGGTTGACAGGCGACGCGAAGGCTGAAATCGCGTGAAAAAGGGCAAACGTCCAGACACGTGCAACGTGCTCGATGCAAATTTGCTCGGGAGGCATTTGTGGCGCTTTTCCGAGGAAGGGAACAAGCCAAAGCTCGAAGCGACCCTCGCGGCAGGGGGCAACCAACCCCTGCCCTCCAAGGTCGCGGGGAAGAATTGGAAGAATCTCTGGCAGCCGAGCGTCAACATCGCGTGGCTGCCGGCTGAGCATGTGTTCCTGCGGGTGGTGCAGCTTCCCCAAGCGGATCCGGCCGAGATCGCATCCATGCTGGAATTCCAGTTGGAAAAACTGTCGCCGATCCCTAGCGCGCAGGTGATTTGGAGTTTTGAGATTGTTCCAAGCCGGGAGATCAACAACGTCACGGCGATCGTGATCATTGTCGACCGGGACCAAGTCGAGAAGCGCATTGGGGCGCTGGAGGAAAATGGATTTCAACCGGATCGGCTGGAATTGCCGCATGTTTATCAACTGGTTTCCGAACCTCCCGAATCGGACGGTGTCTGGATTTATCCATGGACCGAGGAGGGGCGGGAGTTTTGCCTGGCAGCCTGGTGGGCGACAGGGACGCTGCGGAATCTGCAGACGGCGCACCTGCCTGCGAGCGGGGACCGCGGGGAGCTCCTCAAGCAGCAATTGCTCAAGACGGCGTGGGCCGGGGAAATGGAGGGCTGGCTGAATTTCCCCCTCCGCTGGCGAGTGACGGCGCCGGACGGAACCGGCGCGGTTTGGGCGTCGCTTTTTCAGGATTGGGCCGAGGGGCCGGTGGAGGTTTCGGAACAAATGCCGGCCGACAAACTGGCCCATTTCGCGGCGGCCCGGGCGATCCGCGGGACGCAGGCGGCGAATTTGCTGCCGGCCGAGTTCGCCGCGCGGTACCGGCAACAATTCGTGGATCGGCTCTGGATGCGCGGCTTGCTGGCGGTGGTGGGAGTCTATCTTTGCGTTGTGCTGGCTTACTTTCTGGCGGTGCAATGGCTGCGGGTGCAGAAGCTCGGCGCCGAACGGCAGATTGCGGGGATTGCGCAGACCTACACGAACACGCTGCGAATGAAGGAAAGGGTGCAGATCCTGCAGGACCAGCAGTCCTTGAAATACGCCGCGTTGGATTGCTGGAAAACCGCGTCGGACAATTTGCCCACGGAGCTGACCCTCAATTCAATGGTCTTTGGCCGGGGCCAGTCTTTGGAACTGCGCGGCACGGCCGAGAACGCGAAAGCGCTGGCTGATTACAATGACCTGATGCGCAACGCGACGCAGGACGGCCAACTGCTGTTCCGGAGCGTTTCGCCGCCAACTTCGTCGGCGCGCCCCGGTGGAACCTCACTGAACTGGGCGTTCACCTGCGACCTGAACCGGCAGGAGATCCAATGACCAACCCTCTGGATCAACTCAACTTGAGGCCACAGGAACGGCGCGTCTTGGTCATTGTCCTGTTCCTTTGTTTCGTGGCGCTGAATTTCATTTTTGTCCGGCCGTTGTTCGGGCAATGGGGCGAATTCAAGGCGGAACTGAACAAGGCACGGCGCACCCACACGCGTTACCAGGAGGAGATCGCGAAATCTCCCACTTACGAGAAACTGGAGAAACAGCTCAAGTCATCGGGATCCGAGGTGCTCTCGGAGGAGCTCCAACTGCAGCGAATCGTGGACAACCAAGCCCGGGTCGCAAATGTCCAAGTCAGCCGGTACGCACCCGGCGTGCGGACGGCAAGCGGGCGGACGAACCAGTTTTTCGAGGATCAAGGCCTGTCGATTGATTTTGTCACCGGAAACAAAGAATTGGTGGATTTTCTTGTCGGATTGGCGTCCGGCAATTCGATGATCCGCGTCCAGGACATGAACCTCCGCCCGGACAGCACGGGAACAAAATTGAGCGGGAATATCCTGTTTGTGGCAAGTTACCAGAAGAAAGCTCCGGCCATTCGGCCCACCACCGGGGCGGCCGCGAAGCCAGCCGCAGCGGCGCCAGCCAAGGCCGCTCCACCTTCGGCAGGTGGGAAATCCGGGACCACCAACGCCAACCCTGGATCCTCGAAGGCCGCGGCGCCCGGGGCCAAAACAACTGCGACCAATGCGTCCAAGCTTCCAAGAATTTAAGTTATGAAACCGTTGCGAATGCTGATTCCGATCGTGGCCGCCCTGATGGGCGACACACACGGCCAAACCAACCCGGCCGAATCCACAAATTCGCCCGCCGCGGTCCGCCGGCAACTGTTGAGCGGCAACACCAATGTCTTTCGTCCTGATGTGGCCACGCCGACGGCCTTGCCTGGCAGTTTGGCTCCAGCCGTCGTCACCCACACGAATCTGCCAAAAGCGCAGCCTGCGATTGGCGTCAACGCAAATGGAGCCATTCCATTGCAGGCTCCTGGCGCGGCTGTTGCCCTTCCGCTTCCAGCCCCCAATGCGGCCGTGGGCCCGACTGCGGCGCCCGCCGGCGTGGCGGGCCAAGTGGGACCCGCGCCGGCATTCCCGTCGTTTCCGACCCTGCCAGCCCCGACTCTTCCCGCACCTGGGACAGTGGCGGCCCAACCGGTGATTGTCCCCGGGCCGGGCGGCGCAGCCACGAAGGCGGACGACACCTCCCTGCCCGAAGGTGGCCTTGATTTCAAGGGAGCGACGCTGGAGCAGGTATTTGAGGCATACCAAGAGTATTCCCAACGAACCATTCTTCGCCCTTATGCGTTGCCCGCTCAGGGCATCACCATCCACTCCGCCACACCGATGACGCGAAAGCAGGCGATCCAAGCTTTGGACAGCGTCCTGGCCTTGAACGGGATTGTCATGCTCAACCAAGGGGAACTATTCGTCAAAGCGGTGCCCGCCGCGCAGGCGGAAAAGGAAGGCGCGGCCATTGACATCAGCAAGGCAGCGGACCTGCCGGAGTCCGAGCAATTCGTGACCAAGGTTGTGACGCTTAAAACGGCGAAGCCCAGCGAGGTGGCGCAGGTGATCACGGCGTTCAGCAAGAGCCCCTCGGCAGTGACGCCGATCGACAGCAACCAGACGCTCGTGCTGCGAGATTACTCCTCCAACATCAAGCGGATGCTGGAACTGATCGAGAAAATCGACGTCATCCCTGAGAAGGATTTCAAGTTGGAGGTGATCCCGATTCGATACGGGAAAGTGACGGACATTTTCGCGACGATGAATGCGCTGATTTCCGGAGGGGGGGGGAGCGGAGGCGGCGGATTTGGCGCCACCGGGGTCGGCGGACGATCCTCGGGGATGAGCGGCAGCTCCATGATGAACCGTGGCGGACGGGGCATGGGCGGGATGGGCGGCATGGGCAGTTCCGGCTTCAACCGCGGTGGGTACGGGGGCGGAGGCTACGGAGGCGGGGGGTATGGTGGCTACAGCGGGGGGTTCAGCGGCGGCTCCATTTACCCGCAGCAGCAGGGTTCGGCGGAGCAACTGAGCCTTATGGAAAAATCCGTGTTTCCCCAGCAGGTGGCCCAACCTTCCGCGGCGGCGGCGCAAAATTCCTTTCAGGCCCGGTTGAACAGCATCGTCAGCAAGGCATCCGCCCCGGACGAGGAAAAAGTCCTCGAGAACGCGAACATCGTCCCGGACGAACGTTCGAACACCCTTTTGATCTTCGCGAACAAACGCGACATGGAGATGATCACGAATATTGTCGCGAAAGTGGATGTGCTGCTGGCGCAGGTCCTGATCGAGGCGGTGATTCTGGAGGTGAGCCTTGGGGACACCCTCAACTATGGTGTCACCGCGGCGCAACGGGCGAAGCAGTTCACGCCGGCCTTCCAAGGGGCGGGCGCGAGCAAGCCGGACAGCGGGCCACCGCTTTTTGGAAGCCTGACGAATTTTCCCGCCGGAGCGCCCAACGGGTTCAGTTATTTTGGCAAGATCGGGAGCTCGTTCGATGTCGCGATTCAGGCGGTGGCGACCGACCGCAAGGCGAACGTGATTTCCCGCCCACGCATCCAGACGTCGCATGCGATCCCCGGGGACATTTTCGTCGGCGAAACCAGGCCGTACGTGACGGGATTCTCGGATTATTCGTATGGCACCTCGTTGTCCACACGGTCAACGGTGCAGGAGAGGACAATCGGGTTGACGTTGTTCGTGACCCCGTTCATCACGCCCGATGGCTTTGTGGTGATGGAACTCTCGCAGCAGTTTGACAGCTATAAAGGGGACATCACCGTGGAGAACAACCCGTACCCGCTGGTGGACAGCCGCATGGCGAATTCCACGCTGACGGTGCGGAACGGCGACCTGATCATGATGGGTGGATTCATCACGGAATCGCACAGCAAAGAGAAAAAGGGTGTTCCTTTCCTCAAGGACATCCCAGGCCTCGGAGCCCTTTTTCGGTCCACGGCGCAAAACGCCTCGCGCACCGAGCTGATCATTCTGATGAAAGCGACCGTGCTCGAATCGCCGGAACAGGCGGCATTTGTGGCCTCGCAGGAGCGCACCTCGCTTCCGGGCATCCGCGAGGCGGAAATGGTCCAGGCGGAGTCGGACGCCAAGCGAACCAAGAAGGTCAACCGGAAGGTCCAGGCTCGGGAACCAAAGGGTTTTTGACGGTTCGGTCAAACCGCGCAGTCCACGGAAAAGCCTGCGACCCGCGCAGGCTTTTCCATTTTCAAGGCGAAGAAACGTTCCCGATCATTGTTTCTTGGCGCGGGATTGCTGGAAGAACCAGGTGAAAAGCTCCTCATTGTTGTAAGTTTCCGTCCATGAATCATGCTGCGCTTCGGGGTAAACCGTCAGCTTGATCCCCGCGTTTCCTGCGCGCTTGAACGCGTCAACCATCCGCTCGGACTCCTCCAGTTTGACGACGGAATCTTTTGCGCCATGAAACGCCCAAATGGGGAGCGATTTCAGGGCGGCTTCCTTTCCGCGAGTGGGCAGGAGGACATCGAGCACATTGCCGCCACCACAGATTGGAGCCACCGCCGCGAACCGGTCGGGATACGCCGCGGCCAACGACCAACTGCCGAAGCCGCCCATGCTCAGGCCCGTGAGGTAAATTCGATTTGTGTCGGCGTTGTATTTTTTGATCGCGTCGTCGACCAAAGCCATGATGGCCTCTTTTTGCCAAACCTCCCCGCTCGGGCATTGGGGGGAAATTAGAATGCACGGGAAATCCGGCCGGTTTGCCACGATTTTGGGAGGCCCGTGGACGGCGACCCTGTTCAGGTTGGTTCCGCGTTCGCCGGCGCCGTGAAGGAAGACCATGAGGGGCCATTTTTTGGATTTGTCCTGCTCATGCCCCTTTGGAAGGAAAAGCAGGTAACGAAGGGTGACGGATTTCGTGTAGGCCAGTTCGGCCGACTGGGCGGTTTGATTGCGAGGCATATCATCAGATTGTGCGGCGAGGTTGCAGGAGAGGAAGGCCGCCACAAGAATGGCAAAAGAGCGAATCATATTCGCCGCATCATGCCGAAACAGCCCCAACTCCGCCAGCATTACACGATACAGGCCATCATGCGCAATAATCTCGCCCGCCAGGCGCCCAAGTTGCTACATTGGGCCCGTGTTCCGTTGTTTTGCCGCGCAAAAGGCGCTGTTGGGGGCGAGCCAGTTGATGGCCTTGGTCGCCTCCCTCTCCGTTTCCCAAGCCCAATCGATTCTCCGCGAATTTTGGCTGGGCCTGCCGGGATCCACGGTCAGCGACCTGACCAGCGCGCCCGCGTTTCCAAACGCCCCAAGCGGGCGGACCTTTCCGACACTTTTTGAGGCCCCCAGTTCCTTTGATGAGAATTACGGGACACGGATGCGCGGGTATGTGAAGGCCCCAACCACCGGGAATTACCGTTTTTGGATCGCAGGGGATGACAATTGCGAATTGTGGCTGAGCACCGACGAGAATCCGGGCAGCAGGCGATTGGTCGCGCGGGTGTTGACTTGGACAAATTCGCGGGTCTGGGAGGAGCCGCGCGACGGGAACAATCTTGCCCAAAAATCGGCGGCGATCCCCTTGGTGGCGGGCCGGAAATACTACATTGAGGCCCTGCACAAGGAGGGTGGCGGGGGCGATTGCCTCGCGGTGGGATGGCAATTGCCCAGCGGAGTTTTGGAACGCCCGATCCCTGGGAGCCGTCTGGAGGCATTCCAGTTGTCACAAGATCCACCGACCATCCGGACACAGCCTGCCGACGCAACGGTGTATGAGGGGCAGGAAGCGCGGTTTTCCGTCGCCGCCGTGGGCCTGGAACCGCTGGCGTTCCAATGGATGCGCGACGGGGTGCCCCTGCCCATCGAGCAGAGCGGAACCTTGATCCTGACTGCGCCGCGGTTGCAGGATTCAGGCTCCAGTTTCAGTTGCGTGATCACCAATCCGAAGGGCGCGACCAACACCCGCTCGGCGGCGCTCATCGTCCGCGCGGAAGTGACGCCGCCAGCGCTGGCAACGGTGGCTCCGGTTCCGGGCGCGACGGTCCGCATGCTCTCACAACTCGAGGTCACCTTCACCGAACCGGTGAGCGGGGTGGACGCGGCCGACTTGCTGATCAACGGCGTGGCTGCCACCAACGTGACGGGGGCCGCAGCGGGCCCCTATCTATTCCAGTTCCAACCCGCCGTCCCGGGGGCCGCCGCAATCCAGTTCGCCGAAGGCGCAGGGATCAAGGACCTCTCAGAAAATGAGAACGCGTTTCCAGGGGGGAACTGGACTTGCACGGTGGATCCGGGGCTGCCCCTCCCAAAAATTCGCGTCAGCGAAATCAACGCGGCGAACGAAACGGGCCTCCGCGATGAAGATGGCGAGGCCGTTGATTGGATTGAACTCGAAAACTTTGGGGTGACCGAGGTCAACATCAATGGGTGGAGCCTGACCGATTCACGATCCGAGCCGGGGAAGTGGATTTTTCCGGATGTCACCATTGGCGCCAGCCAGCGCCTCGTGGTCTTCGCTTCAGGCAAGGACCGGCGGGTGGCGGGGAAAAGCCTGCACACGAATTTTCTGCTGTCCGGAGCGGGTGAGCACCTTGGGCTCTTTGATGGCGGCAGCCCCCGGTCGGGCGTGAGCGTCTGGGACGAGTTTCCGGAGCAGCGGGTGAATTATTCATACGGGCATGACGGAACAGGCGCGTTGAAATATTTCGCCGTTCCCACGCCAGGCGCCGCCAACGGGGCCAGCACCCTCCTCGGCATCCTGCCGCCGCCCCACTTCAGCAACGAACGAGGGTTTTACAATGGGGCTTTTCAAGTGTTCCTGACAACCGACGTTCCGGGCGCGGAGATTTACTTCACCACCAATGGTGGCGACCCATCCGGCGCAGCGGGCCGCCTCTACACGAACGCAATCAACATCGCGTCGACCACCATTCTGCGGGCGTCGGTTTTGAAAACAAACTATCTGCCATCCGCGCCGGTCACCCACACGTATCTATACAACGTCACCGCCGCGCGGCGATCATTGGCGACGCTTTCCGTGGTGACGCCAACGAACAACTTGACTGGCCCCAGTGGCATCATTGGCATTGGCGGGGGGGCTTATGGAGGGGACGGCATTTGGGTCCCAACCAAAGCTGGAGACTACCACAATCCCAGCAAGCATGGGCTGGCCTGGGAACGGCCCACGTCGATCGAGTATTTTCATCCGACAAACGATGCGCAGTTCCAAATTGACTGCGGCATCCGGGTGCAGGGGAGCGACTACCTTAGGCCGCGTTACACTCCGTCGAGCAAGTTTTCCTACCGATTTTATTTCCGGGGCGACTATGGCAAGGGATCGCTCGAATTCCCCCTGTTTGACGGGGCCGTCACTTCGTTTGACCAATTGGTCATGCGCGCCGGCCATAACGATGACACCAATCCGTTCGTGAAAGACGAGTTGATGCGGCGCCTGATGATCGACTGCGGGCAGGTGGGCAGCCACGGGATCTTCCACACCGTTTACCTGAACGGCGTTTACAAAGGGTATTACAACTTGGTTGAGCGGATCGAAAAGCATTTCATGCAGGACTGGCACGGCAGCTCGGCCGAATGGGACGTGCTGGAGCAGAACCTAATCGCGCTGGACGGGGACAGCCTGGATTTCAGCTCGATGCTGAATTTCATCCGCAGCAATCCGATGACGAACAGCGCGAATTATTTGCAAGCCTCCCGCCGCTTGGACCTGACGAACTACGTCGACTACCTCCTGGTGAATATTTACGGAGCCAATGGCGATTGGCCCGGCAACAACTGGAGAGCCGCGCGGGAGCGGTCCGCGCGGGGAATCTGGCGATTTTACCTGTGGGACGCGGAGTTCGCGTTCGGGACGTACGGGCAGGCCGTGACGCATGACACTTTCGCGGCCCAACTGAGCGAAGGATCCGAAATTCCCACCATTTACCAGAACTTGAAGCGCAGCTCGGAATTCGCGTTGTTCTGGGCCGACCGCGTCCAAAAACATTTTTACAATGGCGGCGCCCTGAGCGACTCCAATGTCACCCGGCAGTTCGCCGCACTGAGGCGGCAACTGACAAACATCATTCCGGGTTTTGACAACTCAATCCTGAACTCGTGGATTCCAAACCGGCGCAAGACGGTGACGAACCTTTTCCGAACGTATGGGCTGGCCGGGGCCCCGGGAGCGCCGGCGTTCAACCAGTTTGGTGGGCGGGCGCCAACGGGTTTCCAACTGGCGATGACCACCAGCGCCACGGGGCCCGCCGTCAGCATTTACTACACCACCAACAACGCCGATCCGCGCGTGATGTTTTCCGGCGCGGTTTCCCCCACCGCCCAAAAATACACCGCACCTGTGGCATTGAGAGACACCACGATCATCAAGGCGCGGATGTTGAATGGAACGAACTGGAGCGCCTTGACGGAAGCGACTTTCGAGGTTTCCCAATTTGGCCCGCCCCTGCGGTTCACGGAGGTGATGTACAATCCGCCCGGCGGCGACGCCTACGAATTTCTTGAGTTGAAAAACTTCAGCTCCGCGCCGGTCGACCTCGGCGGGATGAGCCTCGACGGCGTCTCCTTCCTGTTTCCGGCAAGGACGGTTCTGCCCGCGAACGGAACCATTGTCCTGGCCTCCAGCGCGAGCCCCGCGGCGTTTTCGGCCCGTTATCCCGGCGTGACGGTTTTTGGACACTTCGGGAACTCGCTGGCCAACGGCGGTGAACGGATCGACCTGAAGGATGCCCTGGGAAACATTGTGGCATGGGTGGATTTTGATGACGACGCGGGTTGGCCCGTTGACGCGGATGGCCGGGGCTATTCGCTCGAACTGGCCAGCAGCGAATTTGACCCGAACAACCCGGTGTCGTGGGGCCGCAGTTCGAACATTTACGGGTCACCGGGCGTACACCACCCGCCTGCCAGCGGCGGGGCGGTCATCCTGAGCGAGGTGATGCCAGCCGATGGCGTGTCGCCGGGATGGATTGAGCTGTCCAACCCAACATTGGACGAGGTCAACCTCGCACATTTCAGTGTGGGGACGAAGGCGTCGCCGCGCCTGTATGTGTTTCCCGCTGGGGCCTCGATCGATCCCGGCGGCCGTTTGGTCCGCGAAGGATTTCCGATCGCGCTTTCCGGCGGGGAAGTGTTCCTTTTCGACGGAAACACCAACCGCGTGGACGCGATGGCGTATGGCCGCCATCTGGCGGGTCATTCCCTGGCGCGCGTCAACGGATTGTGGACGTTGGGAGTTCCCACACCCGGGCTCCCCAACACGGCGGCGGACTTGGCACCGTCCGCCGCTGTGACTGTCAATGAGTGGATGGCCAACCCGGCGCCGGGGGCCGACGACTGGCTGGAACTGCACAATGGCGGAAGCGCGCCCGCCGCGTTGCAGGGGATGACCTTGAGCGTCTCCAACGCCGCATTCCGCATCCCAACGCTGTCTTTCATCCCGGCGGGCGGCTACGTCCAGCTTTTTGCGGCCGCGCGGGCTGGCCCGGACCAACTCTCTTTCAAGCTGCCCGCGGCTGGCGGAACCGTCCGGCTTTATGACTCGACCGGAGTCCTCGTGAACACCGTGGCCTACGCCGCGCAGGCGGAAGGGGTTTCCGAGGGGCGAATCCAGGACGGCGGGGCCACCATTGCGCGGTTCGCCGGCTCGGCCAGTCCCATGGCCGCGAACTATCTGGTGAATCCCTCGTCCACCCTCGTGATCAACGAGTTGATGGCGCGCAATGTCCGCAAGGTGATCAATCCATGGGAGGGAGCGTCCGATTGGATCGAATTGCGGAACACCGGGGAGCCAATTTCACTGGATGGATTGAGCCTGAGCCGGGATGCATCCTCCTCCGACCCTTGGTTTTTCCCACTTGGGATCACACTCGGCGCGGGGGCCCACCTGACCATTTGGTTTGATCCAACGCAGCCTCCAACCAAAATTGCCGCGGCGCCGTTGAATTTCGGCAAATCGTTGACCGCCGAAGGCGGGAGCGTTCACCTGCTCAACGCGGCGGGACAGGCCATCGACCAGGTCGCCTACGGGACCCAACCGCGCGACGTTTCGATCGGCCGGGCGGGAGCGGCGTGGACACTTTTGGCCGCTCCCACCCCCGGGGAGGCCAATTCCAGCGCCGCCGAACTAGGCTCCGCCACGGCGCTGCGCATCAATGAGTGGAGCAGCGAAACCGAATCGAGCCGGGCTTGGGTTGAGCTCCACAACCCCGGCGCCGTCTCCGTGGCCTTGGGGACGATGAGCCTCACCGACGAACTGAGCCTCCGAGGCCAACGTAAGTTTTCCTTCCCGCCGTTGAGTTTTATTGGCCCCGGAGGTTTCGCCGTGTGGAAGGCCGGCTCGGGCAACTCCCTTGCGCCCGGTGAAATTAATTTCAACGTTTCGCGATACGGCGAATCGCTTCGACTCTACTCGGGCTCGCTGGCCATTGCGGACACGGTGTCATTTGGCTTGGCGCCGACGCCGGACTCCCTGGGGCGGTGGCCGGACGGAGCGGGCAATCCGGTTGTGAGCGCGCCGTCGCCCGGCTCGCCGAATTTCCGCACGCTGGCGGGAATCCGCATCAACGAAGTCGCCCCCGCCGAGAACATGGTGGAGCTTCGCAATCTCACCTTCGAAGCGATCGACCTGAGCGGCTGGGGCCTGAGCAATGATCCTGCGGCGCCGATGAAATCCGTGTTTCCAAAGGGCGCGACCATTCCGGCCCAAGGCTATCTTGCGGTCGCGCTGCCCGCAGGGGCGCTGATGGATGCCAGTTTTGGCGGGACGGTGACGTTGTCCCGCGCGATGGCTGACGGGCCCGCGACGGGCGAGCAGGCCCGCTTCGATTACGGCCCGGCGGAGAATGGGTTGGCGTACGGACCATTGCTGACGTCGCTGGGCATGCAATCGGTGGCGCTCGAATCTCTGACGCCGGGGAACGCCAACAGCGCGGTTTTGCCGGGACCCATCGTCATGACCGAATTGATGCATCGGCCGGCGACCAGTGAAGCGTTCGAATACATTGAAATCCTGAACACCGGCAACAATTCCGTCCCGCTCGGGGGTTGGCGGGTCAGCGGCGGCGTGCAGTTCAGTTTTCCGCCAGGCGCACTTCTGCCGCCCCGGGCCACAGCCATCGTGGCGCATTTTGATCCCGCCCAAGACCCGGCGGCGCAGGCGGAATTTGAAAGACACTATCATCTGGAGCCGGGGACGTTGTTCCTTGGGCCGCTGCGCGGGAAACTCGCCAATGAAGGCGACCGTGTCGCTCTGGAACGGCCCCTGCCGGTGGCCGCCGACGGATTCCGTCCGTTTGTCTCCGTGGATCACCTTGCTTATTCCGACAGGGCTCCGTGGCCTCCGGCCCCGGATGGAACCGCCTCGCTGCACCGGATTCGGACGAGCCATTTTGGAAATGAGCCCCTCAACTGGATTGCCGCTCCGCCGTCGCCCGGGAGGAATTTGGAGGTGTGGGCGGAGTACGACCGGGATGCGGATGGGGTGCCGGATGTTTGGGAAATTGCCCACGGGCTCGACCCCTTTGACGCGGCGGATGCGGTCACCGATCCAGATGGGGATGGCCTATCCAACGATATTGAATTCCAGCTTGGAAGCGATCCGACCGATCCAGCGAGCGGGTTTGTCCTGCACGTTTCCTGGACCGAAAGCGGGCCAGTCCTAAGGTTTCACGCGGCGGCGAATATAGTCTACCGCATTGAAGCACGCGCGTCATTGGCCGAGGGCGTCTGGGAACCGATGCAAACGCAGGGTCCGTTCGCGGCGGCCACGGCGGTCGCCATCCCCCTTCTGGGCGATGGCCTTGCCCAACGGTACTACCGCGTCGTAAAATAGAGCCGTGGCCCCCGATCTCCAAATCCATTCGCCGCTCCCCGCGCGCCGGGATTTCCGCATTGGAGTGCTCGGGAGCGGGTTCATCGTCTCCGATTGCCATTTGGTTGCTTACCGGAAAGCAGGCTTCAATCCAGTGGCCATCGCCTCGAGGAACCCGGAAAACGCCCGCAGAGCCGCCGAGCGGCATCAAATTGAAAAAGTATGCCAAAATTTCGAAGCGGTGCTGGATGACCCATCGATTGAGGTTCTGGATATTGCCGTTCCGCCAAATGCCCAATTGCCGCTCATACTGGAAGCGTGCCGCCGCGGCACGGTCCGCGGAATTTTGGCGCAAAAGCCGTTGGGCATGAATTACGCGGAGGCGAGGGTCGCGGTGGAGGCCTGCGAACGGGCGGGGATCGTGTTGGCGGTGAACCAAAACATGCGGTTTGACCAATCCGTGCGGGCCTCGAAGACGCTCTTGGATTCGGGCCACCTGGGGGAGCCGGTCCTCGCATCAATCGAGATGCGCGCGATCCCGCATTGGATGCCGTGGCAGGCGGACCTTGGCTGGGTCACCCTGCGGATCATGTCCATCCATCACCTCGACACCTTCCGTCACTGGTTCGGGAACCCGGAACGCATCTATTGCAGCGTCCGCCCGGACCCGCGCACAAATTTTGCGCATGAGGACGGCGTTTGCTCCTACATTCTTGAATACGCGAGCGGACTGCGGTGCATGGCGTTGGACGACACTTGGACGGGCCCCGCGAGAGAGGGCTGCCCCGGCGAGAATTACATCCGCTTCCGCATCGAGGGACTGGACGGGCTCGCCCTTGGCGATATTGGCTGGTGCAAGGATCCATACACAACGCCGTCGACACTGGACTATGCGCGGAAGGGTGATTCCGCGTTTCAAAGGCCGCGTTGGCCTGAGAGTTGGTTTCCGGACGCGTTCATCGGCACAATGGCCGACCTTTTGATCGCCCTGGAGACGGGCCGGCCCCCTGCCCTTTCCGGCCGGGACAATCTCCACACCATGGCGCTCGTCGATGCCGCCTACTTGAGCGCCCGTGAAAAGCGCGCGGTGGATCCCGCCGAAATCGCGTCGATGTGACTTCTATTTCCGTTTCCCGGCCCACGGAGCGAGGGACTCCAGTTCCCAG
>CAZSXX010000045.1:0-544 GCA_964611245.1 uncultured Verrucomicrobiota bacterium | reverse complement strand
TCGGCAACTCCTCCGGCGGCTTCACGTAGGGAACGATTTTTTCCAGCGGCTGGCGTTTGCGCACGACCGCCGCATTCTTGCCGGAGACGAGGACCTCGGCGGCGGTGCCGCGGCTGTTGTAATTCGAGGCCATGGCGAAACCATAAGCGCCCGCGCTTAGGAGGGCCAGGTAATCGCCCTCGCCAACCTTGGGCAGCGGACGGTCCTTCGCGAAGAAGTCGCCGGACTCGCAAATCGGCCCGACCACATCCGAGCTGATTGGGGCGCCCTTCATTTTGCGGACTGGGACGATTTCGTGGTACGAATCATAAAACGCGGGCCGGATCAGGTCGTTCATCGCCGCGTCCACAATGACAAAATTCTTTTTTCCGGTTCGCTTCACGTACTCAACCCGCGTGACGAGGACGCCGGAGTTGCCGGAGATAAAACGGCCCGGCTCCAGCAGAATCCGCAGGTTCAGGGGCTTGAGGAGGGGAACCAGAGCGGCGGCGTATTTTTCCGGGGTGAGAATATCTTTGCCCGCGCCCTCCCACCATTGATTGGA
>CAZSXX010000044.1:1609-18857 GCA_964611245.1 uncultured Verrucomicrobiota bacterium | reverse complement strand
ATTCCCGCCGACTCTTGGTCCCATGCAGCCGCAGCCCAAACGCGATGTTGTCGTAAATCGATTTCGGGAACGGGTTGGACCGTTGAAACACCATCCCCACCCGCTTCCGCAGCTCGATCACGTCCACCTCCCCGCCGTAAATGTCATGCCCGCCAATCGTCACCTTCCCCTCGATCCGCACCCCGTCGATCAGGTCGTTCATCCGGTTGAAGCACCGCAGCAACGTCGATTTCCCGCAGCCCGACGGCCCGATGAACGCCGTCACCACCTTTTCCCTCAGGTCGCACGTGATCCCCTTGAGCGCCCGCGCCGCGCCATAATAAAGCTCCAGGTCGCGGACCTGGATGATCGGTTCGCCCGGCTTGGCTTCCGTGGGCGCCTCCGCCGGGCCGCCTACATTCAACCTTGGGACTTCGGCCATAAGCATATCAGTGGAATGATCTCATTTTTTTCCGCATGTGCGCCCGCACAAAAATCGCCGCCAGATTCAGCGCGAACGTCAGCCCCAGCAGCACCACCACCGTGGCATAAAGGATCGGGCGCGTCTGCTCGATGTTCGGCGACTGCGTCGACAGGATGAACACATGGTATCCCAATTCCATGAATTGGTCCGTCAATTTCGTCGGCAGCGTCGCCATGTAATACGCCGCACCCGTGAACAGGATCGGCGCCACCTCCCCGGCCCCCCGGCCCACCGCAAGGATGCTCCCCGTCATGATCCCCGGCAGCGCCTGCGGCAGCACAATCTTCCAAATCGTCTCCAGCTTGGTCGCCCCCAACGCCAGCGCCGCCTCCCTCAACCCCGGCGGAATCGCCTTCAACGCCTCCTCCGTCGCCACAATCACCACCGGCAACGTCAGGATCGCCAGCGTCAGCGCCGCCCAGATGATCGCCGGCTTCCCCCACACCGGCTCCGGCCCGCTCGTCACCATCGCGTCCAAATTGCTCCCCACGAAATTGATGAAGAATCCCAGCCCAAACAGCCCAAACACGATCGACGGCACCCCCGCCAAATTGTTCACCGCCCCACGGATGAACCGCGTCAACATCGACGAATTGGGCGCGTATTCCGTCAGGTAGATCGCCGCGATCACCCCCGTCGGCACCACAAACATCGCCATCAAAAACACCAGCGCCGTCGTCCCGAATATCATCGGGAAAACCCCCGCCTTGTCCACGTCGAACATGTCGCTCTTCGTCCCCCCCGCCACGAAGCTCCACGAAAACGCCCCACTCCCATGGTAAAGAATGTTCCCCAGGATCACCGCCAGGATCGCCACGATCAGGAACGTCGCCAACCCGGTCAACCCGGTGAACACCGCCGACCCCGCGTCGAACTTTGTCCGGCGAAAATGGTCCCTCGCAGCCTTCATCCTCGTTTCCCTTCCAGCCTCGATTTCAGCCGTTGGATCACCAATTCACCCGCCAGGTTCGCCAAAAACGTCACCGTGAACAGCAGCAGCCCGATCATGAACAGGATGCGGTAATGCGGCCCCCCAAACACCGTCTCCGCCAACTCCGCCGCGATCGTCGCCGTGATCGTCCGCGTCGAATCGAAAACGCTCAGCGACATGATGCTCGCGTTCCCCGACGCCATCAGCACGATCATCGTTTCCCCGATCGCCCGCCCAAACCCCAGGATCATCGCCGCGAACACCCCCGGCACCGCCGCCGGCAAAACGATCTGCCACGCCGCCTGCCACTTGGACGCCCCCACCGCCAACGCCGCCTGCGTGTACGACTGCGGCACGCTCGTCAGCGCGTCCTCCGAGATCGAAAACACCACCGGGATCACCGCCAGTCCAAGCGCGATCCCCGCCACAAACGCGTTCAGCCGCGATTCATACCCAAACGCCCCCTGCAGCAGGCTCGCCAGCACGATCAACGCAAAAAACCCCAGCACCACCGACGGAATCCCCGCCAGCAATTCAATCGCCGGTTTCACGATCTCGCGCACCCTCGGCGTCGCCATCTGGGAGACATAGATCGCCGCCCCCAGCGACAGGGGCACGCTGAAGAGCAGCGCCACCAGCGTCGCTTTCAAGCTCCCCAGGATCAACGGCATGATGTTGTACTTCTTGATCCCCCCCACCGGCTGCCAGATGTATCTCGGCTCCTTGTATCCGGTCCATTGGTGGGGCAGCAGCATCTTGTTCCACGAAGTCGTGTTCACCCCGGAATCCTTGTCCACCGGCGCCTCCTTCGCCTCCTCCAACTTCACTTCCATCAGGATTTTGAGCGTCTCCTCGTCCATCCGTTGGAACTCCGCCTCCGTCAACTCCAGGTACTCCTTCAACTCCGCCTTCTTCAGCGTCTTGAACTGGTCCACCGCAATCACCCGCTGCCCATGCGAGCTGTCCATCCGCCCAAACAGGATCGGCGCCGCCTCCCGCCCGATGAACAGGAAAATCAGCAGGATCATCAGGATCGCCGAGAACGACACCAGGAAGATGCCCTTCTCCACCACCCACTCCAGCGGGCGCGCCTTGTGCCCCCGCTGGATTCCCATCCATCCCGCGGTTCGCCGTGGTGTTGTCTCTGTCATTTCAATCGAAAGGCGCCCGGTGCGTTTGCTGTCCGCGCCAGGCGCCCCTTGTTATCCCAGGAGGAACTGCGGTCCAAATCACTCCCGCAGCTTCTTCGGCAACGGGTAATAGCCCACATCTTTGACCAACCCCTGCCCCTCGTCCCCCCGCGTCCAACTCAAATACTTCGCGATCTCCCCCTTGTCCAACTCCGGGTTCACATACACATACAGGTACCGCCAGATCGGGTAGCTCTGGTCCAGCACCGTCGCCTCCGTCGGCTCCACTCCCGGCGACGCCTCGTCCCGCTTCACCTTGATGTGTTTCGCCCCGGCTCCATACGCCGCTCCCCCATACCCAATCCCATTCTTGTCCTTCCCCACCGCCTGCAGCAACGCCGCGGTTCCCGGCATCGTCTGCGCGCTCGCCGCGAAATCCTTCCCTTTCAGCACATGCTCCTTGAAGAACTCATACGTGCCAGAGCTGTTCTCGCGGCTGTACACCGTGATCGGCGCGTCCGCCCCGCCGACATCCTTCCAATTCCGGATCCGCCCCGCGAAAATCGCGTCCAACTGGTCCATCGTCAGTTCGCTGATCGGGTTCTCCGCGCTCAGGTAAACTGACAGCCCGTCCAGCGCCACCTTGTATTCGGTTGGCCGTTTCCCAAACGCCTTCACGCACGCCGCGATCTCCGTCGCCCGGATCTTCCGCGACGCGTTCGCCAAATCCGTCGTCCGGTTCTGCAACGCCGCGAATCCCACCCCGGACCCCCCGCCGGTCACTTGGATTTTCGTCTGCGGGTTCTTCGACATGTACACCTCCGCCCATTTCTGCGCCAGGATCACCAGCGTGTCCGATCCCTTCACCGTGATGTTCCCCGCCGTCGCCGTGCAGGCCATCGCCGCCAGCGCCACCGCCGCCGCCATCTTCTTCATTGTCGTTTTCATCAGTCTCTTTCCTCTCAAAGGGTTAAAATTTCCAGATCGCGTCCACTTGGATGCGCGTCACCTGCGAGTCGTAATTCGCGGGAATCGCTCCCGCGCCCACCGTGCTGATCACATCCGCCAGGAACACCGTCGCCGCCAACGTGAAAGCGTCATACGGCGTGTACTGCGCCCTCACCACATGGCCCCGCAGGTTCACGCCCGCCGTGTAGCCAGTCCCCGCGAACTTCGACGCCGTCTGGTAGTACGCCCCGAAATCCGAATCCACCATCTCCTCATACCACGAGTTCGCCTGCATCTCTTTCCAGCGGTATGAAACGTCCCAAAGCCCTTTCTTCCCCGACTTCCCGAACGTGACCCCCAGCCCATACCCATGCTTCCGGTTCGCCGCCGCCAGGTTCTCGATGTACTCCGCCCCAACCTTGATCGGGAACGCTCCCGTGTAAAAAGGGAAACTCTCCAGGCTGTAGGTCGTCGACGCGTCCAAAACCATCGTCGT
This sequence comes from uncultured Verrucomicrobiota bacterium, assembly GCA_964611245.1. Taxonomy (GTDB): domain Bacteria; phylum Verrucomicrobiota; class Verrucomicrobiia; order Limisphaerales; family SXQI01; genus CAZSXX01. Next base: position 14,889 of record CAZSXX010000044.1, on the reverse strand, counting down.
GAACGCGTTGTCCAGCCCCGCCGTCGTCGTGGCGGGCGTCGTCGCCGGGACCACCGGGACCGGGCTCCGCGAATTCCCGCCATTCACGTCCGCCACATTCAGCGCCGTCAACCCTCCCCCGCCCCGCGCGTTGGCGATCGCCAGCAACGCCCCGCCGACCGACGATTGCAGCTTCGGCGTCCACGCCGCGTCCCACCGCACCTGCGCCGCTCCCATGAACGGATCGCTCGGCAGCGCGCCCAACTCATCCAGCACGAATCCCCCGCCGTTGAACTTCAGCGCGTGGCTGTCCGACAAGCTGTAGGTCAGATTCACCGCCGCCCCTTCCGGCGTGTAGTCCGGGTCAAACAGCATCTCGGAAAGCACGAACGGGTTCTCCATCTTCCCCACCGTCGTCACCAGCGTGAAGTCCGGCGTGTTCAGCGCCGTCCACTTCGCGTAGGCTTGGTCAATGTAGACAAACTTCTTCGACCCATTGTCCCCAAAGCTCGCGTTCCCGGAAATCGGGTCGCCCCCCTGCGACGCCGACCCCTTCGGCTCCCCGGAGGTCAGCCGGAATCCCACTTCGAAGTTGTCCTTCAGGGCCGCCACCACCCCGAACCGCAGCCGGTACCGGAACCGGTGCCGGTCCGTGATCACCCCTCCCCCGGCATGGTCCGGGTTGTAAAGCACATCATACCGCCCCCGCAGGTCCCCGCCCAATTTCAGCGTGCTCACCCAGTCCGGGATTCCCGTCTTCACCTGGTGCGCCCGCGCAAAATCCTTGTCCGCCTCCTCCCGCAAATCCTTCGCCTCTTTCACGGTCAGGATTCCCTTGTCCACCAACTTGTCGATCAACGCGTCCGCCGATTGCGCGTGCCCCGTCGTCGCCAGCCCCGCCAGCGCCGCCGCTGTGGCCGCCAGGCGCTTGATCTTCCTTGAATGGTTGTTCATCGGTTTGAATTGTTTCGTAATTCTTCGGCGCTCATCCTTCTGACCGCCCGTTACAGCCAAACGACGGCAATGTGACGAACGTGTGACAATTCCTCCCTCTGCCGCCGCTAAAATCAGGATTCGACTTTGCCCCCACTCATCCCTTCCCCGGTTGAATCATCGCCCCGGAAATCCGATCGTGGTCCCGCATGAAAATGACATTTGAAAAGGCGAAGGAATCGGGAAAAGCGGGCTGGGCATTTCTCTGGTTGATCGGCGTCCCCATCCCAGTGTTGCTGATCCTCTTCGTCATGCGCGGTTGCACCTGATCACGGCGAACGCAGTCGATAATAACGCGCTGGAACGCCGGCCGGATGCGGTCGCCCGTTCTGTCCATGGTCCGCCACCGTGTTTGCGTCATTTCCCAACACCATCTCCTCCACCAGGCTCCACGTTTTCAGGTCGTCGCTCGACTCCAGCCGCCACCTTGAGCCTCCCGTCCCTTCCACCCCAATCCGTACCGTCCCATCCACCAACCGGACCACTTCCACAAATCTCGGCGCCCCCGGCGGATTCGCCACCACCTTCATCGCCACGTCAAAGGCGACATTGTCCCAATCCGCCGCCCAAGCGTTCTGCAGGATCACCCCCAGCCAATTCGTCCCCTGCCTGAATTGTTCCCGGAACGCGGCCAGGTCATAATGTTTGACCACATTCCCCTCCCCGCTCACCGCCTCCACCGGCCCCGTCTCAAGTTCCTGCCCGTTCAGGAATAGCCGCATCGGGTGAACTGTTCCCCCGTAATCATCCGTGCACGTCGCCGACATCAGGATCTCCGCCAGGTTGGTCGTCGCCAGTGAAAAACTCCTCCTAAAATAATAGGCCGCCCGTCGTCCCGGCACCGCCGTCCGAATCCCCTGCGGCCCGCTCCCCGCCCCGAATTTCGCCGGCGCCGAGGGCCAGTTGACCGGCCCGCCCGCGCTCCATGACCCATCCGCTGGCGCATCCGCTGTCCATTGCCAGGTCGCCCCAAACGGGATGGCCACTTGCCAACTCGGATCATTCACCCCCGGCAGCGGCCTGAAGAAAACATTGTCCAGGAAAACCGAGCCCGTCCCCCGCCCCTGCACCGTGAATCGGTGCCGCAATTGCGCGTTCGGAAACCCCGCCGGCATCTCAAACACCCGGTTCAAATATTTCCATCCACTCGCCGCCCCGGCCGCCAGCCGCAGCGGCGGCGTGAAATAATTCGGCCACGGCAGCCCCGGCCTCGGCCCGGGCTCCTCCCCCGTCCGCGCGCTGTCCCACTCAAACCAATGCTCGCTCGCGGCGCTGATCCCCGGGCTCCGCATATGGCCGCCAAAGCTGTACAGCGTTCCCGGCGTCGTCTTCAGGTACGATTCCGGCACCCCATAATGACTGTATTGCGTGATGGAACTTTGGCTCCCGCTGTTCAACAGTTTGATCTCCATCGCCTGCCGCCCAAACCCCGGCGCCCCGGTCGAAACCGTCATCCGGCCCCACGGAATGTCCCCCGTGAACCACTTGTCCCAATGGCTGTTGTCATTCTCCTCAAACCCGCCATTCGCGATCAGGTTGTTGTTCAACAACCCCGTGATCGCCACCGGCGCCGACCGCGCCAATCCCGCCCCGAACACCGCCGCCACCTCAAAAATGCGCTGCCGCCCCAACTCACCCGCCCCTCCCGTGAAATGCGTCAACGCCAGCGTGCCGCTTGGCAAATCCCCCCCCGCCAGCGGCGCGAACGTCCCCCCGGGGCTCAACGCCTCCGACACCCGCTATCCCAACGGCGCCCCTCCGTCCGGCGCCTTCCACCGCAACGCATATTTCCCCAAACCGCCTTCCTTGAAATCGACGCGCGGAGTGCCCGCCGGATACAGGTCCCTCCCCATGTTCCCATCCCGCCGCGCGTTTCCCCGATGCGTCGCCCACGAGACCCGCGCATTCGGCGTCGCCCCAAAATTCTGGACGTGCACCCTCCCATCCAGCGCCCGGTAAACCACATCCACCGACCCGTCCCCATTCACATCCGCGATCGACGGAATGTGTTTCAACCCGCCCGGAACCGCCAAAACCAGCTTCTGCGTCCCATCCAGCGCAAAAACATGCAGGTTCCCGTTCGACGGATTCGCCCCCGGATCATACGTCCCAATGATAATTTCTTCCTCGCCATCTCCATCAATGTCGCCCGCCACCGGCGGCGTCGGCAGGCGCGGCGCAAAATCTTTCGGCCACCCGGGCCGGTCCACCAATTCGACTCCATTCCATGTCCGGAACGCGATGGCCGTGGATTGCGTGAACGACAGCACATCCACTTGGTTGTCATGGTCCGGGTTCACCGGAATCATGCACGCGCTGTTGAACCACCCATGCGTCGTTGGATGGGAAACCGTCGGCAGCCATTTCCGCCAAAGGATCGCCCCATCGTCGTCCAGCATCGTCTCCGACGCCTGCCAATTCGGGTTGATCTGCGTGCTCGCCACCAACGCCTCCTCCCTTCCATCCCCATCCACATCCGCCACGTGGACATCGACTCCGGTCAAATACGAACCGCTCAGCAGCCGCTGGTTTTTGCCAAACATCCCGTGCAGCATCCCCTTCCCATGGAACCCATGAGGCTTCGTTCGGTCGAACGCCGCCACACTGTCCGCGTCGTTCAGCGCATAGACTTTCCGCGCCATCCCGCCGTCCGCCTGCCCCACCGCCAATCCCGCCTCCACCAGTTGGTGGAAATGGTACGTCAGCGTCGCGGCTCCCGTCCTTGCGTTCAGCCCCAACACCCCGCCCGACCACGTCTCCCCCACCTCTCCCCATTCCCCGCCGCCCCAAAGGTCATTGATGAACGGGTTGTGATCCTGCGCCCCCAGCAGCGGGTCCGGCTTGATTTTCCACGCTGTGAGGATCTCCAAAGTCCCATTCCCAGCCAGGTCCGCGAGGATCGGCGGCGAAACTTCCGAATAAAACTGCGCCGTCACCGGCAGCGTCGGCTGCCACAACCCCAACGGCGACATGTAAAAACCATTTGTGATCGCCATGAACCCCGAGTCTGGCACGTAGTTCAGTGCCGAGACGGTCCGCGTCCACAGGACTGTTCCATCCCCCCGCAATCCCACCACGCTGGCCCCCGCCGTGAAAAATATCTCCGCCCGCCCGTCGCCATCAACGTCATGAAGCGTGGGTGACAGGTTGATCGGATTGGCGCCCCCGTTGTATGGGAATCCGGGCAGCCGGTTGCCCCGCCAGTCGAACGCGTCCAACTTCCACACCCCCCCGTTGGCCCGGGAAGGCGCCACAATTTCAAGCCGCCCATCCCCAACGACATCCCCCGCCGCGGGCGTCCCCAAATGCGGCCCCCCCGTGCCCGCCTGAAAAGTCGATATTTGCGCCCCGTTTGAAGCCAAAACCGGCAAGGCCAACGCCAATAACGCCCCCCGGACTCTCGCTGTGTGGATTGCCATTCTCCCACCTAACGTGGCGCCAACTCCCACCCCCGGCAACCTGACCCGCCCACCCGGCGAAATTCGTCTTTTGGAAACCCGCCATCTTTCTGTACTATCCCCCCTTCGAACTTTATGATGAAACTTTTCGCGTTTCTTTTCGTGGCGCTCTGCCTCGCGTCCGCCCCCGCCCAGGATTCCAAACCGCTTCGCGTCTTCATTCGCGCGGGCAACAAAACCCACGGCCCGGGCCAGCATGACCACCCCCGTTTCCTCAAGGAATGGACCGACCTGCTCACCCAGCGCGGCGCCCCCGCCAAGGGCAAAATCGGCTTCCCCTCCGCCGCCGAACTCGATGAAACCGACGTCCTCGTCTTCTACGCGGAGGAGGCCGGCACCATCAAGCCCGAGGACCGCGCCAACCTCGACAAATTCCTCAAGCGCGGCGGCGGCATCGTCGCCATCCACGACTCCGTCTGCGGCACGGACGCGGACTGGTTCAAGACCATCATCGGCGGCGCCTGGCAGCACGGGAAAGCCAAATGGCTCGAGGGCGAAGTCGGCATCTACTTCATCGACACCGACCACCCCATCACCCGCGGCATCTCCAATTTCGACTTCAAGGACGAAATCTATTACGAGCTCAACATGCTCCCCGAGGCCAAGATCCTCGCCAGTTCCTTCCACACCCCCTTCATCATCGCCCCCCAAATGTGGACCTACGAAAAGGAGAACTACCGCTCCTTCGTTTGCGTTCCCGGCCATGAATACTCCTCCTTCAGCCTTCCCCATTTCCGCGCCCTGCTCCTCCGTGGCATCGCCTGGGCCGGCAAACGCGCGAATGTCGATTCCCTTTGCAGCAAGGAGGAGCTCGCCAGCCTGAAATATCCCGAAGGCGGCCCAACCGCCCCCGAAAAAGCCGCCGCCAAGCTCGCCCTCCATCCCGAGTTCAACATCAACCTCGTCGTCGCCGAACCGCTCGTCGAAAAAGTCATCTCCATCGACTTCGACGAAAAAGGCCGCGTCTGGGTGGCGGAAACCCCGGAGTATCCCGGCGGCCGCACGGTGAACAAGAATGACGAGCCCGTCGCCGAATGGGCCCGCGTCAAGGAAGCCGAAAGCCGCTCCCCGCGCGACCGCGTCTCCATCCTCGAGGACACCAACGGCGACGGCCGCATGGACAAGAAGACGGTGTTCGCCGACGGCCTCGAATTGGTCACCTCGCTCGTGTTCTACAAGGACGGCGTCATTGTCGCCCAGGCCCCCGACATCCTTTGGCTGCGCGACACCAACGGCGACGGCAAGTGCGACATGAAGGGCGAACGCGTCGTCCTGTACTCCGGCTTCGGCACCTTCGACACCCACGCCGTCATCAACAATTTCCGCCGCGGCATGGACGGCTGGATTTACGGCGCCGTCGGCTACAGCGCCGGCTCCCCGCGCTCCCGCGACGGCCGCGATCTCGGCCGCGTCACCGCCGGCATCCTCCGCTTCAAGCCCGATGGCGGCGCCCTCGAACAGGTCGCCTCCGGCAGTTGCAACACTTGGGGCTTTGATTTCGCCCCCGACGGCGAGCTGTTCTACACCACCGCCACCTGCGGCGAACATTTCCTCCACGTCGTGATGCCGGAGAAAGCCATCGCCCGTGGCGCCCTGCCCGGCGTCCGCTCGTCCTCCGTCCTTCCCGACCACCAAAAAATCTTCCCCTCCGTCCACCACACCCGTCCGGCCTACGTCCAAATCGACTGGGTCGGCCAATTCACCGCTTCCGCGGGCTCCTGCATTTACAACGGCGGCGCATGGCCTGAGCGCTTCAACAACGCCCATTTCTCCTCCGAGGCTACCATGAGCCTTGTCCACCTCGATGTCCTCCGCCCCAGCGGCGCCACTTTTGTCGCCAGCAAGGAATCCGGCCACGAACAAGCCGAATTCGTCGGCGGCAGCGACCTCTGGTTCCGCCCCGTGCACACCCGCGTCGGCCCCGACGGCGCCCTCTACATCGTCGATTTCTACAACCAGGCCGCCATCCACAACGACACCCGCGGCCCCAAGCACGGCGCTCGCAACGCCGCCGTCCGGCCCGACCGCGACCACCACTTTGGGCGCGTCTGGCGCGTCCAGCACAAGGAGGCCAAGGCCCTCCCCGCCGCCAACCTCTCCGGCGCCAACCATAAGGACTGGGTCGCCGCCCTCAATCATCCCAACGGCGCCGTCCGCATGAACGCCCACCGCCTCATCGAGGACAACGCCGCCGCCGACGTCACCGATGACCTGCGGCAGCTCGTCCAAAAGGGCTCCGGCCACGGGCGCCTGCACGCCCTTTGGATTCTGAACTCCCTCGCCAAACTGGACGGCTCGACCCTCGCGGCCGCCCTCCAGTCCGATGACTCCGCCCTGCGCAAGAACGCCCTCCGTCTGGTCGCCGACAGCTCGGCCCTCACCGGCGCCACCGAAAAATCCGCCGTCCTCAAGGCGGTCAACGACGGCGACGCCCGCGTCCGCATGAACGCGCTCCTCGCGCTGGCCGCGTTCCCGGCCACCGACGACATCGCGGAGGCCATCGCCGCCGCGTATCCCAAGCTCCAGGACAAATATTTGGAATCCGCCGCCCTCGGCGTGGCCGCGAAAGATCCCCTGCTCTTCCTCTCCGCCGCCTTCAAAAGTTCGGACCCTGCCCTTCTGGGGGCCTTCGCGCCCCAGGTCACCCGCCTGCTTGCCAACAAACAGGACGCCAACGCCGCCGCCCAGGTCATCGGCATGATCGCCAAGCAACCCTCCAATCTCGACGGCCTCAAGCGCGCCATTCTCGACAGCCTCGCCGCCACCTTGAAGCCCGACACCATTCCCGCCTGGAGCCCCGACCTCCGCGCCTCCTTCCAGGCCCTGCTCAAAACCCAGGACCGCCGCCTCGCCGCCAGCGTCCTGCCCTTGGCCGCCCGCTGGGACAAGGATTCCACCCTCGCCGCCGAGCTCAAGCCCCTCGTCGAGCCTCTCGTGGCCCGGTTGAACAACACCTCCGTCTCCGAGGACGAACGCGCGCAATTGCTCGCCAACCTCATCGGCGTCCGCCGCATGGACACCAACATCCTCCCGGCCGTCAGCCGCATCCTCATCGGCACGTCCTCCCCGCGCCTTCAACGCCGCGCCCTCGAGGCCATTGGAACCATCCCGGACGCCGAGGCCGGCGCCCTCTTGGTCAGCCTCTATCCCCGCCTCGCCTTCGAGCTGCGCGAGCCCGCCATCGCCCAAATCCTCCGCCGCGCCGATTGGGCCGACTCCTTCGTCAAAGGGATCGCGGCCCGTCAAATCGACCTCGCCATGCTGGGTCCCTCCGCGGTTCATCGCCTTCGCACCCACCCCGAAAAATCCGTCGCCGACCACGCCAACAAAGTCATCGACGAAATCCGCGGCCCGGAAATGAAGGAGAAGAACGCCCTCATCGCCCAGTTTCTCCCCGCCGTCCACAAGGAGGGCTCGCTCGAGAACGGCAAAAAGCTTTACACCCTGAACTGCGCCAATTGCCACAAGTTCAAGGGCGAAGGCCGCGACGTCGCCCCCGACCTCACCGGCATGGGCGCCCATGGCCCTGAGGACCTCCTCGTCCACATCCTTGACCCCAACCGCGTCGTGGAGCCCAATTTCGTGAGCGTCAGCTTCGAGACCAAGGATGACCTGAGCTTTGACGGCATCGTCGCCCGCGAAAACAACACCTCCGTCATCGTCCGCAACGCCACCGGCGACAACGAAATCCGCCAGGACAACATCAAGTCCCGCCGCTCCACCGGCATGTCTCTCATGCCCAACGGATTTGAATCGCTCGGCCAGGACGGCCTGCGCGACCTCATCGGCTACCTCTGCGCCGACGAGAAACGCTTCCGCATCCTCGACATGCGCCCAGTCTTCTCCGCCGACTCCACCAAGGGCCTGTTCAACGCCCGCGATGCCACCAACGAAACAGTCCGCTTCCGGAACTTCGGCACCATCAAGGTCGGCGAGGTTCCATTTGACGTCATCAATCCTGTGGTCGCTCCCACTGGCAACAACGTCCTCGTCCTCAAGGGCGGCAATGGATACTCCAAGACCATGCCCCAAAAGGTGGAGATCAAAACCAGCGTCAAGGCCAATGTCCTCCATTTCCTCGGCGGCGTCGCCGGCTGGGGCTTCCCCTGCTGCGGCGACGACAAGCACGAAAATCTCCCCGTTGTTAAGGTGACCGTGAATTACGCGGGCGGCGGCTCCGAGGAACTGACCCTGAAAAACGGCGTTGAGTTCGCCGATTACATCGGCAAATACGACGTCCCCGGCTCCCGCGAAGTTCCCGACGTCGTCCGCAGCGGCCAGCTCCGTTGGTTCAGCAAGCCCCTCCGCATGAACGGCGTCATCGAGAAGGTCACCCTCGAAAGCTTCGACAATTTCGTCGCCCCGGTCTTTGTCGGCATCACCGCCGAGCAAACCTCCACCCCGCCGCCCGCCGCGGCCTCCGCTTCCGCCGCCGCAGCCAAGCCCGCCGAGGCCCCCGCCGCCGCCCCCTTGGAAATCACCGCCACCACCCTGATCGTCGGCGGCGGCAGCAGCCACAACTTCGACCGCTGGTTCAACCAGGAGGACAGCGCCACCCTCGCCAAGGCCTTCGCCAAGGTGCAGTACACCGACCAGCCCAACCTCATCGCACCCGCGCTCAAGAAGCTCGAAGTCCTCTACTTGGCCAACAACCAACCCATCAAGGACAAAGCCGTCCGAGAGGGCATCATGGACCGCGCCAACTCCGGCCAGGGCCTCCTTCTCGTCCACCCCGCCCTTTGGTACAACTGGCCCGATTGGCCCGAATACAATCAACAACTCGTCGCCGGCGGCGCCCGCAGCCACGACAAGTTCCAGGAATTCGAGGTCACCGTCATCAATCCGGACCATCCCATCACCAAGGGGCTCCCGGAGAAATTCCTCATCACCGACGAGCTGTACCATTTCCAGAAAGACACCAGCGGCCCCCCCATCGAGGTCCTCGCCGTCGGCAAAAACATCGCGACCGGCAAGACCTATCCGGTCGTCTACATCACGAAGCGGCCCAACTCCCGCATCGTCTGCATCACGCTCGGCCACGACGAGAAAGCCCACCAGCTTCCCGCCTTCCAGACCCTGCTCGTCAACGCCCACAACTGGGCCAAAGGAAAATAGGTGGCCCGGCCCCAGGGCGAATATCTCTCTCACCTCCTCGAATCGCTCCGCGCGTTCGGGGAGGTCTCCCCCAAACCAATGTTCGGCGGTTGGGGCCTTTACAGGGACACCCTCTTTTTCGGCTTGGTCCTCGGCGGCCAAGTCTATTTCAAGGCCGACGAGGTCAACCGTCCCGAGTTCGAGCGGCTCGGCCTCAAGCCATTCTTCTACGGGCCGACCTCCATCACGCTTTCCTATTACCCGCCCCCGGACGCCGCGCTCGATGACCCCGCCGCGTTAACCCTTTGGGCCAAATCCGCCCTCGCCGCGGCGCAACGTCACCAGGCAGCGCGCGCCAAACAGCCCCGCCGCTCCCGTCAGCGCGCGGTCCAACCCCCTCAGCAATCCAAGGCAACGCGCGGGGTAAAGCGCCGGCCGGCTGAACCCACCGCTGAGCAAATACGCGAACGCCGCAAACCGCTCCGCCTTCAGCACGCTCCACCCCCCCGGCGGGCCATCCCCCGCCCCCAAAAAGAGCCGCGGCGCGGGGCCCGGCGCCGCGGAAATCCGCCGCGGCCGGGCCAGCTCCGGGCGCAAATCGATCTTCTGTCTCCACGCCACCGGTTCATGGTGCAAAATCCCGTAGGCCGGCCAACTCGCCATGCTGATGTACGGGTCAAACACAATCACCCGCCCTCCCTCGCCCAACGCCCGGCGCGCCTCCCCCAAAAACGCCACCGGCGCCTCCAAATGGTGGAAAACATCGAACAGGATCAGGTGCGACAACGCCCCAGTCCTGAACGGCAATTCGTATCCATCGCACGTCAAATCCAGCCATGGATTCTCGAACAAGTCCGTCGCCAGCGCCTCCGGATAATGCTCCCGCAAATTCCCGATCCCCGACCCAATCTCCACCACCCGCCCCGGCAAGCCCCGGTCGATCTCCCCCAATATCCGCCCGTAAAACCCCCGGTAAATCTCGCGCAGCAGCGGCTTCTGGTTCCACGACTGCCGGTTGAGCTGGATCTCCGCCTGGTGCTGCTCCAGCGGCGCGCTCATATGAACTTGATGCGCCTCGCCGCGAACGCGACCATCCGCAGCAGCAGCCACCCATGCCGCCACCGGTGGATGTTCGTTTCGCCATAGGTCCGCGCCTGGTACCGGATCGGCAAATCCAAAATCCGCAGGTTCAATTTCGCGGCCCCGAACAGCAGATCAAAATCCCCAAACGGGTCGAATTCCCCGAAATACGCCCGGTTCCTCGCGATCTCAAGGTAATCCTCCCGGAACAACACCTTCGTCCCGCACAGCGTGTCCTTGATCGACTGCCCCAACAGCCAACTGAACGCCAGCCCAAACGTGTGGTTCGCCACCATGTTCAGGAACTGCATCGCCTCCTCCTCCATCGGATACACCAGCCGCACCCCGTTCACAAACTCCGCCGCCCCCGACCGCGCCGCCTCGTAAAATTTCGGCAACTGCTCCGGCGGCATCGTCAAATCCGCGTCTAGGATGAACAAAATCTCCCCCGTCGCCGCCGCGAACGCCTCCCGCACCGCGCCTCCTTTCCCCTTCGTTTGCTGCTTGAGAATCTTGATGTTCCGTTGCGGATGCGCCGCCTGCACCCGCTGGATTTCCTCCCAGGTGTTGTCCTTGGAATGCCCCTCGATGAAAATGATCTCCGTCCCCTTCCCCATCTCCGGCGTGCGCAACACCGCCGCCTCGATGTTCCCCGCCTCGTTCCTCGCCGGAATCACCACCGTGCAACTGAACTCCCGGCCCGCCGCGCTCACGGGCTGCATCCGCGCCACCTGGAACACCGTCAGGCACAGCGACGGAAACAGCGGCGCGGCCCAGCGGTTCAAAAATTCCGCCCCCAACGGCACGTTGGCCGGGCAAAGGATGTGCGTGTTCTGCCGCACCAACTCCCAGCCCGCCAAATGCAGCAAGTTCCGCATGTCCCCCGCCGAAAGCCAATTCTGCATCAGCGTCGGCGACTTCGCCCCGCCCCGCTCCAGGCTGTCCAAAATCGGCCGCCAAAGGTTGTTGAAGAAGTTCAGGACAATCCGCGTCCGCGGGGTCGCGAATTGCCGCAGCCAAACCAGCGTCGCCTGCACATCCGGCAGGTCGTTCGCCAAATCCGACAGGATGATGTAGTCGAACTTCTCCGCGCCCTCAAACTCCCCCGCCGCCGCCACATGGAACTCCAGCTCCGGATGCAGCTCCCGCGCGCGCGCCACGATGCTCCCCGCGAAATCAATCCCCACCCCACGCGACGGCGCCACCGCCGCCAGCAAATTGCCGAACCCGCACCCCACCTCCAGCACGCGCGCCCCCGCCGGGATCAGGAACCGGTAATACCGCTCCAGCAGACGGTGGTAAAACCGGCGCCCCGCCGCTTCCCGCTCCACCGCGCGGCCCTCGTAAAACCCGCGCCGATCCTGGAACGACCCGCTTGGCGCCGCCGCCTCCATGTCATCTGGTTTTTGAAAGGAGGAACGGCAGCAACTCCCCGATCGCCATCCGCTCCTGCTTCATGCTGTCCCGGTGCCGCAGCGTCACCGTGTCCGCCAGCTCCGGCTTCTCGCCCAGCGTGTCGAAATCAATCGTCACCCCGAACGGCGTCCCAGCCTCGTCCTGCCGCCGGTACCGCCTCCCGATCGCCCCCGCCTCGTCGTAAAACACGTTCAGGTGCGGCCGCAACAGGTCCCTCACCTCCAGCGCCTTCTTCACCAGCTCCGGCTTGTTCTTCAGCAGCGGAAAGATCCCCACTTTGATCGGCGCGATCCTCGGGTGGAACCGCAGCACGGTCCGCACCTCGACCTTCCCCTTCTCGTCCGGCGCCTCCTCCTCCGCGAACGCCTCGCAAATCAGCGCCAAAAACAGCCGGTCCACCCCCGCGCTCGGCTCGATGACATGCGGCACGAACCGCTCCTTCGTCTCCTCGTCAAAATACTCCATCGATTTGCCGCTGAATTTCTCGTGCTGCGACAAATCAAAATTCCCCCGCGCCGCGACCCCCTCCAACTCCTCCGTCCCGAACGGGAATTTGTAGAGGATGTCCACCGTCGCCTTCGCGTAATGGGCCAACTCCTCCGGCTTCTGCCGGTGGTAATCCAGCGAGGTCCGCGGCAGGCCGATGCTCTCGTACCACTTCACCCTCTCCTCCAGCCAGTAATCGTGCCACTCCTTCCAACCCCAGTTGGCGGAAGTCCCCTCATGGTTGCTCGATCCAGCCGGAGTCTTCGCCGCCGCCTCGTCCGGCTTGATGAAAAACTCCAACTCCATCTGCTCAAACTCGCGCGACCGGAAAATGTAATTGCGCGGGTTGATCTCGTTGCGGAACGCCTTCCCAATCTGGCAAATCCCGAACGGCACCTTCTGCCGGGAGGAGTCGAGCACATTCTTGAACTGCACAAAGATCGCCTGGGCCGTTTCAGGCCGCAGGAACGCCACATTGTCCTCGCTCTCAACCGGCCCCACGTAAGTCTTGAACATCAAATTGAACGGGCGCGGGTCGGTCAAAAGGCTCCCATTCTCAGGATTGTGCCGGACCGAACCTTCAACCAACTCCGTCGTTTCGCCCACCAACTCAATGCTTTCCAGCGTCGCTCCGGGAAACGCGGTGAGGTAATACTGCCGGGCAATCTTCCGGGCGCTGTCCGGGTGCCCCCCCGGCGTGCGGGGCGCCGGGTGCGCGCGCGTGGGCGGCGCCCCCGGGGGGGGGGGGGGGGGCGCCGGGGGCCGGGGGGGGGG
>CAZSXX010000044.1:0-1599 GCA_964611245.1 uncultured Verrucomicrobiota bacterium | reverse complement strand
GCAATCTTCCGGGCGCTGTCCGGGTGCCCCCCCTTCTTCCCGAGCGCCTCATACGCCCTCGTGACCGCCCCCCCCGTGTCCGTGCGCCGGGCCCCCGTGAACCGATAAATCGTCCCGCTCTGCGGCTCAATCTGGTCCGCGCGGAAACGCTTCTTCGTCAGCAGGCAATCCACCATCGGATCGCTGAACGTCGCGGTGTGCCCGCTCGCCTCCCAAATTCTCGGGTGCATGATGATGCTCGCCTCCAACCCGACCACGTCGTCGCGCCCCTGCGTCATCGACCGCCACCAATTCTCCTTCACATTCCGCTTCAACTCCGCGCCCAACGGGCCGTAATCCCAAAATCCGTTGATCCCCCCATAAATCTCGGACGATTGGAAAATGAATCCGCGGCGCTTGCACAAGGAGACGATTTTCTCCATCCGGTCAGTTTGCTTGGGTTCGGCCATATATATCAGCGCGCGAGTCTCAGGAATCGCCCTCCATTTTGTCAAGGAACCCCTCGCCCCGGATCAACCGTGCGATCGAACGCACAGTTGATACCGGCCTCACCCAAGGGTATTTCTCTTTGACAGCGTCGCCGGGAACCGTGAAACTCGAACCACCTGATACTATGCTAAGGAATCGCTCATCATTTTCCTCCCGCGAAGGCGGATTCACCCTCATCGAGCTCTTGGTGGTCATCGCGATCATCGCGATCCTCGCCAGCATGCTCCTGCCCGCCCTTTCAAGCGCAAAGGTGAAGGGGCAAGGCATTCACTGCATGAACAACGGCAAGCAGATGATGCAGGCGACGCACGTTTACTCCCACGATTACAACGAACTGCTCTTTCCAAACCCGGACAACGCCGGAGAAGCCCGGGACTACTATACTTGGTGCCAGGGCCACGGCCGCAATCTTCCCGACGCCACCAACTACACGATCTTCCAGAACGAAAAGAAATGCGTGTTGGCCCCGTACATCGGCAAGAATTACTCAATCTTCAAATGCTCGGCCGATCCCTCAACCGTCACCGTCGGAGGCAAGAAACTTCGCACTGTCCGAACCTTTGCAGCCACTCAAGCCATCGGCGTCGATCACAATAACGGCAAAAACGCTGTCGTCACCGCTCCCCACTTGGGCACCCCTCCTGGCGGCGGAACCTACGCGAAATTCCGACTGCTCAGCGACTGCTTGAGGCCTTCGGATGTTTGGGGCTTCGTTGACGAAGACGGCATCAGCATCAACGACGCCCAATGCGCCTCCCGGGGCGCCGACGCCCCCGACCTCATCTCCCGCGGTTGGATTGATCTCCCGGCCGCTTATCACAACGGCGCCTGTGGGTTCTCGTTTATGGACGGCCATTCCGAAATTCATAAATGGGTCTCCCGCGACATGAAAAATCGGGACAAATCAAAAGTTGGCTTCCCGACTGCGGCCGCTTCCGAAAAAGATCTTCGCTGGTACGCCAGCAAGACCTCCTACAAACGGTAATCTCCGTTTCATTTTCCAAGCCGTATCGGATTCCCGATGCGGCTTTTTTGTTTTACACTCCGTCCGTGTTTGAACTGTTAAAGAAGGACTCCTCCAGCCGCGCCCGCCTCGGCCGCCTGGGCACC
>CAZSXX010000043.1:0-18950 GCA_964611245.1 uncultured Verrucomicrobiota bacterium | reverse complement strand
CGTGAAGACCCGCGCGCCATCGGGCGAGATCGCGAGGGTGTAGAGTTCCTCTTTGGGATGCCCTTTGAAACGCAGCAACTCGCGTTGCGTTCGCGCGTCCCAAATTCCCGCAGTCCCGTCGCCGGAAATCGTCGCCACGCGGGTGAAGTCCGGAAAGTAGCGGGAAGAACTTGAAGTCTGGGCGCTCTTGAACGCGGCGACCTGTTTTGGAGCGGTGACATCCCAAAGGCCGCCGTCGCTGGTGAGGACGTGTTTGCCATCGCCGGAGAAGCGAGCCGAAAACACTAGGGCGCCAACCGCCAATCTCACCGGCTCGCCGGAACTGGATTCATCCGCCTTCCAAACTCTCAGGCTGCCGTCGCTGCAGGCTCCCACCAATTCGCGGCCGTCCGGCGAAAACGCGATGGAGGCCGCGGCCCTGATGGTGAATTTGCGCTGATAGGTGGAGGCATCCCAGAAAATGATCTCGTTTCCGTCGCTCGAGGCGAAAGTCCGGCCATCCGGAGTCAAGACGGCGGAAATAATGATTCCTGAGTGGCCCTGCAACAACGCCAACCGCCGGCCGGTGCGGCCGTCCACAACTTGAATTGAACCATCATCATAACCGGCAAAAATCTTCGTTCCATCCGGGGAATAGGTCATCGGCGCGATCCACCCAGGAACCTCCGCGTCATGGCCAATCCTCTCGTCAGAAACCGCGTCGTGAATCCGTATCTGCCGCCCTCCGGACTTGGCGATCCGCGCCGAATCCGGCGAAAACGCCACTCTGCTGGTGAGGCCCAGTTCGCGCACCCTGGCCCCGGTAGTCGCGTCCCAAACGACCGCGCCGCCATCTGTGGTGACAACTTGTTGTGAGTCGGGAGAAAAGGTGAGGTGCCACACGGTTCCCGAATGTTGCAATACCAGCAATTCCTTGCCTGTGTCGGCGTCCCAAACCCGCGCGGTGCGGTCGTCGCTGCCGGTGGCGATGAGTTTCCCATTCGGCGAATACGCGAGTGTATGGATTCGCGCCTTGTGGCCGGCAAAGCCGTGCAGTTCACGGCCCGTGAAAGCGTCCCACAACTTGACCTTGCCGTCGTAGCCGGCCGAGACAACACGCCGCCCATCGGGTGACCACTCCACGCGAACACCGCCCGGAGCGTGACTGCCGAGCAAGCGGGTATGCCGATTCAGCGATCTGAACTGATAATGCCATTCAAACGCGCGGTGGGGATTGGACGCCGTCTCTTCAAGCGTCTGCGCGATCGCGGCAAGCTGGTTTCGTCCCGAGGCAATCTGGGCCAAGGCCATGCTCGCCAGGTAAAAATTCCGTTCCGCGAGGCTCTTTTGGGCATCGGCGCGGACGCGTTCGCGGGCTTCCTGCTCTGTCGCCGACTCTGCTTGGGCTTGGGCCCTCCGGGCGATGGCCGCCTGGCGCGTCGTAAACAGAATGCCCCCGACCAGCAACGCCACCATGATGGAAATGATCGACGCGGCGGCACGATTGCGCCGGGCAAACTTATGCAGCTTATACATGGCGGTCGGCGCGCGGGCGCTGACCGGTTCATTGCCGAGATGCCGCTGAATGTCGGCCGCAAGCCCATTGGCCGTCGCGTAGCGCCGGGTCCGGTCCTTCTCCAGGCACTTCATGACGATCCAATCGAGATCCGTGGCCAGAGGCGAGTGGCGAGAGACGACGGATGGCTTTGCGGAAGCCGCCGTTAGCCGCAAGCGCGTGCTCGGCCGCATTGGTTCCTTTTCGCGGATGGTTTTCCGCATTTGTTCGAGGCCGGATTGGAGAAGCTCTTTGCTTTCAAACGGCGTGTGGCCGGTCAACAATTCATAAAGCAGCACCCCGAGCGAATAAATGTCCGTTCGCGTATCCACATCCAGCCCGCTCATCTCCGCCTGCTCCGGGCTCATGTAAGCGGGCGTCCCCAAGAAGTGGTGGAATTGCGTATAAACGGTATGGTCGGTCAGGTCGCCTTCGACGGCCCTTGCGATGCCGAAATCAATCACCTTTGGGACCGGCACCCCATCGTGCAAAGTGACCAAAACGTTGGGCGGCTTGATGTCGCGATGGATGACGCCCTTTTGGTGCGCGTGTTGAATCGCGTGGCACACCTGCGCGAACAAATTGAGGCGTCCTTCGACCGAAAGTTTATTTTCGCGGCAATAATCTGTGATGCGCACCCCGCGCACCAACTCCATGACGAAATAAGGCCGGCCCGTCCCGGTGGCTCCGGCGTCAAACACCTTGGCGATGTTCGGGTGCTCCATCATCGCCAGCGCCTGGCGCTCGGCTTCGAAGCGCGCCACGACCTGCCGCGTGTCCATCCCCAGTTTGATGATTTTCAGGGCCACGCGCCGTTTGACCGGCTCACGCTGCTCCGCGACGTACACAACGCCAAAGCCGCCCTCACCGATCTTTTCCAGGAGCTTGTAATGGCCCACCACTTGGCCCGAATCGTCATCCAACGGCGCGGCCGCATCGCGCGTTTCGAGGGCGGCGGACGATTGCATGAACGCGCCTTGCCGAAAATGGTTCGCGAGCAAATCGTCGAGCCGGCGGCGTTTCTCAAGGTCGCCCGCGCACACCCGGTCCAAAAAACGGCGCCGCTCCTCCGCCGCGGAAAGGTCAACCGCAGCGAAAAAAATATCTTTGTCCGACCGCAGGTCGGGGCTGTCACTTGGACTCACAATGGTGGCTTTCACCGGATAAGCGCAATTGCGGCGGCAAACACGCCAGCGGAATTCAACTCTGGAGGTCTTGCCTGATCGCCCCCTGCAACCAGGCGCGCGCGAACATCCAATGACGGTCCGCCGAGCGCGGCGAAATCCCCAGCGCCTCGGCAATTTCCGGGATCGTCAGGCCCACAAAATAGCGCAGCTTCACCACCTGGGCGGCCAAATGGTCTTCAGCGTCCAATGCATCCAGCGCGGCGTGCACCGCCAGCATCTCCTCGGTGGGCGCGCCGAATTCGATTTTTGATTCGTGCAACTCTTCCGCCGCCCGGCCGCGGCCTCGCTTGAGCGCGGCTTTGCTCCGGGCTTTGTCGATCAAAATGTGCCGCATCGCTTCGGCCGCGGCATGGAAGAAATGCGCCCGGTCCTTCCAGCGCTGCGAATCCGGGCCGGCGAGTTTTAACCAAACCTCATGCACCAGCGCCGTCGCCTGCAACGTTTGGCCGGGGTTTTCGCGCGCCATTTTGCTGGCCGCCAGCTTGCGAAGCTCGTTGTAAACCAGCGGCAACAGCGACTCGGAGGAGGCGGAGTTGCCGGCGTCAATGGCTCCAAGCATGGTGGTGAAGTCGCTGATGCTACAGATATAACCATTTTCAGCCGCGCGACGGCAACAAAGTTTTGCGCCGGTTCGATCGGCGACCGTGATCGGAAAAAAATTCCAACACTACGTGGCGTGGTTCATCGCGGAATCTCGCTCGTAGGAGCAGGAACCAACATATGAGAACCCAACAAACCGGTTTGCGCCTACTTTTGGCGACGATTTTCTTCGCGTTGACAGCGCACACGACCCGCGCCGCGCAGCAGGGGGGGTTCTCCTACGAAGACAATGGCGCGAGCATCACCATCACCGGGTACACTGGCGGGGACGGCGCCGTGATCATACCCGCCACGATCGATGGCCTGCCGGTCACCAGCATTGGGGTCGGCGCGTTCATTCGCCGCCCCGGCCTGGGCAGCGTCACGATCCCCAACAGCGTCACCAGCATCGACGAGTTTGCGTTCTCTGGCTGCACCAGCCTGACGAGTGTCACGATCCCTAACAGCGTCACCAGCATTGGGGTCGGAGCGTTCGCTGGCTGCACCAGCCTGAGCGCGATAACGGTTGAGGCGGCCAACTCCTTCTATAGCAGTGTTGATGGTATCCTGTTCGACAAGAGCCAGACCACGCTCAACCAATATCCGGGGGGCAAAGCCGGAAGCTATACGATCCCCAACAGCGTCACCAGCATCGTGAACTGGGCGTTCGAAGGCTGCACCGGCTTGACCAACGTCACGATCCCCGACAGCGTCACCAGCATCGGAGATGCAGCGTTCGGTAACTGCGCCAACCTGGCCAACGTCACAATCGGCAACAGCGTCATCAGCATCGGGTACGCGGCGTTCTATAACTGCGCCAGCTTGACGAGCCTCACGATTCCCAACAGCGTCACCAGCATCGGGGACTGGGTGTTCGGTAATTGCACCGGCTTGACCAGCGTCACGATCCCCAACAGCGTCACCGGCATTGGGGTCGGAGCGTTCGCTGGCTGCACCAGCCTGGCCAGCATCACGATCCCCAACAGCGTCAGCACCATCGGGCGCTGGGCGTTCTCTGACTGCACCAGCCTGGCCAGCGTCACAATCGGCAATGGCGTCACCAGCATCGGTCGCAGTGCGTTCTTTGGCTGCACCAGCCTGGCCAGCATCACGATCCCCAACAGCGTCACAAGCATCGGGGAAGAGGCGTTGTTTGGCTGCACCAGCCTAGGCGCGATAACGGTCCAACCGCTCAACTCTTTTTATAGCAGCATCGATGGGGTTTTGTTCAACAAGAGTCAGACCACCCTCATCCAATATCCGCAGGCCAAAGCCGGAGGCTATACGATCCCCAACAGCGTCACCATCATTGAGGACGGGGCGTTCCTTCGCTGCACCAGCCTGACCAGCGTCACGATCCCCAACAGCGTCACCAGCATCGAGGAGTATGCGTTCTCTGGCTGCGCCAGCCTGACCAGTGTCACAATCGCTAACAGCGTCACCAGCATCGGTCGCAGTGCGTTCTCTGGCTGCACCAGCTTGACCAACGTCACGAT
Source organism: uncultured Verrucomicrobiota bacterium (assembly GCA_964611245.1). Lineage (GTDB taxonomy): Bacteria > Verrucomicrobiota > Verrucomicrobiia > Limisphaerales > SXQI01 > CAZSXX01. The sequence goes on along the minus strand of CAZSXX010000043.1, from coordinate 14,154 downwards.
CCCCAACAGCGTCACCAGCATCGGTCGCAGTGGGTTCTCTGGCTGCACCAGCCTGGCCAGCGTCACAATCGGCAACAGCGTCGCCAGCATCGGGGAATATGCGTTCACTGGCTGCGACAGCCTGAGCACAATTACAGTGGATGCGCTCAACACCTTCTATAGCAGTGTGGAAGGGGTCTTGTTCGACCAGAGCCTGGCTACGCTCATCCAATATCCGGGCGGCAAGGGCGGCATCTACACGATCCCCAACAGCGTCACCAGCATCGGTCGCAGTGCGTTCTCTGGCTGCACCAGCTTGACCAACGTCACGATCGGCAACAGCGTCGCCAGCATCGGGGAATATGCGTTCTATGGCTGCGACAGCCTGACAGCAGTCTATTTCGAGGGCAACCGCCCCAACGCTGGTTCCTCTGCCCTCGCCTACGCCAACGAGGCAATCGTTCATTACCTGCCGGGAACCACGGGCTGGGAAGAAACGTTTGCCGGTCGCCCAACCGTTCTCTGGAATCCTCAGGCCCAGACCAGCGATGCCACCTTCGGCGTCCGCGCCGGTCAATTCGGTTTCACCATCACTTGGGCCAGCGGCCTCGTTGTCGTGGTCGAAGCCTGCGCGGACTTGGAGCATCCCGTCTGGACCGCGTTGGAAACGCTCACCCTCACCGGCGGCTCGTCGTATTTCAGCGATCCCGACTGGGCGAAATCTCCCAGCCGAATCTATCGCCTGCGCTCGCCGTGAAGGGGAATGGCCGCGAAGGAACGCAAAGAACACATAGAAGGAATTAATACTGTATGAAAATCAAATTTTGCCGTTGGCTGACCGCGTTGCTGTTTAGCTTTGGCTCCTCGGGTTGGGCGCAAGCCGCCAGCACGATTCAATTCACTGCCGCCACTTACACGGTCGCGGAAAGCGCGGGGGCCGCTACCCTCACTGTCCAGCGCGCGGGCGATCTCGACACGGCGGTGGGGGTGGACTATGCCACGGCCGACGGGACAGCGGCTAATGGATTGAAATACACGGCGGTCTCCGGAACGCTCGCCTTCGCGGCTGGCGAAATCAGCAAGACCATTGAGGCGCCAATCTTAAACAACGGTCTTGTCGATGTGACCAAGAATTTCCGGGTCGTTCTGAGCAATCCCACGGGCGGAGCGGTCCTCGGCGTCCGCGCAACCGCGACCGTGTCGATCACCGATAGCGATGCGGGCCTGCAATTTCAGTTCGCCGCCTACTCGGTCAGTGAGGATGCCGGACAAGTCCTGATTGGCGTGGCGCGCGGGGACGATGGAGTTCTCCCAGTCACGGTCGATTTCTTCACTGCCGATCTGACTGGCAAGAGCGGGCTCGATTACACCGGCGTCAGCGCTACCCTGCTGTTTGCCGCCCAAGAGCGGCTCAAATGGGTCTCAATTCCGATCCTCAACAATGGCCTCAAGCAATCGAGCCGGACCTTTCGCGCGACCCTGGCCAACGCCGTTGGCGCCACGCTCGGAGGCCAGAAGACGACCACAGTGACGATCGTGGATAACGATCAAGGCTTTCAACTCGATCTCGCCGGCTATCCCGCGGCCGAGGACGCGGGCGTTGTGAGGATCGGCGTGCTGCGGGGAACCGATGACACCAACTCCACCGTCACCATTGACTTTGCCACCTCCGACGGGACCGCCGCCAGCGGACTTGATTACAGCGCCACCACGACCACACTCACCTTCGCGCCTGGGGAAAGGGTCAAGCTGGTCGCCGTCCCGATCCTCAACGACGGGGTCAAGGAATCGCTCAAGAAGTTTAACGTCATCCTGAGCGACCCAACCGGCGGGGCCGTTCTCGGGTCCCGAACATCCGCCGCGGTCACCATTGTGGACAACGATCCCGGAATAGGTTTCGAATTCAGCAGCTATTCAGTTTCGGAGAATGCGGGCGCGATCGCCGTGACGGTCCTTCGGGGCAACGATGTGGACTTGGGGCCGATCACTGTCGATTATGCCACCAGCGACCTTATCGCCAAGGCTGGGCAAGATTACCAGGCTATCTCTGGCACTCTTAGGTTCGAGCGAAACGAAACGGTGAAGAGCATTGGCATCCCGATCATCCATAATCGATCGGTCATGAATGACACTAACTTCAAGGTAACCCTGAGCAATCCGACAGGCGGCGCCATACTGGGGAGAATGTCCACGACCGTGAGCATTCTCGACGCGACAGGCCTGGGAACCTTTCGAACGGTGGCGCCTTCGTTCATTACCGGGCTGTCAATCGCGCAAGAGAATGGATACAATATCCTGACCTGGCGCGGGGGCGGGCCACTGCAATGGGCGGATCGCCTGGATGGGCCTTGGCAGACGCTTCCGGGCGCCAGCAGCCCATACACCGTTCAGTCGGGTATCCCCACCGCCTTTTACCGGGTCGAGCGCCCCAGGTCAGTGAACCTCTACGTGCCCTCCAGCTACGACGGCCAGAAGGCTTTGCCCCTCGTGATTCTGCTGCACGGATACACGAGAACCGGGGACTTCACGGAGGCTTACTTCCAAATTCAGCCGCTGGCTGAGGCACGGGGGTTTCTTTACTGCCACCCCGAGAGCCTGATCGACCGCGCTGGCAACCCCTATTGGAATGGCGGCGAGGCCTGTTGCGATTTTTGGAGCAGCGGCGTCGATGACGTGGGCTACCTGCGGGGGTTGATCGAGGAGATCAGCAGCCACTTTGCGGTGGACCGAAAGCGGATTCATTTGTTTGGCTGGTCGAACGGCGGTTTCATGGCCTATCGTATGGCGGGCGAGGCAGCAGATCTCATCGCCGGCATCGCCAGTTTCGCCGGCATGTCCGCGTTGGACCCCAACCTTTACCTCCCTTCCCAGCCGGTGAACATCCTGCACATCCACGGAACCGCGGACGCGATCGTTTCTTACGATGGGAGTATTCTGGGCAGCCCCGCTTTCCCGGCCAATCTGGCCCCGTTTCCCAGCGCGTGGCGAAGCGTTCAGAACTGGGCCGAGCACAACGGCTCGACCGTTCCGTTCACAGATGCCGCGCCCTCCCTGGACCTCACCACGGACCTGCCGGGCCTTGACACGGTCGTCACGCGCCATACAAGCAGCCCGGGCGGGGGCGCCGTCGAACTTTGGACGATCAATGGGGGCAGTCATAGGCCCGCGCTTTCCACACAGTTTGCGCCTCGGGTCATCGACTGGCTCCTGGCCCATCCCAAACCATGAACAGAATCCTTTCTGCAAATAATTGGCGTGGTTCATCGCGGAATCTCGCTCGTAGGCGCAGGAACCAGAATATGAGAACTCAACAAACCGGTTTGCATCTGGTTTTGGCGGCGATTTTCTTCGCGTTGACAGCGCACACGACCCGCGCCGCGCAGCAGGGGGACTTCTTCTACGAAGATAATGGCACGAAAATCACCATTACCGGCTACTCCGGTCCAGGCGGGGCAATTTTCATCCCGGACACGATTGCCGGCAAGCCGGTCACGAGTATCGGGGAGTCCGCATTCTTTGGCCGGGAACGCGTGACCAGCATCACCCTTCCCAGCGGAGTCGTTTCCGTCGGGGCCGCAGCGTTCAACCACTGCCGGGGCCTAACGAAAATAAGCATTCCCGACAGCGTCACCACCATCGGGGATTTAGCGTTCCAAGACTGCGTCAGCCTGGGCGGCGTGAGCATCCCGGGCGGCGTCACCTCCATTGGAAACAATGCGTTCCGGATTTGCACCGGTCTGAGGTCAATAACGGTGGATCAGCTCAACACTGTTTACAGCAGCGTTAACGGGGTCTGGTTTAACAAGAGCCAGAGCACGCTGATTCAATTCCCGGGCGGCAAGAGTGACGACTATGCCATTCCCAACAGCGTTACCGCTATCGGGGACAATGCGTTTTATGGCTGCGACGGGCTGACCGGAGTTAGTATGCCAGACAGCGTGACCATCATCGGTTTTTCTGCGTTCGGCGCCTGCATGAGCCTGGGGAGCGTGACGATTGGGAACAGCGTGACCATCATCGGGGCTTATGCGTTTCAGGAGTGCTACGGCTTGGGCACCGTGAACATCGGAAACAGCGTGACCTCGATCGGTGATGGCGCGTTCTATGGCTGCATCAGCCTAAGCAGAGCCACGATTCCCAATAGCGTGACCTCAATCGGTGACAACGCTTACTTTAATTGCGCAAGGCTGACCAGCCTCACCATCGGCAAGAATATTACTTCGACGTTTTTTTTTCCCGTTTCCTGCGTACCCACTTCTAAACAGCATTACTGTGGATCCGCTTAACACCGTTTATAGCAGCCTGGAGGGCGTGTTGTTCAATAAAGACCAAACTGCCTTGATTCAATATCCCATAGGAAAGAAGGGAAGTTACACCATCCCCAGCAGCGTGAAGACAATCGAAAACGATGCGTTCATAAACTGCGTCGGCTTAAGCAGCGTCACCATCCCCGATAGCGTGACTTACGTCGGTTCTCCCGCATTCGTCCTATGCACCGGGCTGAGAGGCATTTACTTCCTCGGCAATGCGCCGGGCGGTGATGGTGGTCTGTTCCAATTCGCAAATCGAGTGACACCCTTTTATCGGGCCAGCACGTCGGGTTGGGTTGACTGGGGTTTGATGTCCGAGCGCGCCCCTGTGTTGTGGATTGCCACTGACGATCTGGACCAGGATGGGATGAATAACCTGGAGGAAATGCTGGCGGGGACCGATCCACTGGACGCAAGTTCGCTTCTGGCTTTTGAAGGCGCGCCGCGCCCGGAGGCTCTGGCAGAAGCGGATCAAACGGACGTTCCAGCAGGCCAGCATGCGTTGTACTTCCAAAGCATCCCCGGCGCTCCTTATGAAGTTTTGTCCGGCGAAAGTTTGGACGGCCCATGGACTGCCGCCGCGACCGCTTCCGCCACTGCGTTTCAAAAGCGCGCGCTGGTGAATATGCCGGCCCGCGCGGCGTTTTACCGGGTTCACGTTTTACCGCAAGACTGAACGCCTTCCGTGCTGGCGGACGCCGCGATGGAGGTCGCTCCGGAATAACCCATCGAGCTTCCCGATCCTCCCCGGGGCGCAGAAAAATCGGAAAAATTTTGGCGTGATTTGGCGCGCGCCGCCGCTTCTACCGGTGAACCGGCAAAAAATGAAATCTCTTAACCTCTTTTCCCTTTCGGGCGGCTTTTCCCCGAGCAACGCCGCAAGGCTCTCCCCGCCTCCCCTTGAGCTTCATTTACGCACACCGGTGTCGCGCTGGACAATTTTGTTCTTGATTCTATGCGTTGGGATGGGTCACGCCGCGGAGCCTAGGCTAACTTTGATCCACACGGGCGCGGAAGCGGCCGTGAGTCTTTCGGGGGAGGAGGGAGTCGAATATCTTTTGGAAGCGGCGAGCGACTCCGCGCAAAAATGGAACGTGCTCAGTTCTTTCCTCTTGAACGAGGGGAACCGGGTTTGGCGGCAGGGCGGGGCGGAGAGCGGGGCGCGTTTTTTTCGCGCGCGGACGGTGGTCGAAAGCGACGATCGGTTCGCGAAAAACTTCGGCCTCATCGATCACACGGGAATGATGCGTGAGCTTCACTATTTCCGGACGCTCCGCACGCTCAAGGCCGTCGTGCTCATTTTTGCGGAAGGAAATTATGCTTCGTTCGCGGCCAAAATCAGTCCGTTGCTCACGAATGCCGCCTTCCAAAACAAAGTGTTTTTCTGGACGATTGAAACCCAGCCGGAGAATTCGCGGACCAACATCACCCGTGAAGCCGCGGAGGCGGGCATTCAATGGCCGGTGCTGCATGATCCACTTGGCCTGACCAAACGTGATTTCGGCGCCCGGTTTCATGGGGAGACTTTCGTGATCCGCCCCGCGGACATGAAAATTGTTTATCGTGGCCTCATTGACGATGCGATCGGCGATGGGCCCGCGACACAGGAATTTCTTGCGAAGGCGCTGACAAATGTCGTGGCGTTTGAGCCGGTCGTGACCAGTCGGGTGGAACCGTCACGAAATTTGCTCGGTGAAGTCCGCCGCGAAGTGGCCGACTACGCCGCGGTCATCGCCCCTTTATTGCGGAACAAGTGCATCACATGCCACAGCCCCGACAACATTGCGCCTTTTGCGCTCACCAATCACCAATCCGTGGTTGAGCATGCGGCCGGGATGAGAGCGGAGGTGATGACTGGCCATATGCCGCCCTGGCACGCGGACCCTCTTTACGGAACGTTCAAAAACGACATTTCACTTTCCCGGGCCGAGCGTGCAACGCTGGTTGATTGGCTGGACGCCGGCGCGCCCCGTTCGGGAGAGGACGATCCTCTGACCAATCTTCCGCCGAGCCCGACCAAATGGCCGCGGGAACTGGGCGCCCCGGACCAGGTCGTCAGCCTTCCCCTGCAAGCGATCCCCGCTGCCGGTGCCGTCGCTTACCGGCATATTGTCGCCAAGGCGACCAACGAAGCGGCGCACTGGCTCCGGGCCGCGGTGGTGCGGCCCAGCAATCGGCGCGTCGTCCATCACTACAATGTTTGGGAAGGCCGCGTGGCCACGGCGCTCGTTCTGGCCGCTTATTCCCCGGGACGCAATGAAAGCGGCTATCCCGAAGGCGTTGGCTGGCTGTTGAGGGAAAAGATGGAAATGACGTTCGAAATTCATTACCACGCCTCAGGGCAGGAGGAAACGGACCAGCCTGAAATTGCCTTTTGGTACGCGAGCGGACCTCCAGACCGGGCGTTGCGGGGCATCGGCATCCAAAATCCGAACTTTGCCGTCCCCCCCGGACACCGGGATTTCCAGGTGGTGGCCAGCCACCAATTCGCCAATCCAATCCGGCTCTATTTTGTCAATCCGCACATGCACATCCGCGGCTCGCGGATGCGATTTGAATTGACCGTCCCGGGCCAGCCGAAGCGAATCATCGCTTCCATTCCCAAGTATAGTTTTCACTGGCAAACCGTTTACCATTTTGATGTTCCCCTGGACCTCCCCGCCAACTCAGTCATTGATGTCATTGGAGCCTTTGACAACTCCACCTTAAACCGCGAAAACCCTGATCCGGACGCGATTGTCCGGTGGGGCAGCCAATCCTGGGATGAAATGTTCATCGGCTACATGGAATACAGCGACCTATAACGGGCCTATCAAAACAATTTTCGGGTGCTTCCAGAAACTGCAAAAATGCCAAAAAAAACGGGCGGAAAAAATGAGCGTTTCGGGCGGGGTTTTCGTCCAAGGCTGCGTGCCTGAAACATCTAATTTTCCTGCAATCACATACAACTATAAACGCCGACGAAACAGATGCGCTATGACACGCAATAAATCCGCGACCCCGCGCAACATCTTGGCGACCCCAATCCCCGAGCCGATTTGTCTCCCAAGCCCCGCGGCCGCCCTCCAAATCGCCCTCCCGCTTATTTCATTTGCTCCGGGTCCAAACCCATTTTCCGGCACCAATCGGCGTACGCGAACGGTGAAATCTCGCTGGGCTTGATCTCACTCCGGCCGCCCCAGAAGACATTGGTGTAACTCACCGGGATTCCGCATTTCTCCAAGTGCTTGTCAATGGCTAGCTTGTGGGCCATCACGACGTCCTTGTCCGTGCCGTGCGCCACCGCCATCACGTTCACATTCCGGAATTCCGGTCCTCCCTCCCGCCAATAGGCGTGCGTCAAAATGTCATGCCGCCCCACCTCGCGCCCCGCCTCAATCTCCCGCCCCTCCGGAACCGCCCAATGGAAAAGCGCATTGAACCGCGTCACCCGCTGCCCATCCGCCATCGGCTTGACATGCTCCAAAAACGTCGAAAACCGCCCAATCACCCGCCTCTTGTTCAAATCCTCCGCCACCGAATAAAACTCCCCCAACCCCACCCCCGCCTCCTCCGCGCGCGCCGCCCAAAGGTCCTCCTGGATTTCCGTCGGCTCAAACTCCCGCTTCAGCGCCGTCAACACCCGCCACTCCAACTCGTTCAACTCCACCACGTTGACATCCATCACCTCCGCCAGTTCCGCCGATTTGCTTCCCGGCTCCATCCCCTTCCGCCGCACATGCCCCACCCCCAGCGCGAACAACCGCTTGGCTGGCATCAGCCGATAATGCTCCGCGCCCACCCGGCCCTTTAAAAAGTCCCCATGCTTCACCATCGAAAAACCCTGCGGTACCTTCAGCGTCGTCCAGAGCTTGTAATTCGCCCCCGGCGACGCCGGATCCGCCGACCGCAGAACCACATGCCCCGAAAACGGATCCTGCTGGAACATGAAATCGAAGGCCGCGTCCAGCTTCTCCGCCGGAACCTGCCAGGCCACCAGCGACCCCGGCGCCAAGTTCGTCGCCATCAACGTCTGCCGCACCCGTCGGATCGTCCCCCCCCGCAGCATTGCCTGAATTCGCTCGATCACCACCGCCAACTCCACCCCAGACCCCTCCGCGATCGCCCTCAACGGATTCCGTTGAAACCCCTGAATTTTGTCCTCCGAAACCGCCAAAATCCGCGCGTTCACCGGATCAGAAATGGCCGCGGGCGCCGTCATCGTCACATTCATGTCCGCCCACCCTACGCCAGAAAACGCCGCCAATTCAAATTGCAATTGCCGAAATGGAGGCCCGCGCGCCCTCCCCGAGCCCCTTCGCCCCAGCGTCAGAACGAATAAATCACCCCCAGCAGAGCCCCAAAACTGCTGCCAAAATCCACGGTGGCTTCCCGGTCCAACGCGTTGACCTTGAAGTCATCCAGCGCCTGGAATTGGCCTCCGACATATAGGGCCACCGCTTCGTTGATCCAGTATTGAAGCCGCGCCTCACCATAAAAGCCCATCAGCCAATCCTGCCTGGCACGCGAATCCGTGCGCGGTGGCGGCGGCCCTCCCAAGCCGGTCGTGGTGAACGATTCAAAATAGGACAACGTCGCGTCCACCTGCACCACCGCGAGGCCCGCCCCGGCCTGGAGCTGAAACCGCCCGCTTAGCGGGATTTCCGCGAACGGCCCCAGCCGAAAACCCCAATATGTTCCCTCGATTTCCGAGCGCTGCGTGGAGGTCACGGTTTCCGTTGTGGTGACGCTCGAAACGATGTTCGTCCCGATCAACGGCATGGGCGGGTTTGGCGGCACAGGCCCCTCAAATGACCCTGAATACGGCGCGTTCGGCGGAACAACGGCCCCAAAGGCATAACGGTCCGCCCGGCGCCGCACTGTCCCGCTGACCGTGTTCTGCGCGTCGAGCGCCAACGCGCTGGCGGCGAAACTCGCCTCAATTCCCATCCGCGTTGGGCGGCTTGAATTCCCAAACGTCCACAATTCCCGCCCGTACCCGAGCTCAAAGCCGTATTGAAAATCCTGCTCCAGCCGGTCGGTCCTCCCATCCCGCGGCGAAGGCGCCCCGTGCAGCTCAAGGAACCGCGGTGCGCTTGCCCCAATGACCTGGTTGCTCACTGAATAACCCCAGTTCCAACTTTTCCCGCCAAAACTGTCGCTCGAGTCGTTCCGCACAAAGCCGTCATCATAATCAGGCCCCGAATTGGCGGGAACGGCGAGGTTCTTCATGTCGGCCGTCACGTTGAAATGAAGCTGGGCGCCAATGTGGAAGCGGTTGCGATTGGCCGGATCGGGCTGCGCCGCCAAATCCAGCCCCGCGAGCAGTGCTGTGAAGCCCGCCGCCACCCGAAGGGCAATTTTTGAAATATTCATGGCGATTTATTGGGGAAGGGCCAAGACACGATAAAAACGGGAGCCTTCGGCGGCGGGCTTGCTGTCCGTCACCGGCGGACCGAGGTCCATCCACTGCACATTCGAGCCCGTCCCCCGGATGGCTGGCAGGGCTGTTTTCCAACCGCTTTGGTTGGTGACGCTGCTGTTGTACTGCACAAAGTACGCCCGCCCCTCCTGGGTCTTGAACTCCGCGAAAAACTTGCCCTCGACATACCGGGTGGCGTTGTTCGTCACGAGCAAGGTCGTCGGCAAAACCAACTGGGGAATTCCGCCATGGACGGTGGCTTCGTACCGGGGAGCCGGCGTCGTGCGCCGGTTGCGAATGTAATAGGCAACGGTGAGATCAACCGCTCCGCCCGCGGCGATGGCGCCGAAATCAAAAAACGGGATGTTGTTCGTCAACCCATGCGCATTGGCGACGCGCACGATGTTGGTCTCGGTGTCCGCCGGCAAATCCCGGACGAGCACCCGAATGCCCGGATAGGCGGAGCCGGAGGGGTTGGTGATCTTGACGACATGCAAAAAATAGCCTGTTTGATCGTCCGCCGCCGCTGGAAAAGGTTCCGGCGCGACGGCGGGATCCTGGGCCCTGCCCGCCAGCGCGGCGAACAGCATCGCCGCGATGACGCGAACGATGGACCGGATGCGGGGCGCGTGAGCGAAGTTTGGCTTTCCGGGCAAATGGACAGTTTCCCTGTTCATAACAATTGACAACCTCCTCCTTGCTTCAGCCCGCTTATCCGCAATGGCAAGCAACTGAAGCAAAAGCTGGATATCCAACTTCGCGGACAATGTCAAATTTCCGGAGCCGATTTTTCCCGGCCGATTCCGCATCGGTTCATCGCCCCTCAATAAATTGCAAGGGCGCGCGCTTTGTCCTACAACCTCGCCCATGATCTGCGCAGTGATTGTCGCGGCTGGGCGCGGCACCCGGATGGGGCCGAACATAGACAAGCTGTTCCTCCCGGTGGCGGGCCGCCCGGTCGTCGCCCACACTTGGGAGCGGTTTGACCGCCATCCGGACATCGCGCACGTGGTGATTGTGCTGCGGGACGGCCTTCAAAACGCATTCCTCGAGATCGCGGAGCGGATCCGGACCCGGAAGCCATTCACCTTCGCGCTGGGCGGAAAGGAGCGGCAAGACTCCGTCTGGAATGGGCTGCAAGCGATGCCTGAGGGAGCGCGGTTGGTGGCGATCCAAGATGGCGCACGCCCCTGCACGGCGCCTGAAATCATCCACGCCACAATCGCGGCAGCGGGCGAGATTGGGGCGGCTGTGGCGGCCCAGAAAGTGACCGACACGATCAAGGAAATTGGAGCGGATCAGACCATCGCGCGCAATGTCGATCGATCACGGCTCTGGTCGGTGCAAACGCCGCAAGCCTTCCGCGTCGATGTGATCCGCCGGGCATTGGCGGCGGCGCAGGCCCGGAATCTTGCGATCACGGACGACACGGCGGCCTGCGAATTGATCGGTCAGCCAGTCCGCCTGGTCGAATCCTCCACGCCAAACCCAAAGGTCACCACCCGGGGGGATATTGCCCTCATTGAGGCGCTGCTGCGGCAAGGGGAGCATGCCCATTCCGGCGTTGCAGCAGGACTTTGAAGGCGCGCCCGAGGTGCTCGGGGTGGGTCAGCGTCTGAAATTGGCGCGTGGCGGCCGGGCCTGAGCCGAAATACGCCGGGGCCATGCGCGTGAGGAACGTGGCCTGCGATTGGAGGGGCGCCGAGGAGAGGCCGGCGGACTCGCCTGCTTCCCGGATTCGGCTGAAATTCACCGAGCACGTCAGGTCCTGCCCGCCGGGGGAGTCCAAAGGGCTTGCGGCCAGCCGGTGATTCCGAAACGCGCGCAGGGTGCCCCGCGCCCGGGCGGGCGACCAGAGTTGAAGGGCCTCGTCGCCATAATCAATCCCCAGCATCAGCCCGTCATTTAATTTGAGCGCGGCGTGACGCCACCACCTCTCGGCGGCCGGGCTGAACTCGGCCTGGAAGCCGTCCGGCAGGTGGGGTTCCAGTGGCGCCAAGCCATTGAGGCAATTCGCCGCCCATCCCGGAATGGCGGGAAGCGTCGCCCATTCGAATCCTTCGCCCTCCACCGCCACCCCCGCTTCGAACCATCTCCGCTCCTGTTTGCTCCACCGGAATAGATGGGCCGGAAAGGCGTCGAGCAGCTCGTTGCAAACAAACGCGCCGCGGATGTCGGGAAGGGCCTCAAGATTGGGAGCCCAATCCACCCGGCGGCCGGCCAAGGTTCGGCGCTGCAGGCTTTCCAGTTCACGAAGGGGTTCAACGATCCAATAGTCGAGCCGCGAGGAAAGGTCGGGCCGGTGTTCCGCCAGCCAGGCAAGGATGTCACGGGCGAGCGATCCGTCATTCGCGCCCGCTTCAACCAATTGGACCGGCCCGGGAATTTTCTCCAGCTCCGCCGCCATGAAAAAACCCAACAAGCCGCCAAAAAGGCTTCCCACGGAAACGCTGGTGAAGAAGTCGCCGGACTTGCCGATGTGAGAGTGGCGGTAATAACCAAAGTCCGGATGATACAGGGCCATTTCCATGAAGCGGGCGAACGGGATCGGCCCGTCCCGCTGGATTTCCGCGCGAATGGCGGCGGCGGCGGGATTGATGTGCTTGCAGTCGGAGGGTGAATCCAATAGAACCCCGTTATGGCAAAGATCGACGCGTTCTTCAACTTGATGTTCGAGCAAAAAGCCTCGGACCTCCATCTTTCCTCCGGGAACCCGCCGATCCTCCGGATCAATGGCGAGCTGCACCGCGTCGAGTATCCGCCGCTGGAGAGCGACACGCTCAAGGCGATGCTTTACGAGATCACCCCGGAGTACAAGATCAAGATTTACGAAGAAACGGGGGATGTGGATTTCGGGTATGAAATCCCGAACGTCTCGCGGTTTCGCGCCAATTTTTTCAACCAGAAATATGGATGCGCGGCGGTGTTCAGGCAGATCCCCTCGAAGGTCCTGTCGTTCGAGGATTTCGAGAAGTTCGACGCGCCACTGCCCGCGGTGCTGAAAAAATTCGCGATGTTGCACAAGGGCTTGGTGGTGGTGACCGGGCCGACTGGATCCGGAAAATCGACCACGCTGGCGGCCATGGTGGACTACTGCAACAAGAACCGGCGCGACCACATCCTGACGGTGGAGGATCCCATTGAATTCGTGCATGAAAGCAAAAGCGCGCTGGTGAACCACCGCGAGGTGGGCATCCACACCAAGTCCTTCGCCTCGGCGTTGAAAGGGGCGCTGCGCGAGGATCCGGACATCATCCTGGTGGGTGAGTTGCGCGATTTGGAGACGATTGAGCTGGCCCTGACCGCGGCGAGCACCGGGCATTTGGTGTTCGGCACGCTGCACACGCAGAGCGCGGCCAAAACGGTGGACCGCATCATCGACGTGTTTCCGGGAGACCAGCAGAACAAAATCCGCGCCACCCTGTCGGAGGCGTTGAAGGGTGTAGTGGCCCAGAATCTTTTCAAGCGGATCGACAAGAAAGGCCGCGTGGCCGCGCTGGAGATTTTGGTGTTCACCACGGCGATCGCGAACCTCGTCCGGGAAGGGAAGACACACCAAATCCCCGGCATGATTCAGGTGGGCAAAAAACTCGGCAACCAACCGCTGGACGACGCGATCATGGAGCACCTGCGCATGAAACGCATTTCGCCCGAGGAGGCGTACGACAAGTGCCTGGACAAGAAAAAATTCCGGCCGTTCCTCACCACGCCGCCCGTCGACGACGAATAACCGATCACCCACCATGCGCCGCAACGAACTGGACTACATCCTCGGAACGATGCTGGACTCCCACAAGGACGTCTCAGATTTGAACATCACGGTGGACAAGCCGCTGCAGGTGGAGACTTCCGGCCAGCTCGCGCCGGTCCCGATTGAGCCCAACGTGGACCATTTGACGCCCTTCCAGACCGAGATGATCGCGCTCAACCTCGTTGGCGGGAACCGGCGTTTGACCGAGGACCTGCTCAAGACCGGCTCCTGCGACTCTTCCTATTCCCTGCAGGGGAAGGCCCGTTTCCGCGTCAACATTTTCTCGCAACGCGGGAATTACTCCGTGGTCCTGCGCAAGCTGAACACCCGCATTCCGACGCTGCAGGAGCTGCGGTTGCCCGAGATTTTTTCCCAGGTGGCCAAGGAAAAAACAGGGCTGGTGTTGGTGACCGGGGCGACCGGTTCAGGCAAGTCGACAACGCTGGCCGCGCTGCTCAACGAAATCAACGAAACCAAATCGATCCACATCATCACCCTGGAAGATCCGGTGGAGTTTGTTCACCCGCAAAAGCGGGCGACGTTCAACCAGCGGGAAATGGGGACGGATTTCGACTCGTTCGCCTCCGGGCTGAGGGCCGCGCTGCGCCAGGCGCCCAAGGTGATACTTGTGGGCGAAATGCGGGACCGGTTGACGGTGGAGATAGGGTTGAGCGCGGCGGAGACCGGGCATTTGGTGGTCAGCACGCTGCACA
>CAZSXX010000042.1:16411-19548 GCA_964611245.1 uncultured Verrucomicrobiota bacterium | reverse complement strand
CGGCTTGATCATCACCGGCGTCTTCAGCGGGATGGCGGTCAGCCACAGGGAATTCACCGCGGGCGAGTTGCTCGGCATGACCAGTCCCAGCGCCTTCGCGGTCGGGTAGTAGCTGACCGGGCTGCCATTCTGCTCGCCGAACCCCTTGTCCAGCACATCCAGCCCAAGGCCGCGCGTCAGCCCGTTCAACACCTGCCTCATGTTCACCAGGGCGTGGTGTATCTTCGTCATGTTCCGCCGCACCATCACGTGCGGCAGCCCGCTCGTGGCGGACAGCGTCTCAATGTACTCGCGGGCCGACTGCGTGTGCCCTTGGTCGCCCATCGGCAGGGTCCCGCTCAGGAATTCCTCGCCCGCCCGCGCGCAGATGCCCAGCAACTCCTCGGTGGAAAGCTTCTTCAGCGATTTCCGGGCGTCGTCAATTTTCGAGAGGTCCTTGCGCACGATGCCGGCGTTGACGTGGCTGAGGCTCACCATGGCCGCGCCCGTGCGGTGGTCCATGACCTGCACCTTGTCCAAACTTTCGTAATTGCGGCCTCGGCGGATCGCGGGGATATGCGGCAATGTCGTCATCATCAGGCCCCATTCTTTTTCACCCCGGGCCAAAGCGCAAATAATACTTGCCGATCCGGCGGCCAATGCGGAGGCGGCAAAACGGCGCGTTCCCAAGGGGAGGCGCGCGTTGACAGTTCGGCAACGCGTGGGTGGCGGAGAATCCCCTTTGCGGGCATACTCGGGGGCGGGACGATGAAATTGGAACCTTCAGATTGCCTCCTGCATGTGGTTGGCGAAGCGATGAAAGCGGAGCCCTCCCTGGAGGCGGTGAAGCTGGACCACGACAAGGAGGCGATCTCCATCGCCACGCTCGGGCCACCGCGGGTCAATCAGATCGAGCAAACCTTGACCGACCGGATCGCGGCGTTGCGGGGCCCGGAGGGCTCCGCGGGCTGCGGACTGCTTCGCGGCGACGGCGCGTGCGGAACCTGCCAACCGCCCAATCCGCCTGAAACTCTGAAGTTCCTGGACGTCCGGAAGGATGGCCGCACCACGACCATCTCGCGCGTCACCTGCCCCACCTCCAGGAAATTCTGGCGGTGGCATTCGATCCCCTGGCCAAAAATCACAGCCCGCCGCCCGCTCTCCCCGGAGGCGGGGGACCTGGCCACCGAGGCGAAACAGCAAGTGGCCGGAGCCATCCTGTGCGCGGCTTTCGGCTTGGTGGGCTATTTCATGGGAACGGGGCCATGGAGCATTGTGGCCTATCTGGCCGCATACGTGGCTGGGGGCTGGTTCCCGGCCAAAGAAGTGCGGGAGGCCCTGCAGAAGCGGATTCTCGACGTCCATTTCCTGATGCTGGCGGTCGCGGTCGGGGGCGCCTCCATCGGCGCCTGGGCGGAAGGCGCCATGCTGCTCTTCCTGTTCTCCCTCTCCGGCGCCCTGGAGCATTACGCCATGGGCCGCACCCACCGGGAAATCAGCGCCCTGTTCAAGCTCGCGCCCAAAAACGCGCTCGTGATCGACGCCGACGGGAATGAGCGGTTGGCCTCGGTTGAATCGCTCAAGCCCGGGGATCGGCTGCTGGTCAAACCTGGCGACGTGTTTCCCGTGGACGCCGAAATATCGAAGGGCAACACGGCGGCCGACGAATCAAACCTCACCGGCGAGGCGTCGCCCGTGGAGAAAGCGCCGGGCGACACCGCCCTGGCGGGAACGGCGAATCTTTGGGGCGCGGTGGAAGTCGTCACCCTGCGTCCTCCCTCCGAAAGCGCCCTCCAAAAAATCATCCATTTGATCCATGAGGCGCAGCGGCTCAAGGCGCCCGCGCAAAAGTTCACCGACAAGTTCGGCACCGGCTACACCTACCTCGTCCTGGGCATGGCCCTCGCCATGTTTTTTGTCTGGTGGCTGGGATTCGGGCGGCCGGCGTTCACCTCCACGGAGGGCGTCCGGAGCGCCTTTTACCAGGCGATGACCCTGATGGTGGTCGCTTCGCCGTGCGCCTTGGTCCTATCGATTCCATCCGCCATCCTTGCGGCAATCGCTTGGGCGGCCCGGCGCGGCATCCTCTTCCGGGGCGGCGCCGCCGTGGAAAAGCTGGCCCAAGTCACCACCGTGGCGATGGACAAAACCGGCACGTTGACCACGGGCGAACTCCAAGTCTCGGAGGTCACCACGTTCCCGGCGGGCCGCGAAACCGAACTGGCCGAGCTGGCTTTCGGCATCGAGCGGCTCAGCACGCACCCGTTGGCCCGCGCGATCACGCTCCATGGCAAACATCGCGGGCTCACCCCAGTGGCGGTGGAGCGATTCGAGTCCGTCACGGGCCTTGGCCTGCAGGGGACGCTGAAGGGCCAACCGGTCCGCCTGGGCCGCCGGAGTTGGGTGGCGCCCGACGCCACCAGGGGCCTCGCCGCCGTCCCTCCCGGATTTTCGGAAGTCTGGGTGAGCCACGGCGAGCTTCTGGGCCGAATTGTGTTGAAGGACGAGATTCGTCCCCAGGCGCGCGGGGTGGTCGTCGCGCTGCGCGGGCTGGGCCTCAAGATGGTCGCGTTGACGGGCGACCGCCGCGAGACGGGCGAGGCGCTGCAGGCCGCGCTTGCCCTTGACGATGTGCGGGCCGAATTGAAGCCCGAGGACAAGGTGGCGGCCATCACCGCGCTCTCCGCAAGCGGCGAGAAGGTGGCGATGATCGGGGATGGGGTCAACGACGCCCCCAGCCTCGCCGCCGCCTACGTGGGGATCGCCATGGGTTCGCGGGGATCGGACGCCGCATTGGAGCAGGCCGAGGTCATCCTGATGCATGACCGGCTCGAGAATTTCCTGGCCGCCTACCATTTGAGCCGCCGGGCCCGCCGCATCATTTACCAGAACCTGTTCATCTCCTTGGGGACGGTGGTCACCTTGGTAGCCTTTGCCCTCGCGGGCGCAATTCCCCTGACGCTTGGGGTGCTGGGGCATGAAGGCTCGACGGTGATTGTCGTCGCCAACAGCCTGCGGCTGCTGTTCTCGAAGAAAGCGGCTTAGTGATGGCTGTGGCCGTGGCCACCCTTGCCCATCAATCCCCCGTGGTCATGTGTGGTTTCCGGCTTTTCCTCGGACCAGAAATCCGCGAGCTTGACCAAGAAAACTAGGATAAA
>CAZSXX010000042.1:0-16401 GCA_964611245.1 uncultured Verrucomicrobiota bacterium | reverse complement strand
TTGCCACCCAAATCATTGGGTGTGGCGCCAGTGAGGATAAAAAACACGCCAAAGACCGCTTTGCCCAAGCCCGTGACCACCGCGTTGTTGTGGCCGATCAATGCCACCACCGCGCCCAGGATCGCAATCGCGCTGAAAATCTTTGTCATAATCGAATTCGAGCCGCCTTTTGTGCTTAATTCCGGAGCCTGCGGTCAATGGCAAAATTTCAATTCAGGCGCTCAGGTTCGTTGATCCCATACCGCTCGGACACCCGGCGCGTCGCCGCGTCCGCCTCGGTGGCGTCGAGAATGATCCGGCTGAGCGAGTCACCCTTCTGGAAAACAACGACGTGAAAGCCATCCTTGGGATGCTTGCGGGCTTCGACCACGTCGCGGATGGTCCGGATCTTCCGGCCGTTGATGCTCTCGAGCACCAAATAGCGCGCGTCTTGGTAGCCGAGGTTGAACTTGTCCGGCAGGATCGAGGAAAGGACCACAGCGCTGGGCATCTCCGGCGTGGCTTTTTTCTTCGAAAGGTAGGTCAGGCGGAATGGCGCGCGCCGCTGCCAATCCCCCGCTCCCCAGCTCCGCAAATACGGCCCAATCAAGGGTTGGAAAAGCAGGCCGCCAAGCAGCACATACTCCGGCTCGCGGTTGAAGACATGGTCGGGCACCACCTCGGTGTTGTAATCGGCCTTGGGCAGCCGGTACTGCACGTCCCGCATTTTGCCGTCCCGCCACACCTTGATCTTCAAGTCGTCGCCCGCCCAATGCTTGCGGGTCGAAAGCGATTCAAGGTTCAGGTTCCCATACTGCGGATCCTTGTAGTCGCCCTGCGAATCAATCGCGAAGCCATCAATCTCCAAAATGAGGTCCTTCGGCTTGAGCTCGGTCGCGGCGTTGGTGGGGACATCGATGACGATGACCCCGCGCGGCTCCCCGGGCAGCTTCAAATAATCCAGGGACGCCGGGTTCTCCCCGCCCTGCCACACAAAGGCGAAATACCCGATCCCCCTCCAATTCTTCCGCTCGGCCAGGCATTGCCGGATGAAGTGCGCGGGGACAATCGTGGCGGTCTTCTCCTCCTTGGAGGAAGTGATCCCCACCAAGCTGCCATTCTGGAAAATCGGCTCGGACCAGCCGGTTCCGGACACGTCGGAATTCACCTCCATGAACAAGAGGTCCATGGCGGCGAGCTTGCCGCGCTTCACCGTCAGGCGGTTGATGTCCAAGTTGCGGATTTCCATCGCGCCATTCCGCCAGCGGCCCATCTGGGCGGAGCCGGAGCGCGGCGTGACTTCGGCGATTTTGGACGGCTTCAATCCTTTCCAAAAATCGTCGTCCTCGCAGGTGACGATCGCCAGATTCGCATGGGGGTCGATCCATTCCAGGCGCCCTTGGAACCATTTCCCGCGCCCGCCTTTCTGGATGCGCAAGAGCGTCAACTCCGCCATGTAGTCCGCCGTGGTGAGGATTTCGCGTGGCCCGACCACCACCCCGACTTTCTGCAGTTGGTCCACCCGCCGCGTCCACGGCTGGACGAAGTCGTATTGTTTGCGCGTCACCTCCATCTGGACGATGGATTTTTCGAGGTCTTCGGCGCGCGCGGGCCTCTCCGCCGCTTGCGGCGGGGCGGCGGCGAACAACAGCGCGAGTAAGGCGATGAATCGGCTCATAGTCTTCGGTCCTTGGCGATGCCGTAGGATTTGAGGATCTCCGCGTTGGCCGCCACGGCCTGCGCCCGGTCCAGGCATTCGAAACTCTTCTCGGGGTAAAACTGGATCATGTGCTGCCCGCCGGGCGGGGGGCTTTCAAACGCCCGGACCACGTCCTCCAGGCTTTCGATCCGGATCCCGTTGATCGCGTCCACCAACGTCCGCCCGCGGATGTCGAAGTTCGCGTTGACCGAATGCGGCAGGACGGTGGAGAGGACCACCGGCTGCTTGCGGGCCGTCTCCGGCGATTCATGGCGCCGGTAGAAAAGCTCGTAGAACAGCTCCGCGTTGGCCGGGTCGGTCCAGGCCCCGGGCAGCGTCTTCATGAAATCCCGGCTCAGCGGCGTGAACACCAGCCCGCCATGCACGTAATAGCGGGGCAGCGCCTCGTACTGGTTGCCTTCCGCCCGGTCGTTCACATACGTGAAAAGCGGCACGTCGATCTCCATTTCCGCCTTGTTGCGCCAGACCTTGAATCGGAGTTTTTCCCCGGACTGCACATCGCTGATGGCGACCCCCAAAAACACCCGGTTGTCCTCATACACGATCGTGCCGTCGCTCCCCACGTCATACGGTCCAACCTTCAAAATGACATCGTCGACCTTCAGCAACTCCCGCGTCGTCGGAACGTCGAATATGTTGTCCACCCGCGCCCCCGCGTCGTTGTCGGGCAAGCCCAGATATTTCCGGTAGGCGTCATTCTGCAACCCCACAAACCGAAGCCCAGCCTGCGGAAAGCCGTCGTACCGGCCATCTTCAATGTCCTTCAGCAAATGCTCGATCAGCGTCGTCGGGATGAAAAATCCGGTGTTCTCCAAGCCAGGCTGGCCCTGGAAGGCGACGCCCACCACCTTGTCGTCCTGGATGACCGGGCCGCCGCTGTTGCCGGGGTTGATCGCGGCGTCCGTCTGCGCCGCCAGGTAGGCCCGGTTCCCGACGTGCACGTACGATTGCAGCTCAATGCGCGACACCACCCCGCGCGTGTAGGAAATCTGCTCCCCGCCCATCGGATACCCATAGGTCACCACCGTGGACCGCACCTTGGGCAGTTCGCCGACCTCCAGCGCCTCCATGCCGTTGAAAAACCGCTCGTCCTCCACTTCCAGGATGGCCAAATCGCAATCCGGCGCCAAAAACTTCACGCGCGCCATGTAAGGCCGCGGATCCTGGTAACGGCGCACCAGAATCTCGCGGGGCCACTCCACCACATGCGCGTTGGTCATGATCCGCTTGCCTTTGATCACGAAACCCGTGCCGGAGCTTTTCCGGACTTGGTCAAAGCGCCACGGCGAATCCCAAACGGGCTGCTGGCTGAAGGTGGTGATTTGCACCACCGATTTTTCGGGGGCCGCCGCGCCCGCGCCCTGCGCAAGGCAGCACGCCGCCCAAACCAATAAAATGAACCGTTTTGCCACGCCCCAAGGTGAATCGGCCAATCCCCCGGGTCAAGCTTGCTTCAGTCCGAGGAGGCCGGCGGCGCCGGAAAGCGCCGCCGGAAATTGGGAACCCGCAGACCACCGAAGATCTGTTTCGAACGGCCCCGATGTGGAACCGGAGCCAGCAAGGCGAATCCCCTGCTTGAACGCGGGTCGCCATTCTTTTAGCGCCTTTCGCGGATTGTTCAAGCCCCACCATCAACCGTCATCGGCCGCCCGTTGTGCCGGGCGTCCAGGGAAAGGAAAAACGGGACGGCTTTCCGGGCCCACTGCTCAGGCGGGGGATACGAGCCGGCCCCGTCGCCAAAGCAACTGCGCAGCATCTCGGTGTCGATGATGCCGGGGTTGACCGGGATCGCCGCCATGCCCGCGGGCAATTCCTGCGCCAACGCCTGGCTCAGCCCTTCGACCGCGAACTTGCTAGCGCAATACGGCGCGACGTCCGGTGAGGTGGACCGCCCCCATCCGGAGCTGAAATTGACGATCACCCCTTGGCCGCGGCTGATCATCGCGAGCGCAAAATGCCGGATGACATTCGCGACGCCGTTGATGTTCACCGCCGTGACTTGGTCAAACTCGGCCGCGCTCAATTCCCACAGCGGCGCCGAACGGTTGATCGTCGCCGCGTTGTTGACCAACAAATCCGGCGCGCCATGGCTGGCCAGCACGGAGGCTGCCCATCGCTGGACGGACGGGTCGCTCGTCACGTCCACCTCGTCAAATCGGTGCGGCGCGGGATGGCGGCCGCGGAGTTCCGCGATGGACTGGCTGTTGCGCCCGCAGCCCACCACCGTGTGGCCCGCCGCGATGAAGCCTTCGGCCAAGGCCCGGCCAAGCCCCCGCGTGGCCCCCGTGAGGACGATCGTCCTGGGTGTCCCTTTCATAAATCCTTTTCTCCGGGCAAGAATTCTACGCCCCGATCACTTCCCGGTAAATTTCCAAATGGCGCTCGGCGATGACCCGGGGCCGGAACCTCTTTTCCGCCGCCGCCTTGCCCGCCGCGCCAAATTTTTCCGCCGTGGCCCGGTCCCTCAACAACTGCTCCACCGCGCCGCATATTTGCCCATCCGAGTTCGGGTCGAACAGCAGGCCCGTCACCCCAGGCTCCACCAAGTCCGGCACGCCGCCAATCCGCGACGCCGCCACGGGTATCCCCGCCGCCATGCACTCCAGGATCACCATCGGGCAATTGTCCTCAAACGTCGGATGCACGAGCAAAGCGGCTGTGGCCATTTTTTCCCGCAGGCCGTCGGTGTTCAGGTAGCCCTCATGCTGGCACCACGGGCGGGCCCGCA
Organism: uncultured Verrucomicrobiota bacterium; assembly: GCA_964611245.1. Lineage (GTDB taxonomy): Bacteria > Verrucomicrobiota > Verrucomicrobiia > Limisphaerales > SXQI01 > CAZSXX01. The sequence continues at coordinate 11,974 of CAZSXX010000042.1, read as the reverse complement.
ATTTCTCCCGGAACTCGGCCTCAATGTCCGCTTCAATCCGCCCGCAGAACACGAGCGTGAAGGGAAGCCGCGCGGCCAGTGGATCAAGCGCCCGGATCAGGCCAAGCTGGTTTTTGAGGCGGCTGATCAATCCGACGCACAGGAGTTGGGGCGGCTGGATGGGCGTCCTCGGAACCAGAAAATACCGTGCGTCGACCGCGTTGGGCGCCACCCACGTCCTCCGCGCGTCCATCTCCACGGCCCGTTGGGTGTGCGTGCTGATGCAGACGACGCCATCGGCCCGGCGCAGCGCGATCGTTTCCAGGCGCGCGGTCATCCCCCAATATGAGAATGGCGGGGCGGCGTTGAATTTGGCGATTTGCCGGCCGATGCCATGGAGGGTCACCACGTTGGGAATCCCCGTCAGCGCGCCCGCGATGGCGGCGAACGTCTCCGAGCCCTGGCCATGCGCGAGATGGGCCCCGATGGCGCGGGTTTTCTTCCGCACGGCGATGATCGCCGTGGCGTAGAGGGTCTTGAACCACGCGCCGAACGGGAGGTGAAGGCCGTGGAAAAAGATGTTGGGCGCCAGCTGCGCGGGGCAGGCCTCGCGCCGACGGAGCACGGAAATGACGTGGATTTCACACCCGCCAACCTCCGCGAAGCCGTCGAGCAGCGCCTGGGGCGCGTAACCGATGACGGGCTTGGGCGCCCAGCGCATATTGAGCTTGTCCCGGTTGTCCGGGACAATGAACGCCACCTTGATCATGCCGCCCGCGGGCCCAGGGCCTTTCGGTAAAACTCGAGGTATTTCTTCGCGACCCCTTCCCAGCTCAGCACGGGATAGGTTTGGTGGGGCAGCCTGTGCGATTCCCCATGAAATTTCCGGAGGGCCTCCACGATTCGGCCATGGCTCCCGAGCTTCACATGCTTCACATGGTCGGAGGCCGGATAGCTGTGCGCCCACGTCAGGTCCGACAGCAGCAGTGGCAGCCCGGCCGCCGCCGCTTCCTGGATCGCGATGCAGCCCGTCTCAAACTGGCTCAGCAGCACGAAGCCCCGCGCTCCCCGCGTGTGGTGGAACTTCTCCTGCTCCGAAACGAACCCGGGATAACGGAGAAGCTTCCCGTCCATCAAGCTCTTGAACTCGAGAAAATACGGGTCGGTGTCCGAATACGGCTTGCCGAGGAAAACCATCGGGACCCCCGCTTCCTTCGCCGCCCGCGCCAGCATCACCGTGTTTTTGCGCGGGGCGATCGTCGCGGTCGAAATCAGGTAATCCCCCTCCGCCGCGGGCTTGGCCATCTCTTCGATCGTCCGCTGGGACGTGGCGTGGTTGATGATCGTCACGTGCCGGGGCCGGGCGTCGAACAGGTATTCCGCCGTCTCTTTCTCGTGCGACATGACGAACACGATCCCGTCCAGCTCCTGGTACGCCTCCCACGACAGCTTCGTCAGCATCGTTCCGGGCACGATTGTTTTGGCGGTCCGGATCGCGGTGCGCTGGATGAACTTCCGGAGCGGCGAGCGCGACGCGGTTTGGTCGAGCATGTCGGTCATGATGACTTTCATCCCCTTGGCCTGGGCCAGGCGCACGTTGATGATCAGCGGCCGGCAAAAAACATGGAGGATGTCGCCGTGCTGGGTGTCGTCCCACCACCGTTCCCACTCCACGTCGACGCCCAGCTCCTTCAGCGCCCGGGCCAGCTCCTCGATCAGCGTCTGGCAGCCGCCGTGGGACAGGTAAAAGGGGACGCCGTAGGAAAAAATGACCTTCATTCCTGCTGTCCCTCAGCCAGCCGGCGCAGCATCCGGCGGGGCATCAGCCGCGCGGCCACTTTGCGCAATTGGGGCCCGGCCAGCCGGCCCAGCACCTCCGCGGGCGCCATCCGCAGCCGTTTGTATTCCGCCTCGGCCGCCCGCAGGCTCCCGGCCGAAGGCTGGACGGCGGTCTTGACCGCGGCGAACATTCCCTCGTTGCTCACGTCGTGCAGCGTCGACCTCCAATTGTCCAGCCGGCTCACATAAGGGACCATCCACTTCCCCTTCCGCAGCTTGGCGTCGTGCGCAAAGAGCCGCGCGCCCACCGGCATGTGCCCGTCGATCAGCCAGAATTCCTCCATCTGCTCCATCGGATTGTTCCCCCCGTCCAGAAACGCCACGTCGATCTGGAAGCCCGGCGGCTGCCCGCCAATCCATTGCGGAATCACCTGCTGCGAAAAGCCGAACAGCGGGGTGAAGCGGTGGACGGCGTCGGGGGCGGCGCCGCGCAGGTTCTCGATCATCCGCTCATAGATCGTTCGGTCGCATTCAATCCCAAACAACTGGCCCTCCCCGTTTCGCTCGAGGGCCCGCAAAAACTCGATCGTGCTGCCTCCCCCCAGCCACGTCCCCACCTCCAGCACGACCTGCGGCTTCGGGTCCTTCTCGATCACCCCCGCCGTGAGAATCTCCCGCTCCCGGGTGTTTAGCTGGCCCTCAATCGCGTCTGCCATAGGCGCGGGCCGCTTAACCCATCCGGCGCGGCGCGCCGAGCGAGGGCTTCACGTAGGGCGTCTTGGCGGGAACGGCAAAAAGGCTGTCCACCAGCTTGTCGTCGCGGTTCTGCGACGCGTCGATCTCGGCGCTCAGGTTCAGCGCGTAGGTCGCCTCGTTCGTCAGTTGGTGGGACGTGGCCAGCGAGCGGTCGATCCCCTGCGTGTCGGTGTAGCGGATGTCCACCGCCATCACCATGGTGCGGATCGTCCGGGCGTGCATCTTGCGGATCAACGGCAGGAAATCCTGGTCGCTCACCACCAGGGCCAGCACATCGAACCCGGTCGTGACTGCCAGGTCGAACGCCTCCAGCGCCAGCCAGACATCAATCCCCTTTTCCTGCGGCGGCATCACCGACTCGTTCATCGGGTAGTAATGGCTGATGATCCCCGCGTACATCAACAACTGGTCAAAATATCGGTCCGCCTCCAGCGCGTTGGCCGTCTTGGCCGCCTGCAGCGAAAAACGCCCGCGGAAAAAATGCGACTGGATCATCTGCACCATGTTCTTCTCGACCCCCTCCTGGTCGGCCACTTTCTGGCGGATGTAATCGTGGATCCCGGTGAAGCTGAGGTACGATTTTCGGTCGTGGTAATGCTTGTAGTAATTGCTGACGCGCACGAAAAATGACCCGTCATAAAAACAGGCCACCCGCAACATTTTCGGCGAGTTCGGATTCTTCATTTTGGATGTACGTTTCGGGCCAGGGCGTCCGCAATGGCGTCCGCGCTGGCCCAGCGTTGCCGCACCATAGTGGCCGGGCGGAATAATGACAACCTTTTCGGAGCCCGCCGAACGCCGGAAAACCGGCCTTGGCCCCGGCCGGTCGACCCCGTCGGCGGTTCAGAGGGTTTGCCTCCCCCGGGCTTTCCGCTACCTTCGGGCGCGCATGGCCTACAAGACTGCTCCGACGGAGACCAAAGGGATGCCGCCCGGCATCCCCTACATCATTGGCAACGAAGCGGCGGAGCGCTTCACATTCTATGGCCTCAAGGGTGTCCTGGTCATTTACATGACCCAATACCTGCTCGGCGCCGGCGGGGTCAAGGCCCCCATGAACGACGCCGAGGCCAAGTATTGGTTCCATCAATTTGTGGCCGCGGTCTACTTCTTTCCCCTCATCGGCGCCGTCATCTCCGACGGAATCATGGGCAAGTACCGCACGATCATTTCCCTTTCCATCGTCTACACCCTCGGCAGCATGGCCCTGGCAGGCGACCAGACCCGCGCCGGCCTTTTCGTCGGCCTGCTCCTCATTTCCATCGGCTCCGGAGGCATCAAGCCGTGCGTCTCGGCCCATGTCGGCGACCAATTTGGCAATTCAAACCGTCACCTCCTGGCCAAGGCGTTTGGCTGGTTTTATTTCTCCGTCAATTTCGGCTCCTCCTTCTCCACCTGGTTCGTCCCGCTTTGGCTCGACAAATATGGGCCCAAGGTGGCGTTTGGCATCCCCGCGGTCCTGATGGCGCTCGCCACTCTCATCTTCTGGATTGGCCGCAACCGTTTCATCCACATCCCGCCCGGCGGAACCGGCTTCCTCAAGGAGACCTTCAGTTGGACGGGCATCAAGTCGGTGGCCGGACTTTTCAGCATCTACATCTTCGTCGCCATCTTTTGGTCGCTCTGGGATCAATCCAGCTCCGCCTGGGTGCTCCAGGCCGCCAACATGGACCTCACCCTCTTCGGCAACGTGACCTTGCTGCCCTCGCAGGTCCAGACCGCGAACCCAATCCTCATCCTCCTTTTCATCCCCTTGTTCTCCTACGTCATTTATCCCGCCATCGACAAAGTTTTCCCGCTGACCCCGCTGCGCAAGATCGGCATCGGGCTGTGGGTGACCGCCATCAGTTTTATCGTGTCGGCGCTCATCGAGGCGGAAATCACGGCCGGGCACAAGCCGAGCGTCTGGTGGCAAATCCTCGCCTTCGTCATCCTCAGCGCGGGCGAGATCATGGTTTCCATCACCTGCCTGGAATTCTCCTACACGCAGGCCCCGAAAAAGATGAAATCGCTGATCATGGCCGTCTATTATTTCTCCATCTCCATGGGCAACACCTTCACCGCGCAGGTGAACAAGTTCATCCAGAACCCGGACGGCACGCTGAAGCTGCAAGGCGCGGATTACTATTGGTTTTTCACGGTCCTCATGGCGGCCGCCGCGCTCGTCTTCATTTTTGTGGCCAAGGCCTACCGTGAGAAAACCTACGTCCAGGACGCGCCGGAGCCCGCGCAAGGGTAGGCGGACCGAACGAATTTCCAATCCGCCGGATTGCTGGTATATCCGGGCGGGTCATCGATGCTCCAAAAGTTAAATGGACTGCGTGAGGCGCGGCGCGCGGTGGCGTTGGTCTGGCGCAGCGCGCCCGGGCTGGCGGTCCTGAGCGCCGCTCTTGCCCTGGCCTTGAGCCTGCTCCCGCTGGCTTCCCTGGAACTGCTGCGGACGCTCCTCGACCGCATCGCCGCCCGTTCCACCAGCGGCGCCGAAACGATCCTGCCGCCCGTCCTGCTCCTGGGCGTCGTCGCCCTCCTGTCCGCCATGGGCCGCTCCGCCTCCATGCTGGTCGGCGAACTGCAGGGCCTCCGCGTGGCGGACGCCATGAAAACCATTCTCCACGCCAAATCCGTGGAGATGGACCTGGAGTTTTACGAGAATCCCCAGCATCAGGACACCCTCCGCCGCGCCCAGCAGGAGGCCCCCTTCCGGCCCGTCCGCATCGTCAACGCCCTGCTCCAGTGCGCCCAAAGCGGCCTTTCGCTCCTGGCCGTCGGCGGTTTTCTGGCCTTGAAACTGCACTGGGGATTGTTCGCCATCCTCGCCCTGGCGGCGGCCCCGGGCATCTGGGTGCGCGCGCGCCAGGCCCGCGAGAATTTCAACCTGCAGCGCAAGCAGACCTCCACCGAGCGCGCGGCCGCCTACATCGACCTCACCATGACCAATGAATGGTTCGCCAAGGAATTGCGCCTGTTCGGCCTGGGCGACTTTTTCTCGCGCCGCTCCCAGGGGTTGCGCGCCCAACTGCGCGGCGAGAAAATGGCCCTGGCCAAACGGCGGACGGCCCGCGAGTTGGTGATGCATTTTTCCACCACGGCGGCGGTGTATGGCGGCCTCGGGTTCCTCGCGCTCCGCGCGGCCCAGGGCCTCATCACCCTCGGCTCGCTGGTCATGTTTTACCAGGCCATCCAGCGCGTCCAGGCCTCCATGCAGGAGTTCCTGTCCGGCCTGGCCAACCTGCACGAAAACAATCTCTTCCTCAAAAACCTGTCGGACTTCCTCGACCTGAAGCCACGCATGCCCCGCGCCAAAAAACCGCGCCCCCTGCCCGAGGCCATCCGCCACGGCCTCGTGTTTGAGGACGTCTCCTTTTCCTATCCCGGCAAATCCACCGAGGTCCTGCGCGGCGTCTCGTTCACCCTCCGGCCGGGCCAAAAACTGGCGCTCGTCGGCGAGAACGGCTCGGGCAAAACTACCCTCGTCAAATTGATGTGCCGCCTCTACGACCCCACGCACGGCCGCATTTTGCTCGACGGCGTCGACCTCCGCGACTTCGACGTGGCGGAGCTGCGCGCGCGTTTCAGCGTGATCTTCCAGGACTTTGTGCGCTACCAAATGACGCTGGCGGAGAACGTCGGGCTCGGCGATTTGCCCTCGATGGATGACCGGGCCAGGATCACCGCCGCCGGGCGCAAATCCGGAGCGCACGAATTCATCGAGCGGTTCCCCCAAGGGTACGACACCCTGCTCGGACGGGCCTTTCACGACGGCGAGGAAATCAGCGGCGGGGAATGGCAGAAAGTGGCCTTGGCCCGGGCCTTCCTGCGCGACGCCCCCTTCATCATCATGGACGAACCCAGCAGCGCGATGGACCCCCGCGCCGAGTTCGAGCTCTTCAAGCGCTTCGCCGAAATGGCCGCCGGGCGCACCGCCGTCCTGATCAGCCACCGGCTTTCCACCGTGCGCATGGCCGACGCGATCCTCATGCTGGACCATGGCCAAATCATCGAGCGCGGCGCCCACGACGAATTGACCGCGGCCGGCGGCGCCTACGCCCGCCTCTTTGAAATGCAGGCGAGCCATTACCGATGAGTGACCCCCGCGCCATCCTCCCCAATTTGTCCCCCGAAGAGGAACTCATCCTCTGCGCCGCCCGGCCGCAACTGTCCGCGAATGGCCGTGCCCGCCTGCGCGACCTCCTCGCCCAGCCCTTGGATTGGGCCCGGATCGACGCCATCGCGGCGGTCCACCGCGCCCGGCCAACGCTTTTCAAGCACCTCAAGGCCGAGGGAAAATCCTCGGTGCCGCCCGCCCCAGTTTGGACGCGGATCCAGAATCACGCCATCGGGATGATCGCCCGCAACCTGTCGCAAACCGACGAACTGGTCAAAACACTCCGCCTTTTCCGCGAGGCGGGGATCGAGGCCATTCCCTTCAAGGGCCCAATGCTGGCCCTCCGCGACTACGGCAACCTTGGGCTCCGCGAATTCTTCGACATCGACCTGCTCCTCCGCCGCGACGGCATCCTCAAAGCCAAAAAGATCCTGCTCGCGCGCGGCTACACGTCCCCTTGGAAACAGAATGACGAATGGGAGGCCCAGCATATCGACGCCCAACTCGGCTGTGATTTCCTCAGCGCGGACGGGCGGATTCGCTTCGAGCTGCATTGGTCCTTCATCCAAAAATGGCTGAGCTACGGCGTGGACATCGATGCCGTCTGGTCCCGGGCCGAACCATCGTCCCTCGCCGGCTTCCCCATCCGCCAAATCGCGCGCGAGGACCTCCTGGTTTACCTTTGCGCCCACGGCGCCAAGCACCATTGGGAACGGCTCTTTTGGATTGTCGACATCGCCCAGGTGGTCTCCAGTGATGGCCCGCTCGATTGGGCGCGCCTCATCCGCGACGCCCGCCGTCATGGAAACTGGCGGATTCTGGCGCTGGGCCTTCGCCTCGCGGACACGCTGCTCGATGCGCCCCTGCCGGAGAACGTCCGCGCCCAGATCAATGCGGACGCCGCGGTGGAACGCTTGGCCCGGTCCGTGGGCACCTGGCTCTTCGATGAAGGGCGCCGGCCCGCCTCGGGCAGTTGGGTCGAAACTCAATTCTATCTGGCGGCCAAGGAACGCCCATCCGACCGGGCCTCCTACCTCTTCCACCTCATGAGGCTGGCCATGGCCCCCTCCGAGAAGGATCGGGCCTTTGTGAAGCTCCCGCCCTCCCTTGCGTTCCTGTACCCTGCGGTGCGGCCAGTCCGCTGGCTCCTCCAGCGCGGCCGCCCTTGATCGCTATTTCGGGAACGGGTCGCCGCCCAGTTCGCTCCACGCCTTCTCCGCTTGCCCCGCAAAAAACGCGCCCACATACCGGACAATCTTCTCATTCTTCCGGATGGCGTTCTTGAGCTCCTCAACCCCCGCTTTCGCCTCGGCGGCGGATTTCCCGGCCGCCTTCCACGCCTTGGCCCCCTCCATCAACGCGATGAAAAAATTCCGTTGGTCCTCGATCACCGAACCCGGCCCCGATGGCCCGTGGCCCGGGCAGACCGTCTCCGCCCCCAGCTTCTGGACCGCCGCCAGCGTCTTGATCCACTCCCCAATGTTGCCGTCGCCGGTGTAGTTGAACGGCCCATTCACGCACGCGTCCCCCGTGAAAAGTATCTTTTCCTTGGGCAGCCACGCGAAGCCGTCCCCGCTGGTGTGGGCCACGCCGAAATGCAACAGCTCGACCCGGCGCTCGCCGTCGTCGAAAATCATGTCGCGCCGGAAGAGCAGGGTGGGGGCCTTCGGCTTGCTGGTCGCGACATCCTTGCGCCCCTTCGCCGTGCCATCCCACCGTTCCGGCTCAAACTTCCGGAACGCCTCCAACACCCCTTCATGCGCCACCGGAACCGCCCCCTGGTCCGCGAACACCTGGTTCCCGTACGCATGGTCGCCATGCTGGTGGGTGTCGAAGACAAAACGGATCGGCTTGTCGGTGATGGCGCGGATCTTCGGAATCACATCCTCCGCGCCCGAGGGGAAATTGGCGTCCACCACCAGCACGTAATCCTTGAACACAATCCACCCATTGTTGCAATGCCCGCGCCGCACCACGTCGCCCTCGTGGAAATACACATCCTTGGCCACCGTCTCCACCTTGTTGACTTCGGCGACGGAGAAAACGGCGGTTGCCAGCAAGCCTCCGGCCACCGCGAGGAGTCCGTGAATCTTCATCCCGGGATGGTGGACGGCCCGCGTCCCGCCGTCAACCGGTCACGAGTTCCCCGGCTTGGATTCCGTGAGCTTCTTCAGGTCCTCCGCCATGAACTGCGTGACCTCCTTGAACTTCGGGATGTTCTCCGGGTTCGCGTCCATCAAGGTTCGATGCGCCTCCAGGCAGGTGCGGGTGATCTGTTCCCGGGTCGCCTCCATCCCCGCCGCGGTCGGCTCAAAAATCACGGTTGAGGGAACCGCCTCGGTCTTCACCTCAAAAAGGTCCAGCACCCCCAGGTTCTCAATCAGTTCATGGACCCGCGCGTTTGGATTCAACAGCTCTATGTGCGGCGCCTCCGGCGCGGCTTGGTTGTTTCGCAGGACCAGTCCCGCCAACACCCCGAGGAACGTGCTGTCCATCGTCACGCATTCATGGAGGTCCAGCACGAAATCCGCGAAGCCCCTCTGCCGCAGCTCCGTGACGAGATTCTTCAATTCGTGGCTGGAAGCGAACGTGGCGCGCCCCGGAACTTTGATGAAAGCAGTCCGCTCCAATATCGCGACGCAAAGGGGTGGGCCTGTTCTTGTCATGTTTGCATTCCAGGCGGCGGATGCCGCCTCCTCCTTTTATCCGGTGTTTTTTTTGTTGTTTTTGTTGCCCGGCTCCACGGCTGCCGGTTGCACAATCTTGATCAAAGTTTGCTGCAAAATCAGCGCTTCGTCCAGCCCTGTGGAGATCAATTGCAGGTTTGCCGCCAGAAGCGCCTCCATCGCAGCGATTAACTCCGCCATCGAATAATTGCGCGAATGCCTCAGCGCCCCCTGCAGGGCGAACGGATGGATGGCGGCCGGATTGTGCCGCTTGTCCGACGGCATCTCCTCCGCCGGGATCTTCTGCAGTTGGGACCGCAACTGGTTCGTGTCCGCGTTCTCGCTCACCCATTTCCGGCGGGTCAACTCCTTGCACAAGAGCATCATGCGCACCTTGGAAATGATTCCGTACAGCAACCCGATCTCGCTCTTCTTCGAATTGCTCCGCATGTCATGCAATTCCGTGTCCAACGTCCGCACCAGCCTCGGCAAATCCCGCGCCCCCACCGCGTCCGCCAGCGCGAACGCCCGGCTCTGGTGGTTCCGGCTGACGATCGCGTCGATGTCCTCCGCCGTGATCGTCCCCCTCGCGCCGACATACAGGACCAGCTTTTCGATCTCGTTGCTCAGGTGCCGGTGGTTGAGGCCCGCGTCGTTGACCAACCGGTCCAGCGCCTCCTCGGAAAATCCCTTCCCCGCCCCCTTCAACTGCTGCCGCGCCGCCATCCCCGCCTGGTCCGCCCAATCGCGGTCCTCAATGCTCCAGCCGTTCATTTCCTCGGCGTTGCCCAGCTTGGAGATCGTTTTGTAAAATGTCTTCCGCTTGTCGATCGAGTCCGCCGTGATCAACAGCCGCACCCCGCTCCAATTGAACTTCTTCAGGTCCTCCGCCAGCGACCCCAGCGCGGCGGTCACCGCGGCGGATTCGGACGTCCGGTCGGTCCCCAGAAAATTGCAGCCCTGGAACCAGATGACCTTCGACCCGAAAAACGGAAGTGTCTGAAGGGCCTCCCTCAATTTCTCCAAAGCGGAAAGCGCCTCCCCGGAATTGGCGGCGCTGGCGGTGATCCGTTCCTGGTCAAAGCCGCCGGACTCCGCGCACCACCCCTCGAATATGCCGCGCGCCTTCTTCTTGATGGCCAAGTCGTCATCGCCAAAAAGCACGGCCAGCGACGTCGTTTTTTCCGTGGCTGCGGCCATCGCTTACTTCTCTTCGCCTTCGCCTTCGCTCTCGTCCCCGTTTTCGTTGATCCGTTCCAGCACCTCGGTCATGTCCTCCACCTGCTCGAACAGCGCGGAGGAGACGAAGATCGGCTTTTTCTGGGCCGCCGCCAAGGCCAGGCAGTCGCTCGGTCGGGCGTCGATCTCCACCAACTTGCGGCCCAGTTCGTTTTGCTGCTGCAGGATCAGCCGCGCGAAATAGGTGGAATTCTTCAGCTCCGTGATCACCACCCGCTCGACCGAGATTCCGAAGCCCTTGAGGACGCTGTTCATCAAGTCATGCGTCAGGGGCCGCTCCTTGGGCGTTTCACGCAGGAACATGCCGATCACCGCGCCCATGTTGTGCTCCACCTGAATGACGAACACCTTTTCGTCGTTGCCCACGAAAATCGCGCAGCCGCTGTTGGCGGGAAGAATGCCGCGGATCGCGACCGGCAGGACGTCCTTCTTCATGCCTCCACTGTTAAGCGCCCTCCCGCAAAAAACAAGCCCCTCCGCGCCCTTCCCTTCCCCGGTTTTCAGCCGCGCAACCGGGCCATGACCTCCTCCGTGAACACTTCGTAGGCCGAGGCGCCCATGCTGTATTTGTCGTAATGGATGATCGGCTTGCCAAAGCTCGGCGCCTCCGCCAGCCGGGTGGTCCGCGGGATCAATGTCTCGAACACCGCCTCCCCAAAATGCTGCCGCACCTCCCCCACCACCTGGGCCGCCAGGCGCGTCCGCCCATCAAACATCGTCATCAGCACCCCCAGGATCTTCAGCCCCGGATTGACCCCCCCGTCCCGCAGTTGGGCGATGATCCGGTTGATGCTCGAGATTCCCTCCAGCGCGTAGTACTCGCACTGCAGTGGCACCAGCAAATAATCGGTCGCCGCGAACACGTTCAGTGTCAGGATGCCCAGCGCCGGGGGGCAATCGATCAGGATGATCTCGTATTCGTCGCTGTCCCGGATGGGCTGCAGCGCGTTTTTGAAGCGCAGCAGGTGATTCTCCAGCCGCGACATTTCCACCTCCGCGCCGCACATGTCCAGCTCGCTGGGAATCACCCATAGGTTCTCAAAGGCCGTGCCGACGATTTTCTCCCCGAGCGCTCCCTCCCCCAGCAGGGCCTGATACGCGCTTTGTCCCTCCGTCTTCTCCAGCCCCACCCCGCTTGTGGCGTTGGCCTGCGGGTCCAGGTCGATCAGGAGCGTTTTGCGGCCCGCCGCCGCGAGGCAGGCGGCCAGGTTCACGGACGTGGTGGTTTTGCCCACGCCCCCTTTTTGGTTGGCCACGGCAATGACTTGGGTCGGCACGCGCCCACTCTAATGGGCGCCGCGAATTATTCAATGGCCGGCGCGTTTCTTCCGCGGCCTTCCCTGCGTTTCGGGTTGCGCCGGGGGAGCCTTCGATTTTGAATGGAGCCCGCCGCATGAGGAACGTTGTCTATTTCGACCTGGAAACCCAAAAATCCGCCGACGAAGTCGGC
>CAZSXX010000041.1:18407-19666 GCA_964611245.1 uncultured Verrucomicrobiota bacterium | reverse complement strand
TGAGGCGGCGGCGTTCGCCGTTCATCTTCGCCAACCGGGCGCTGGGAGCGAATGGGGTGGATCCGGCCCGCGACGTGTCGTGGCTTGTGTTTCCGGCGGGGGAGCTTGGGTTGGCGCTGTCGAAGGGCGAGGTGGACGCGGTCGCGAATTCGGAGCCGATCGGAAGCATGCTGATCGCCCAGGGGTTGGTGCGGAACATCGCGGACCAGGCGGAGGATCCGCCCTATAACGAGGAGTATTGCTGCGCGGTGGTGGCGAACGGGAAATTCCTGGCGCGCAACCCGAAGACGACGGCGGCCGCGACGCGGGCGTTGCTGAAGGCGGCGAAGTGGGTGGAGATGAACCCGCTGGCGGCGGCCCGCGTGTCGGTGGAGAAGAAATACTTGGGATCGACGACGGAGCAGAACGCGGTGGCGATCTCGCATTTGAGGTACATCCCAAGCGTGGGCGGGGCGGAAACAGCGGTGAGGCTGGCGTCGGCCGCGATGAAGAAGGCCGGGATGTTGAGCCCCTCGACCGATGTGGAGGCGTTGGCGGCGCGGGGATTCGCGCGGTTGGAGGGGGTGTCGGATGAGTGGCTGAAGGGAGTCACGGTGGACCGCGTGGCGGGGGGGCGGGTGCCGCAGGAATGGATCCTGCGGCAGTATGCGCTGAGCGTGTGGGATCCGATGTGCGCGGTTTGTGTCACGCCTCCGCCGTGAAAACTGACGGTGGCGAAAATGGGGGAGGGCCGAATGGAGGCCGGCGCGGAGGAGTTGTCGTGGAACCGGCGCAGGCCCGGACGTTGGCGGCGGTCCCCGTCGCGGCGGCGGTGGCGATGGGAATCCACGCGTGGGCCGCGAAGGGCGAGCCAATTCCGGCGCCGGAGTATTTCACGTTTCTTGGACTCGCCCTGGGCTTCGGAATTGTGGCCGCGGCGACGCAATATTTCATCATGGGGGCCCGGGATTGGACGCGGCGGACGTTGCCGATCCTCGCGGCGGGCCTCGCGCTGTTGACCGTTTGGGACATTGTGACGGCGGGATTCCGGCTGTTGCCACTGCCGTACTTTCCGGGCCCGGCCGGGGTGTTGAAGGCGATGCTGGAGGACCGGTCGCTGTTGTTCAAGAGCGCGTGGCACTCCCTGCGGCTGTTGGTGTGCGGCTACACGTTGGGGGTCGCGGCCGGGCTGGCCACCGGGGTATGCATTGGCTGGTTTTCCGCCGCGCGGTATTGGGGGATGCCGCTGTTGAAGGTGGTGGGGCCGATCCCAGCGACGG
>CAZSXX010000041.1:8835-18397 GCA_964611245.1 uncultured Verrucomicrobiota bacterium | reverse complement strand
CGTGGATTCCATTGGCGATGGTGGTGTCACCTTCGGCGATGTTCTCGGCGATAGGGTTGATCGCGGTGGCGGTCTGGTTTCCGGTGACGATGCTGACGGCCTCGGGAATTTCGAACACGCGGGCTGCGTACTTGGATGTGGCGAGGACGCTGGGGGCGGGGGAGCGGTTCCTGATCTTCCGCGTGGCGATCCCGGCGGCGATGCCGAACATTTTCATTGGGCTGTTCATGGGGCTGGGGGCGTCGTTTTTGACGCTGGTGGCGGCGGAGACGGTGGGGGTCAAAGCGGGGCTGGGGTGGTACCTGGCGTGGGCGCAGGGCTGGGCGGAGTATGGGAAGGTTTACGCGGCGCTGGTGATCATGGCGGCGTTTTTTTCCACGATCATGACGGGGTTGTTCAAGCTGCGCGACCGCGTGCTGGTCTGGCAGAAAGGAGTGATCAAATGGTGAACGCGGTGAGCGGCGCGGCCCATGCGGAGGGAGCCGGCCTGCGGGTGGAGGACGTCTCGAAGTTTTTCCCGACGCCGGACCCGGAGGAGGATCACCGGGCGGCGTTGGACGACGTGTCGCTGGCGGTGGGGGCGGGGGAGTTGGTGTCGCTGGTCGGGCCGAGCGGCTGCGGGAAATCCACGTTGTTGCGGCTGATCGCGGGGCTGGACACGCCGAGCGCCGGTCGGCTTTTGGTTGGGGGAAACGCCATCGCGGGGCCGAGCGCGGAGCGAGGGCTGGTGTTCCAGGATCCGAACCTGTTTCCGTGGCTGACGGTGCGGGGCAATGTGCAGGCGGGGTTGGTCGCGCGGGGTGCGCTGGCGGAGAAGCGCGGGGAGGTGGACGAATTCATCGAGTTGGTCGGGCTGAGCGGGTTCGCCAATTCGTATCCGCACCACCTTTCGGGCGGGATGGCCCAGCGCGTGGCGTTGGCGCGGGCATTGATCAACCACCCGAAAATCCTGTTGTTGGACGAGCCGCTGGGGGCGCTGGACGCGTTCACCCGGATGCGGATGCAGGACGAGGTGCTGCGGCTTTGGGAGAACCGCGGCACGACGATCCTTTTGGTGACGCATGACATTGACGAGGCGATTTACATGAGCGACCGGATTGTGATCATGAGCCCGCGCCCGGGCCGGATTGACCGCTCGATCACCGTGCAACTGCCGCGTCCGCGCCAGCGCAACAGCGCGGACTTCCTGCGGCTGCGGGGGGAGATTTTGGAGTTGCTGCATTTCGCCGGGAGGGCCGAGCAACAGGAGGCGGGGAGCGGGGTCAAGCCCGGCGAGTAGAGCCGGGCCGTTGGTAGAGCGCGGGGTGAAGGGCGACGAGGCCGTGGTTGAATCCGGCCAGGCTTTCGGAATGGCCGACCATGAGGTAGCCGCCCGGGCGGAGGCGTTCGGCGAGCTTTTGGGCCAGGGTCTCCTGGGTGTCGCGGTCGAAATAGATCATGACGTTCCGGCAGAAGACGACGTCGAACTGGGAGGCAATCGGGTAATCGCGCTCGAGCAGGTTGAGTTGGGCGAAGGAGACATGGCGGCGGAGGTCCTCTTTGAGGCGAAACTGTCCCTGCCAATCGCCCACGCCCCGCTCGAAATGACGGCGGCGCTTTTCCGGGAGGACCTGCATGAGGCGGTCGGCCGAGTAGATGCCGGAGCGGGCGGTGGCGAGCATGCGGGAGGAGATGTCCGTGCCGAGGACCGTCCAGTTCGCGTCCAGGCCGAGGGCTTCGCTGAGGACGATGGCCAGGGTGTAGGCCTCCTCGCCGGAGGAGCACGCGGCGGACCAGGCGCGGATGGGCTCTGGGCCACGGGCCAACCATTGGGGAACGGCGACGTCGCGGAGGAAATCGAAATGGCGGGATTCGCGGAAGAACTGGGTGTGGTTGGTGGAGATGACGTCGACCAGGTGGCCGACCTCGTCGCGGCCGCGGGAGGAGCGGAGGAAGCCGCAATAGGAATTGTAATCGGTCAGCCGCAAGGCGCGGAGGCGCTTGGCGATGCGGGAGGTGACGAGGGCCTTTTTGTCGGGGCCGAGGTTGATCCGGCTGTGTTCGTAGATGAGGCGGCGGAGGAACTCGTAGTTCTCGTCGCCGAGTTCGGTCGTCCAAAGTTCAACGGGAAGCATGGCCAAAACGTCGATCATGCCTGAGGCTTGGGCTGGCCGAGCGCCCGGGGCAGGTCGAGGAGGATGACGACGGAGTCTTTGACCCGGGCGATGCCGCGGATGCAGGAGGTGTCGATGGTGGTCCCGAAGCTGGGCGCATCCTCGATGTCGGTGAGGGTGATGACTTCGCGGGCTTCATCGACCATCAATCCGGTCAGTTGGAGGTCGCGGGGGGACTCTCCTGTTTGAGCGACGACGATGCAGGTCCGTTCGGTCCGCCCGGTGAAGGGAAGGCCGAATTTCATGCGGAGGTCGATGACCGGGACGATTTTGCCGCGAAGGTTGATGACGCCCAGGAGGTGGGGGGCAGTCCTGGGGACGGGGGAGATGTCGAGGGGGCGGATGATCTCGCGGACGTTGAGGGCGCTGATGGCGTAGGTCTCCGTTCCGAGCGTGACGGTGAGGAAACGCGTGGCGGCGGTGGGGATTTTTCGTTTCTCCAAGCTTGGAATCATAGGGTTCGGCCGCGCCATGCGCGCGCTGCCATTCTATCGGCGGACCGGGATTGAAACTTGAACATGGTCCATGCCGAGAATGGAGAATGCGCGCACGACCATCGATTTTATCAATGCGGCGTCATTAAATTTCAATTAACGGCGCTGGACGGAATGGGCGCAGGCTTGGGAGGTTGAGCAACGAACCCCGAACGAAGAGGAACATGAAACCGACATTGATGAAATTTGCGGCGCTGGCCGCGCTGGCCATGACGCTGGTTGGGTGCGCGACCTACGGGCGGCACCAGATGCACCGGGCCAACAGTTTGTTCAAGTACCTTTATCCGGACAAAGAGAACCACATTGACGCTCCGGGGATTCCGACGCTGTCCCTGCCGCTGCGCGTCGGGGTGGCGTTTGTGCCGCAGGACAGCGGGCCCAAAAGGGGCCATGGGGACCCGGGACGGGCGGATCCGACATTTTCGGAGTTGGACAAGATGGCGCTGCTGAAGAAGGTGAGCGCGGAGTTCCAATCCTATCCGTTCGTCAAATCGATCGAGATCATCCCGACGGCGTACCTGGCTCCGCGCGGGGGCTTCGCCAACCTGGACCAACTGCAGAAGATCTATGGAGTGGACGTGATCGCGCTGGTTTCTTTTGACCAGGTGCAGTTCACGGACCAGGGGCTGCTGTCCCTGACGTATTGGACGATCCTCGGGGCGTACCTGGTCCAGGGCGAAAAGAACGACACGCGCACGATGCTTGACGGAGCGGTTTATGACATCGCGAGCCGCAAGCTGCTTTTCCGCGCGCCGGGAATCAGCCATGTGAAGGGATCGGCGACGCCGATCAACCAGAGCGAGGAGCTGCGGATGGACAGCCGCCGGGGGTTTGACCTGGCCGCGGTGAACTTGGTCACGAATTTGCAGACCCAGTTGGCGGAGTTCCAGGTGCGGGTCAAGAACGCGCCGACGGAGTACAAAGTGGTGCGCAAGCCCGGCTACACCGGGGCGGGGTCGTTTGGCGGCCTGGAGGTTTTGCTGGCGATCGGCGTTGGCGGCGCGGCGTTGTGCGCGA
Organism: uncultured Verrucomicrobiota bacterium; assembly: GCA_964611245.1. Taxonomy (GTDB): domain Bacteria; phylum Verrucomicrobiota; class Verrucomicrobiia; order Limisphaerales; family SXQI01; genus CAZSXX01. Next base: position 14,733 of record CAZSXX010000041.1, on the reverse strand, counting down.
GAAGGATCGGCCGGAAATGATTCGGCGGGCGCCCATCGTCACGCTCCTGCTGGCCGTGGCTGCGGCCGCCGCATTCGCGGCGGGGCAACCGGGCGCGTGGGTGTTTGACCGGGGCGCGATCCTTGAGGGCGAGATTTGGCGGATGGTGACCGGGCATTGGGTTCATTTTTCGCCGAGCCACCTGTGGGGCGACTTGCTTGTGTTCACGGTGGGCGGGGCGTTGATGGAAGCGCAGTCGCGGGCCCGGTTCGCCGCGTTCTGCGTGGGGGCGCCCGCGCTGACGAGCCTTGTTTTGTTGATCGCGGAGCCGGGCCTTGAGTTTTATGGCGGGTTGTCGGCGGTGGCGGTGGGGATATATGCGGCGTTGGCCACAGGAGGGCGATTTGGCCGGACGGCGTCGGGGTTTATCTTTCTGGCGATCGGCCTGAAGATCGGCTGGGAGTTGGCGGCGCCTGGATTCGCGTTCGCCGCGTTTGGGAATTCCGAGATTGTGCCGTGCGTGATGGGCCATGCGGCGGGGGCGATTTTTGGAGCAGTTTTCCAGTTATTGGGCGGATCCAACGCGAGCTTCAAGCGGCCGGAGGAGAGGGATGGAGGACTCGTGGAGGTTACGGGCGAACGGAGTTTCGAGAGGATTTGAGCGTGGCCTCGATGGCGGAGAAGGCGTCCCGGCGGATTTCGGGGGGGAAGACGTGGCCGACGGCGGGTTGGTGAAGGGTCAATTGGCAAGCCGGGAAATCCCGGCGGACTTTGGCCACGAGGTTTGAGACGCTGGCCCACCGGAAATTTGAGTCGCCGATCGGGGCATTGATGAACACCAAGCGGGGGCTGATGGCGCCGAGGACGGTGTCGAAGTCGAAGGGGTAACGATCCGGGGAGTAGTCGAGGAGCTTTGGCATGTAGCGATGGCTGGTCCAGCCTTTGATGTCGCCATCCATGTAATCGCGGAAGGAGTCGAAGCCGCAGCTTGTGGCGACGACTTTGACGCGTTCGTCAAACGCGGCGGTGAAGAGGGAGTTGTGGCCGCCGAGGGAATGGCCGATGGCGGCGAAATGGCCGGGGTCGCAGCCGTAGGCGATGAGAACGTCCAGGCCGCGGATGTTGTCCCAGATGGCCTTCATGGTCCCGCTTTGGTAATTGGTGAGGGAGGGCGCGTAATTGGCGAGGTGGGGGTAGGCGGGGGCGAGGCAGAGAAAGCCGCGCCGGACGAGTTCGACAGCGTAGACATCGTTGGAGCTTTGGCCGAGGCCGACGACGACTTTGTGGCCCAAGGGATGGGTCTGGTGGAGGGTGAGGACACCGAAGGGCTTGGGGGAGGCGGGGCGATTCTTGGGGAGGAGAAGGTAGGCGGGGACGCGGGCGCCGGGCTCGGATTGGTAGGTGAGGAGGAGGCGGGTGTGGTCGGATTCCTCGGCGGAATCCTCCACTTTGATGTCCAGATCGCAGCGCCGGTCGGGGCCGGGGAGCTTGCCCATGACCTGCTCCATGCGCTGGAGCAGCTGGACGCGAGGGGCGGGCGGCTCCGCCGCGAACGCCGCCGTGGCGAGGAGGGCGAGGAGCGTCGGGAAAGTGGAATTCATCGGGCGAGTTTACCCAAGACCGACCGTTTACCAACCGGAAAGGGGGACGGAATTCCGGGGGCGGGCGATCAGGCGCGCCGGAGGGCGAAGCGCCTTTTGGCAAGGTTGTCGAAGAGGAGAAACCCGGCGAGGAGGGCCAGGGCGAGTTCGATCATGAAGAAGGCGAAGGGGATGTTGCGGCGGCCGATGTCGAAGCGGAAGGCCTGGGTGATGGCGTATGGAAGGAGTTGGCTGAAGAAGACGGCGAGCAGCCAGGCGATGAGGACATTGGAGGTGAGCATGGAGCAGTAGAAGCCAATGATGGGGGTGAAAAGATAGGCAGCGGCGAGGTAGAAGGCGAAGCGGATGGGGAGGGAGATCAGCTCCGGGCCCATCATCCAGACGCAGGCGAGAATGGCGATGGCGGGGAAGAAATGGAACCAGACGCCCTGGAGGCGGCCCCAAATGAGCCGCGCGGCGGGGATGGGGGTGACGAGGAGGAGCTCGAGGGCGCCGGTTTCGCGCTCGCGGCGGAAGCTGGCGGCGGCGCTGAAGGCGATGGCGAGGGCGGTGAGGCGATAGAGCTGCATTTGGTAATCGAGGAAGGGACGGAATTGGAAGAGGAGCTGCATTTCGGCGGCGAAGAGGGCGAGGCACCAGCCCCATTTGGCGAGGCGGGAGGGCCAGTTGTATTCCTGGAGCCAGGCGATGGGATTGCGGTCGCGGGCCTTGCGGGTGTCCCAGCGGAAAATGGGGCGTCCCATGCGCGCCAAGGCGAAGGCCAAGTCTTGCGGGAAAGACGAAGGGCCGCCGGGGGAGGGGATGGCGGAGCGGGCGGCGCGGGCGCCCTCGGATTGCCAGGAGGCGCGCAGGCGGCGGGCGGCGTGGACCAACGCGAGGGCGAGGATGGCCAAGGAGATGGGGAGCGCGGGCCATGCGAAGGGGTAGGATTGGGAGATGACGAGAACCAGCCAGGACAGGAGGGCGCTCAGGAGCACGGAGGCGACGAGGGATTCCATCCATTCAAAACTGTGGATGGAGGCGACCATGCCGCAGGCGATCGCGATGACGAAGGCGGCGGCGAGCTTGACCACGGAGAGGAGGAGGAGCTCCGTGGTGATGCCGCCGAGCAGGAAGGGCAGGCCGAGCAATGGGGCCGCGGACAGGAAGATGACGAGGGCCCGGAGGGCATGGAGGAGGGATTTGCCGATGATGATTTCGCCGGCGGTCAGGGGCGTGAGGAAGAGGAGGCCGAGGGTGCCTTCACGTTTTTCGCGGCTGATTGAATCGCCGGTCAGCGAGGAGACAATGACGAGAATGGCGACGAGGAAGGCGTCGATCAACCAGCGGAACAGGGTGATGCCGGAGGATCCGGCGCCGGCGTCGAGGATGGCCCAGAGGAGCACGAGGGTGAGGAAGCCGGCGGCGAGGGTGCGGACCCAGTGGGCATGGGGACGGCGCGCCTCGGCGCGGAGCTCCCGGGTGATGAGGGGCCGGACGTTCATGGGCTGCTGGGGGGCAGGGTAGCGGAGCGCGCGCCAACCGGGAAGGGAACGCGTCCGGCAGCGCGGCGGGTCACGGGGCCGGGCTTGGTTTGGGGCCGGGTTTGGCGAGCGCGGCGAGGTGTTTTCCGACGAGCGCCTTGAACTCGGGGTGATAGCCGAGGAAGGCGGCGCGGACGACGCCTCCGCCGTCAATCAGGAACGTGATGGGAACGCCGTCCAACTCCAACGCCTCGACGGCGGTTTGCTTTTGGTCCAAGGCGACGGGCAGGGCGAGCCTCTCTTTGGCGAGGAGTGCGCGGACGCGGCGGGGGTCGGGTTTCTCATCAATATTGATGGATTGAAGGCGAGCGCCCGGCGTGGCGGCGGCGAGTTCGGTTGCGGCGCGGAGGGCGTTGACGCAGTGTTCGGCCTCCCCGCCCCAAACCACGAGGATGGAGGGAGAGCCGCGGAGGCTGGCGGTGTCGAATTCCGTGCCGTCGAGGTTTTTCAACTTGAAGGCTGGAATGATTTCGCCGACCCAGCTTGAGTCCTGGCCTTCGTCGTCGGGGTCGGAGGCATCGCCGAAGGATTCGACTTTTTTTGCGTCCAGGGGTGGCACGAATTTGAATCGATCCGGAGGAAAGGTGGCGTTGAGCTTCCAGTGGGTGAAATCCAGGGACATTTGGAGCTGGGGAATTTTGACGTCGATCCGGCGCGCGAGGGGTTGGTCGCCCGGCAGGACAAACAAGGACCAGAGCAGGCCCTCCTGCTTGAAGTTGATCCGCTCGCATTCCTGGCCGCCGATATTCTCGGGTCCGCCGTAGCTGGCGTCCAAGACGCCCGCGAGGAGCGCGTCGCGGGGGCTCGGGCTGAAGAGGGCGCTTATGAAAGCCAGGCTGCCGAGGGTGTCGCGGGAGGCGGAACCGGAGTCGGATTCGAGGCCGGAGAGGTCGTGGGGAGCCGGTTGGACGGTGAACAGTTTCAACTTGGGCAGGAAAGTGGTGAGGTTCGTGCCATCGGAAATGGCGGTGGCGCCCAAGGCGCCGTCGCGAAGGACCAGGGCGAACTGGTTCGGGCGGGCGATGCTGAGGAGGTAACGGGCATCGAGGTCTTCGGGGGGGACGGGAACATCGGCCATTTTCGCGGTGAGGTGGAGTTCGACCTCCGCGTTGGTGGTTTGCCGGTAGAGAGCGCTGAGCCGGGCGAGGAGTGCGGAGGACCGAAGGTCGATTTTCGCCTGGGCGGATTGAGGGCTGGCCGCGGGGGTTTTCTCCGCGGGGCGGGTTGGGAGGGCGGCAGCCAAGGCAAGCGCCAGCGCGCAGGGCCGTAACAGGCAAAACATATCCGCGTTCCATCCCCCGCCAAGGTGGGAAAGTCAAGCGGGTTGCGGCGGGCGGCCACGCTTGGCGGGCAACCTGACCTCCAAATTGGTGTTCCGCCCGGTTGGCGCGAGCGCGGGAGGGCAATAATTTGGCGAGCATGATCAAACGACAAACGAGGACGGGGCCGGGGTCAGAGTTGGAGGCATCGCCGGCGGAGAAGAACCGGCATGGCGGAACACCCTGCGAGGTGTGCGGAAATGAGTATGACAAGCCGCTGGAGCTGGTCGTGAATGGAATCTCGCATTATTACGATTGCTTTGAGTGCGCGATCCACGCGCAGGCGCCCAAGTGCGGGCATTGCGGCTGCCGGATCATCGGGCACGGGGTGGAGGCGGGGGGATCGTATTTCTGTTGCGCGCATTGCGCGGAGAAGCAGGGGGTCACACAGATGGTGGACCGGGTCTGATCCGCGATTGCCGGTGGAGGGCCAACTCCGGTAGGCTCGGGATCATGAGATTGATCCCTGTCCCATGGCGCACCGCGGGAGCGTTGACGTTTCTCGCGGCGGCCGTGGCAATCCAGGTCGATGCGAGCGCGGCGCCACCGGGCTGGCTGGAGGAACGGCGGCAGGCCCAAATTCGGGCGAGCGGAGGGATCACATGCTTCCACGATTTTCAATTCACGGACCGGTGGCTGGAATCGGGGATTCGCTTTGAACACCGCGCGGTGGAGGACGCGAACAAGCGTTACAAGGCGATCCATTACGACCATGGGACCGGTTTGGCGGTGGCGGACGTGGATGGCGATGGAAGACTGGACATTTACTTTGTGAGCCAGTTGGGCGGGAACGAGCTTTGGCGGAACCTGGGAGGGGGGAAGTTTGAGAACATCACAGCGTTGGCTACGGTGGGGCTGAAGGACCGGGTTTGCGTGGGAGCGGCTTTCGCGGACATTGACAATGACGGCGACCCCGACCTCTTTGTGACGTCGGCGCGGGGCGGGAATGCGTTGTTTGAGAATTTGGGACAGGGGCGGTTTCGGGAGACCACGGAGGAGGCGGGGGTCCAATATTTTGGGCATTCCTCCGGCGCGGTGTTTTTTGACGCGGACAATGATGGGCTGCTGGACCTTTATGTTTGCAATGTCGGGCGGTACACGAGCGAGGAGAGGGGGCCGGGCGGCTATTATGTGGGGTTGAAGGATGGGTTCAAAGGGCACCTGCGGCCGGAGCGGTATGAGGCGGGAGTTTTTTACAAGAACATTGGGAATGGGAAATTCCAGGACATGTCGAAATTGGCCGGACTTGAGCCGAAAGGATGGTCGGGCGACGCGTCGTTCACGGACGTCAATGGGGATGGGCTGCCGGACTTGTACGTGATGAGCATGCAGGGGGATGACCATTATTTTGAGAATGCGGGCGGGGGGAAGTTCGTGGATAAAACGGGCGCGCATTTCGCCAAGACGCCCTGGGGAGCGATGGGGATCAAGTTTTTCGACATCAACCAGGACGGGCGGATGGACCTCTACCTGACG
>CAZSXX010000041.1:0-8825 GCA_964611245.1 uncultured Verrucomicrobiota bacterium | reverse complement strand
TTCGGACATGACGGATCCGCAGACGAAATTGAGCAAGTCGACTTTTGGCGCGGCCTTTGAGAAAGCGCGGAGCGAAGCGTGGTGCACGGCGTCGTGGACGGAGGAGTACCTGCAGGGGAGCGCGAACAACATTTTCGGGAACGCGGTTTTTTTGAGGGGACCGGGTGGGGAGTTTGTGGAAAGCGGGCAGAAAATGGGAGGGGAGAACCTGTGGCCCTGGGGGCTGAGCGTGGGGGACATCAACGCGGATGGACACGAGGATGTGTTCATCACGGCGGGGATGGGGTTTGGCTTCCGATACGCCATCAACTCGCTGCTGCTGAACGAGGGCGGGGCACGGTTCCGGGATGCGGAGTTCATCTTGGGGGTGGAGCCGAGGGCGAGCAACCGGGTTGAGAAAGTGGCGTTTGTTTTGGACGCCTCGGGGGCGGATCGGGACCATCCGCTCAGCGCGGGGCGGACCGGAAAAGTCCCGGTCCTGGAGACGCTGAGCTCGCGGTCCAGCGCGATTGCGGATTTGGATGGAGATGGGGACCTGGACATTGTCACGAATGAAATGAATGACCGTCCACAAGTCCTGATGAGCAACGCGGCCGAGAAGCGGAAACTCAATTACATCCAATTGAGATTGGTTGGGGGCAAGTCCAACCGGCAGGGAATTGGCGCGGTGGTGAAGGTCCAAGCGGGCGGGAAAACCTGGCAGCAACAGAATGATGGAAAATCGGGTTACCTCTCGCAGAGCGCGGTTCCCCTATACTTTGGGCTTGGGGTGGCGGACCGGGTGGACCGGATCGAGGTGTTGTGGCCTTCCGGGACCCGGCAGGTTCGCAGCGGGGATGTGTTGGCGGGGTCGGTGGTTGAGATCCGCGAGGCGGAGGCCCGGTGAGCGGGGGAGGGTGGGGATTGGGGCCAAGGATCGCGGCTTGTCGTTTGGCCGACGCTTGCTAGGATGGGGGGAGCAACAAGGAGTTGCTTGGCCGGTGGCGGCGTTGAAAGCGCGCGCCAGCGGGTTGGAACGGTGGAATTGAATAACTAGAACTGAAATTTATGGCCTACGAATTGCCCCCCTTGCCTTACGCGAAAGACGCGCTGGAGCCCCACATTGACGCCCAGACGATGGAGATTCACCATGGGAAGCACCACAACGCCTATGTGACGAACGTCAACAAGGCGATCGCGGGGAAACCCGAGCTGGAAGCCAAGTCGGTAGAGGAATTGATCAGCAACCTGGACGCGGTGCCGCAGGACATCAGGACAGTGGTGCGCAACAACGGGGGCGGGCATGCGAACCACTCGATGTTCTGGAAATTGATGGGACCGGGAGCGGGCGGGGCGCCGACGGGGGCGTTGGCGCAGGAGATCAACGCCACGTTTGGGAGCTTTGACGCCTTCAAGGAGAAGTTTGAAGCGGGCGGGGCCGGGCGGTTTGGGAGTGGCTGGGTTTGGTTGATCGTGAACAAGGGGGGCAAGTTGGAGATCGTTTCCACCGCCAACCAGGACAACCCGATCATGGACGGGAACAAGCCGGTGCTGGGGTGCGATGTGTGGGAGCACGCCTATTACCTGAAGTACCAGAACCGGAGGCCCGATTACCTGAAGGCGTTCTGGAACGTGGTCAATTGGAGCGAGGCGACCAAGAATTACGAAGCTGCCAAAAAGTAAAGGTCACTTTGGCGCGCGCGCCGCCGGGGAAATCCGGCGGCTTTTTTATTCCTTCATTTGCTCGAGGATCTGCTTGATCCGCTGGCCCTCGTCCTTGCGGAGGCAGCCGATGGAATTGGATTTTTGGCCGCGGGTCTGGATCTCGACGCTGTCCCAAAAAAGGCCGGAATGGTAATGGTAGCCCGCGATTTTTTCCCACGGGATTTCCTCGTCGGTGCGGCTGAGCCAGAAGAGGCCCCAGGTGAGAATGACGATTTTTTCGGAGCTGAGCTGAATTTCCTGAGGGATCAGGCGTCCGCGCAGGAGGATGGTGGGGAGCAGGACGCCTTTGGCGTGGAAGGCCTCGACGGAGGCGACCTTTTGCTGGCGGGCGAAGCTGTGGCCACAGAAGGCGCATTTGAGGGCTTCGGACTTGCTGAGTTCCGCGCACTCGGGACAGGGCTTTCCGACGACGCGGCGCGCGCAGGCCCGGCAGACTTGGGCGTCGTCCGGGATTTCAGAGAGGCATTCAGGGCAGGATTTCATGGAGCGGCAACTGATTAACCCGGCTGGGCTGGGAAAGTTGCAGTGGACCGGGAGGGGGAGGACGGGGAGTGTTCAGGCAGGTTGGCTTCGAGGCGGGCCGCGTTGAGGAAGCGCTTTATTTTGGGATTGAGCGTCCGCCAGGCGGCGATGACGGAGAAGGGGGGAGGTTGGGGATGGAGTGGGATGAGGCGGAGGCGAGGGCCCGCGAGGCAGGCGAGGGTGTCCGGAGCGATGGCGAGGCCGCGGCCGGCTTCGACGGCGGCGATGAGGCTGGTGACGCTGTCGTGCTCCTCGGCGAGGGCTGGGGGCAGATTCCCGGGCCATGGGAGGTGGGCGAACCAGTTGAGGAACTCCGGGTATTCGCCGCGCGAGTATCCGATCATTCTTTCGGACCGAAGAGCGGCGAGGGAGACGCGCCGACGTTTGGCGAGGGGGTGGGCGGGGCTGACCGCCGCCGAGACGGAGCAACGGCGGAGTTCGGTGGATTGGAGTCCCCGGAGGTTTTGGGCGGGGAGCTGGACCATGAGGGCCAGGTCGAGGGTGTGGCCGCGCAGCCCTTGGAGCATTTCCTCGGTGGAAAGGTCGTGCAGGCGGATGAGGACGGCGGGGGCTTCAATTTGGAACTTGCGGAGGGCCTGCGGGAGGATTTCAACGGCGAGGGAGGGGGCGAAGCCGACGTGAAGCTCGCCGGTGAGGCCGGAGGCGACTGATTTGATGGCGCGCACGGCCTCCGCGGCGCGGTCGACCACTGCGCGCGCCTCGATGAGGAACACGCGCCCGGCTTCGGTGAGGCGGACGGACTTGCCGGTGCGCTCGAAGAGGAGCACACCAAGCTCATGCTCGAGGTCGCGGATTTGGCGGCTGAGGGGCGGCTGGGAGACGTGGAGGCGGGCCGCGGCGCGGGTGATGTTTTGCTCCTCGGCGGCGGCAATGAAGTAACGGTGGCGAAGTTCCATCGGATGCGATTGCGTTGCGGGGCGATTAACGCGCAAGGAGGGCGGGGAGCCAAGGTGATTTTCGAGGCTGGGTCGATTGACCCAAGGCGGGGCAGGGTGTCACGGACGTTGACAATCCAGTGGGACACCGAAACATGGCGGGCGTGAGCGATGAGATGATTTTTCCGAGGAGCCCGCGCGAGACGATGGATGGATGGGTTCACCTGCCGAGGTTCGTGGACAAGATTCGGCTGCGCCTGGCCGGGAAGCTTGCGCCGGAGTATGAGGAAAACTTTGCCAAGGGATTTGATGAGCGATGGCTGAAAGCTGCCGGAGTCGAGGCTGCGGAAATCATTGAGGTGGTAAAAAATTCCCCAACGGATGGGCAGGTTTGTGATTGGGTGCGCAGGCGAGTGAGAAAAAGTGGGGATGAGAAAATGGATTTTGCGAAATGGCTTTTGAACCGCGGGCGGAAGGAGGACGAGGCCGCGCACGCGCGACTGGAGAAGCGGAAACGGGAATGCAATCTTTCTGAACGTGTTGATGTCGAGACATTTGTGGATTTCATTGACGCAGACGAAGGGCGAATTTGAGAGAGCGAGCGCTTTGGAGGAAGGGGGTGGATTTGATTTGGGCCCGGGCTTGGGAGGGGCCGAGGGGCGGGTTTGGGGGCGTTGGCATAATAGGTGCTTAAGGGGTCCGTCGGTCGACGAGCGGCAATTTGTGGACTGTCTGAACTTATATTAACCCGCCGCCGTTTGGTCCACGCCGAACCAAGTACCATGAAAATCACAACCAACAACCGCAAGGCGGGCTTCACGCTCGTTGAAATCATGATCGTGGTGGCCATCATTGGGCTGCTCGCGGCGATCGCCATTCCCAACTTCGTGAAAGCGCGCACGACCGCGCAGAAAAACGCGTGCATCAACAACCTCCGCCAGGTGGATGGGGCGAAGGAACAATGGGCGCTGGAGAAAAAGAAAAGCGCCGGCTCGGCTTCCGTTGACACTGAAATCGAAGAGTACATCAAGGGCGGCGCGCCAAAATGCCCGTCCGGCGGGAGCTACACCTATGGCGCGGTGGACACGTCGCCGACGTGCAGCATCACCGGCCACGCGCTGTAAGGTGCGATAGGGAAAGCTTCACACCATAACGACCTTTTCCGCCCGGCTCCGGCCGGGCTTTTTTTTTCGTGACGATCACTGGCTTGCTGGCGGCGATCGCGATCCCGAACTTTGTGAAGGCGCGCACGACGGGGCAGAAGAACGGGTGCATCAACAACCTTCGCCAGGTGGATGGCGCGAAGGAGCGGTGGGCGCTGGAGAAGGGGAAGAGCGCCGGCCCGGCGTCGTGGACACCGAAGTGGAGGAGTGCATCAAGGGCGGGGCGCCGAAATGCCCGTCCGGCGGCAGTTGCACGTATGGCGCGGTGGACGCGTCTCCGACGTGCAGCATCACGGGACACGCGCTTTAATTCCAACGAACCGGTTTTGCGGGAGGCCTGGAGAAATCCGGGCCTTTTTGTTGTGCGCAAAGGGTGTGGGAAGGGGGACCGGGATGGCAATTGCGGGGGGGAATGGGGGTGTGTTAGGCTGGCGGGAATGGATGATGATTCTAAGAAAGAGGGGGCGGAGGTGTCGCCGGAGCTCCGGAGCGCGTGGCGATTTTCAATCATCCAGCAGGCGGCGATTTTTTTGACGGTGGGGATGATGAATGACAGTGGGGTGCGGCTGCGGGCCGCGGCCGGAGCGGCGGCGGTTTACTGGGCGGTGGTGTGGTTCATTTATTTCCTGCGGCGGGCGAAGCCAATTTTCCTGGACTTGGTGTTCGCGCGCTGGAGCTATCCGCTGCTTTGGCTGGCGTTCGTGGTGATTCTTATGCGGATCGGCAAAATGAAGGTGGGCTAAATGGAGGGAGGGCGCCCGGAGAAGAGTTGGCCAAAAAGGCCGAAGTAGTCGCGGATGAATTTTTGGGCGGTGTCGGGGAGGAAAATCCAGATGACGGCGGCGAGGGCGAGGAAGGGGCCGTAGGGGATGCGGCCGGATTTTTCGGTGAGCTTGAGGAGCATCAAGCCGAGGCCGACGACGGAGCCGATGATGGCGCTGGCGAAGAAGGCGAAGAGGGCTCCTTGCCATCCGATGAACGCGCCGATGGCGGCCATGAATTTGACGTCGCCGAGGCCCATGGCCTCCCGGGGGAGGATGAGTTCGCTGGTGACCAATTCCATGTGCTTGATGTCCTCGGGATTGTAGGAGTCGTCCCCGATGGTGAGTTGTTTGGGGGTGAGAACGACGTCCTTCTTGAGGTAACAGATTTCAGGGAGCTCGATGGTGAGGGCGAAAAGCCGGATGGCGTCGGTGTCGCGGTAGAGCATTTCGCCGTAGGGGATTTCGCGGCCGTCGGGAAGCTGGAGGTGGGTTTCGGTGAAGATGAGGCGGGAGTCCGGGTCGAGCTTGACGCGCTCCTTGCCGAAGAGAAGTTTGCCGCCGCGGAGGACGAGGTAAACAGAGCCGGAGGCGACGGCGATGCCGATCAGGCTGGCTTTCATGGCGGCGCCGCGATCCAGGGTTTGGTGGAGGAGGGGAATGAGCCCGGAAAGCAGGAAGCCGACGACGGCGCCGCCGAGGGTGATTTGGTCGGGAATGATGAGGTGCTCCAGGTCGATGAATGTGGCGACGATGAAGCCGGTCAGGAGGAGGGAGTAACCGAGGGCGAGGGAGGGCGATTTGTGGCCGAATTGGAGCCAACAGACGAGGAAGGCGACGCCGGTGAGGAGCTCAACGAGGAAGTAGCGGGCGGCGATGGGGGCGGAGCAGTTTTTGCATTTGCCGCGGAGGGCCAGCCAAGTGACGAGGGGGATGTTCAGGAACCAGGGAATGGAGTAATTGCAGTGGGGGCAGTGCGAGGGAGGGGAGATGACGCTTTCGTCGCGGGGCATGCGATGGATGCAGACGTTGGCGAAGCTGCCGACCATCGCCCCAAAAACAAAGGAGACAAAGGCCCAGAAGCCGAAGGGGACGGCGGCCCAAACCTCGCGCTCAAACATAAATGTAGGGCTCCAGGTTGTAGACGTGCCGTTTGAGGGCGGCGCGCATGGTTTCGACGGGGGCCGGGCGGCCGGACCAGAGTTCGAGGGATTTGGCGCCTTGGTAAACGAGCATGCCGACGCCGTTGGCGGTGCGGCAACCGGCGGCGGCGGCGGCTTTGAGGAGAGGGGTTTCGGCGGGGCGATAGATCATGTCGTAGACGGCGGCGGCTTGATTGAGGGAGAAGCCGCTGCCATCGATGGGGAGGGGGCCATCGGCGCTGAGGCCGAGGGAGGTGGCGTTGATGAGGAGGTCGACTTCGCCCTGCGGGTAGCCGACGTGGACGTTGATGCCGGGGTCGCGGTCAAGGATTTCGCGGGCGAGGGCGTTCGCCTTTTCGCGGGTGCGATTGGCGAGCCAGAGCTCGGTGGGGCGCTCCTGGGCGAGGCGGAGTGCGGTGGCCCGGCCGGCGCCGCCCGCGCCCAGGAGCAGGATTTTCGCGTCCGGGAGGTGCATGGAAAGGTCCTCCCGGAGGGAGCGGATGATGGCGTCGGCGTCGGTGTTGAATCCAACGGAGCGAATTTCGGCCTCGGTGTTTTGCGGGAATTCCGCGAGGGGGCGCCAGCGACCGCCGTCGCGGGCCTCGAATCGGATGGTGTTGATGGCGCCCCATAGGCGGGCGTCGGGATCGACGAGGTCGACCATGTCGAAGGCGAGGACTTTGTGCGGGACGGTGAGGTTGAGGCCGAGAAAGCGCATGGCTTTGGCGCCGGCGATGGCTTCTTTAAGCTGGCTGGGGGGGACATCAAAGGCCAAGTAGCGCCAGTCGAGGCCGAGGGATTCCAAGGCGGCGTTCTGCATGGCGGGGGAGCCGGAATGGCTGATGGGATGGCCATAGACCGCGCAGAGGCGGGTCGTCGCGGAGATTGATTCGCCCGTGGCAGACTCCTGCCCGGCGCGGTTGGTTGGTTCCATCATTTGTGCGGGGGCGAGAATAGGGAGCTTGGTTCAAATCGCAAGCCTTGGGGCTATTGGCGGGAGCCGATTCGCCACAACGCGGAGGCGGAGCGGATGAGGATGGCGTTGTCGATCACCGCTGGGGACGCGAGGGTGCGGTCGCCGAGTTCATTTTTGGAGAGAAGGGTGAAGGATTTGGCGGCTTTGACCACGAAGCCCGCGCCTTCCTCGTTCTGGAAATAGATTTTTCCGTCGGCAAAAACGGGGGAGGCGGAGAAGCCGCCTCCGAGGCGCTCGCTCCAGTGGATTTTGCCGGAGCGGGCGTCGTAACAGGTGGCGATGCCACTGTCGGAGACGGCGAAGAGTTCGTCGCCGACGACGAGAAGGGAGGGAGTGTTTGGGGCTCCTTTGGCTTCGCTCCAAACGATGGCGGATTTGGTGACGTCCCCGGAGGCGCCTTTGGGATTGACGGCGTAGATCAAGGGGCGGTCATAACCCGAGCCGACAAAGAGGAGGCCGTGGGCGTAGACTGGCCGGGGGATGACGGAGTAGCCCTGGCCATAGCCTGAGCGCCAGAGTTCGCGGCCGGTCGCGGGGTCGTAGCCGCCGACGAAGCCGCTGGTTGGGCTGATGATGACCCGCCGTCCATCGAGGTCGATGGCGAGGGGAGTGGCGAAGGAGAATTGGCTTTTGGCGGGGGAATTGCGGGAGGTCCGCCATTTCTGTTTGCCGGTGGCGGCGTCGAGGGCGATGAGGAAGGGGTCGCTGGCGCCGTCGCAACTGAAAACGAGGCCACCGTCGACGAGGATGGGGGAAGAGCCGTTGCCATGGACGGGCGGGTATTTGATGGAGGTCTGGACCCAAAGGATTTTGCCGTGGAGGTCGAGGGCGGCGGTCCCGAGGTGGCCGAAGTGGACGTATAATTTTCCGTCGCGGACGATGGGGGTGGGGCTGGCGAGGCCGTTTTTGCGATGTTTGGCCCCGATGGCCGCGGGGTCGGCGTTGATGGCCTCGACATTCCAGGCGGTTTTTCCGGTGGCGAGATCGAGGGAGAGCGCACGGAGGGAGACTTGGCCGTCTTTTTCGATGGAGCCGGTCAGGTAAACGCGGCCTTGGGATATGACGGGGGAGGACCAACCGGCGGGGGCGTCGGTTTTCCAGAGGACGTTGCTGGAGGCGCTCCAACGGGTCGGGACATTCGTGGCGAGGGAAATTCCTTGGGCGGAGGGGCCGCGGAACTCGGGCCATTCCGAGAAGCCACCCCAAGCGGTTGCGGCGAAGGCGAGGAGCGCGGGGAAAAAACTGCGATTCATGCGCCGCTTTCAATACCCCGAACGGAGGGCCGCCTTCAACATTTCGTTCGCGCGTGACAAATGGGGTGGATTGGCCGCAAAGGCTTGACTTGAAAAGGGCTTCCGCGAAAAGTGTGCGCGACATGGCCGCGCTTTTCACGATCCAAAGCGAATTTCAATACGCGATCGTCCGCAAGATTTTTGAGGGCGGAATGGGGATCGTTTACGAGGCGGAGCAGCACGGGGCGCGCGATTTTGTGAAGCGGCTGGCGATCAAGGTGGTGCGGCAGAATTACGCGAACCAGAAGGTCTTCATCGAGAATTTCATCGGGGAAGCGAAGCTGGTGGCGGACCTGATCCACACGAACATCGTCCAGACGTACCATTTGGGGGAGGCGAGAGGGGTTTACTTCATCGCGATGGAATTGA
>CAZSXX010000040.1:7962-19896 GCA_964611245.1 uncultured Verrucomicrobiota bacterium | reverse complement strand
TGTTTGCCTCAAGCAACGTCTTTGGACGGTTGGCGCCCTCCCGACCGACGCGCCCGAGTCAAAATCCGCGATCCCATGCCTGGAGCCCTGCTCGATTCTGCTCGAGGCAGCCAGGAAAGCCATGCGCGCCCGGCAGGAGGAGGGCCGAAAAACGGAGCCCGCATCCAAACAATCGTCCTCGGCGTCTCCATGACCCGTGCCCTGTCGGGCTTTGCATCCCTCAAGTTTTTCACTAAAGTGCCGCCGCGATGTCACAGAATACAATGCGGGTGGGGATTGTCGGAGGAGGATTGATGGGGCGCGAAGCCGCCAGCGCTTTTGCCCGCTGGTTCGTCCTCGAGAATTTTCCCGTCCGCGCCGAATTGGTCGCCGTCTGCGATTTGCAGGACAAGCTCCTCGATTGGTTCAAGCAAATCCCAACCGTCAAACTCCTCACCAAGGATCACCACGAATTGCTCCGCGCGCCGGAGGTGGATGTCGTTTACGTGGCGGTCCCCCACAACTTGCATGAGCGAATGTATCTCGACGTCCTGGCCGCGGGGAAAGACCTGCTGGCCGAGAAGCCCTTTGGGATTGACCTGGCCGCGGCCGAGAAAATCCAGTCGGCCATCAAATCATCCGGGCGCTTCGTCCGGTGCAGTTCGGAATTCCCCTTCTTGCCCGGGCCGCAGCGCGTGATGCAGGCGGCCGCCTCCGGCAAACTTGGGCGCATCCTCGAAATCCGGTCGGGCTTCTGGCATGCAAGCGACTTGGATCCGACCAAGCCGGTGAACTGGAAACGGCAGGTGAAAACCTGCGGCGAAATTGGCGTGATGGGCGACCTCGGGATGCACGCCGTCCATGTCCCCTTCCGCCTGGGCTGGAAGCCCCTGCGGGTCTATGCGCAGTTGCAGAAAATCTACGCGGAGCGGCCGGATGGCAAAGGCGGCATGGCCCCGTGCGACACTTGGGACAACGCCATGCTCCACACCGAGGTCTCGGTGAATGGAGATGAAGTTCCCATGCGTCTTGAGATGAAACGCCTCGCTCCGGGTGAGACCAACACATGGTATATCGAAGTTCTCGGAACGGAGGGCGGGGCCCGCTACAGCACCAAGGAACCCAAAACTTTCTGGTCCTTCGAGCGCCAAAAGGAGCAGATCTGGCAAAAGGTGGACCTTGGTTTCCACGGGCCATTCCCGACCATCACCGGCGGAATATTTGAGCCGGGATTCCCGGACTGCTTCCTGCAAATGTGGGCGGCCTACGCGGCCGAACGCGCGGGCGCTCTGGGCAATCGTTTTGGCTGTGTCACCCCGGACGAAGCGGTGTTAAGCCACCGCCTTTTTGCCGCGGCCCTCTCGTCGCAAAAGCAAAAAGCCGCCGTTTCGCTCAGTTGACGCGCCGGGAAAAAGGGGGGATCAACGCCCCTGCTGCATGCTCTGGGGGACACCCGTCTCCCAAGTCTTTGGCGCGTTCCAAGGCTGTTCGCTCATGTCATTGGAATCCGAGAGCGCGCACCCCGATGTTCCAAGCAAAAACCCGACGGTCGCCAGAGCGGCCAACTTTCCGAAGTGGCGTTGAAGCAACGCTGTCATTGCCACACCTTAATACACAACCTGGTCGCCTTCAATCACATCATCCTGCTTCCATTCAGGCATGATGTTCGCGATGGCGCGGTTCGGCTCGACATGCGTGATTTTGACCTTGGCCACCAGCTTTCCGTCGCGGTTGACCAACATCTTCGCGTTTTGGAGGATTCCTTGGTTGCCGCCGATGTCCAGCACAACGAAGTCATACTTGGGATCCACCGCGACGATTTTGCCCTTCGTGCCGGCGGGCAACGGGACTTCCTTCTCCATGTCGCCCTCGTACCGGTCCAGGCGGGCCTGCAGTTCGGTGTTGTTCCGCGAAAATGTCTTCAATTCCGCGGTGAGCGCGGTGCGTTCCGTCTCCAGTTTGCGCTTGGTTTCAAGCTCTTCCCGGATCCGCTCTGGAGGCAGGCCAAGAATCGTCCATTTGTTGAGCTCCTGCCGGGCTTCATTCCGCTCTTCGGTGACAGCCAGAAGCTCGGTCGACGCTTTGTTGGCCCGCTTTTCCTGCTCAGTCAGGCGCGTGGAAACGGCGGCAAGCATGTTGGTGACCGCGCCAAGCTCCTTGGAAGTCGCCTCAAGTGCGGCCTTGGATTTTTTGGCTTCATCCGTGGCCTTGGCCTGCGCGGCCTCCGCTTCCGCCTTCGCGCTTTCAGTGGCGGCCAGGGTGGAGGTAAGGGTGTCAATCTTCTCTTTCACCGGCATGGTGAAATACAAAGTGGCCAAACCCACCAGGATCGCCAGGGCGAGACTTATCTTCAGTAACATGGTCGCAAATCGGGTTGAAACGTCCGGTGACACTACCAACGTCAGGTTCGGTGTCAACGTGTCCTTGAAATAAAGCAGGATTCCTTCCAAGCCGCCATCCCTTTTTTCTGTGGCGACGCCAAATGTTTCCCGCCACTCTCGGCCTCGTTGAAGCCAGCGTCCCCAGATTCCACCGACCCGGCCTCCCTCCATGCCCAATCAACCTGGATTCTCTCCCGCCGGGGCCCCCGCAATCCAGTGGACCCGCGCCTTCCCTACGCCTTCTTCCTTGAGCAGGAAAGGGGCCCATGCGGGGCCATGCTGCCCACGGCCACGATTTTCCTGACGAACCGCGAATGCCCTTGGCGCTGCCTGATGTGCGACCTGTGGCGGAACACAACGGAGGAGTCGGTCCCCGCTGGCGCCATTCCGGAACAAATCCGTCACGCCTTGGACCGACTTCCCCCGGCACGCCAAGTGAAGCTCTACAACAGCGGCAGCTTCTTCGACCCCCGCGCCATCCCGGCGGAGGATCACCCCGAAATTGCGCGCCTCGTCCATGGCTTTGAGCGCGTGGTCGTGGAGTGCCATCCCGCCCTCGTCGGGCCGTCCTGCGCCACGTTCCAGGATTCGATCCCCGGGCAATTTGAGGTCGCGATGGGTCTGGAGACCGCCCATCCGGGCGTCCTCAAAAAACTGAACAAACGGATGACCCTGGCCGATTTCTCCCGCGCGGCGGATCGCTTGCGCGGCTGGAACGTGGACCTGCGCGTCTTCATTCTGGTCAACCCCCCCTTCATGGATGAAACCGACGCCCTCACCTGGGCCGAACGCTCAATCGACTTCGCGCTGGACTGCGGCGCCACCGCCATCTCCCTGATTCCGACCCGATCCGGGAATGGCGCCTTGGACCAACTTGCCGCGGCCGGCGACTTCAAGGAACCCGAATTGGCGACGGTCGAATCGGCGCTCGAATATGGATTTCGCCAAAGCCGGAATGGCGCCCGCATCTTCGCTGACCTGTGGGACCTTCGCCGCTTCTCCAAATGCCCCAAATGCTTTGAGGCCCGCGAGGGTCGAATCCATCGGATGAATTGCGGGCAGGAACTCCTGCCGCGCGTGGCGTGCGACTGCGCGTGATGCGGACCGTCGATGTCATCGTGGTGGGCGGGGGCTTCGCCGGATCAATCATGGCGATGATCCTCCGCAAGCTGGGGCGGACTGTGGCGATCCTCGAAAAGGCGAGGCACCCGCGCTTCGCCATCGGCGAATCATCCACCCCGCTGGCGAACCTGTTGCTTGAGGAAATCGCCTTGAAATATGGACTCCCGGACCTCGGCGCATTCTCCAAATGGGGCTCTTGGCAGGAGGCCCATCCGGAAATCGCCTGCGGCCTCAAACGCGGGTTCACTTTCTACAGGCACGAATGGGGGCGCCCCGTTGATTTCACCGACCGAACCCGTCAACTCCTCGTGGCGGCCAGCCCGCGCGACCGCATCGCCGACACGCATTGGTACCGGCCGCAATTTGATGCTCACCTCGCGCGCTCCGCGGGACAGTCCGGCGCCGAATTGCATGAGGCGGCCCAATTTCAACTCGAGGAACGGGGCGGTTGCTGGCGGGCCACCGGCGTTTCGGACCGCGGCGAATTCAGTTGCGGCGCCCCGTTTTTGATCGACGCGACCGGCCCCCGGGGATGCCTCCACCAGCATTTTGGGTTCATCGAAAAAACCGTGGCGCCTGGTTTCCCGGGCACGCAAGCGGTCTTCGCGCATTTCAAGGACGTCGAGTTGCTCGGCCACCCGGACCATCCTGATCTCCCGTACCCGCCGGATGCCGCGGCCGTCCACCACATCTTCGACGGCGGATGGATCTGGGTCCTGCGCTTCAACAACGGCCTCGTTTCAGCGGGCGCCGCCGCCATCGATTCCATCGCGGGCCAGTTTGGCTTCGCGGACGGGGAGGACGGCTGGCGGAGGCTGATCGCCAAGCTCCCCACGGTCCATGCCCAGTTTCGCGGCGCCCGGCCGGCCACCCCATTTTTCCACCAGCGCCAAGTCCCTTTTCGATCCAGCGCGGGCGCAGGCCAAAACTGGGCGATGCTGCCTTCGGCCATCGGCTTTGTGGACCCGCTTTTTTCCACTGGATTTGTCCTGACCCTCCTTGGCGTGGCCCGGTTGGCGGACCTTTTTTCCACAAACAACGTGGATGCCCCTAGCTTGGGGGAATACGAACGAAAGTCCTTTCAGGAACTCGACGCCACAGGGGCCTTGGTTCGCGACGCCTACGAATCTTTCGGCTGCTTTGGCTCCTTCTGCCAACTGGCCCGCGCCTACTTCGTGGCGGCGATCCGGGCTGAAACCCTGCGCCGCCTCGGCCGGCCAGCCCCGGCCTTCCTCCTCGCCGATGACCCAAATTTCAGCCCGGCGTGGAAAGGCGGCCCCGTTTTGTCGGAATATGATTTGGGCGGATTGATGAAAGCCGGGCGCAACAACTGGCACCCTGCCCTGCAATCCGACCTGTTCGAGGCAGCCCATAAAATCCCCGCCACGCATGCTGAAATCGAGGCGATGGCGCGGCGGTGCGGCCTTTAAAAAAGGCGACGCGGCCCCAACAGGAGAAGCCGCCTCCGGCTACTTTTTGGCGGACACGCCCAGGTCCTTCAGCTTGCCCACGACGGCCGCTCCGTGGCCATCCGGCTTCACCTGCGAATCGATGTGCGCAATTTTGCCGTCCTTGCCCACGAAAAAGGTCCATCGGTTGGCCATGCCCCGCTCGTTCAACACGCCATAGGCCTTGGCCGTCTCCTTGCTCGGATCGCTCAACAACGGAAAATCCAGCGCCAGCTTGTCGGAGAATTCCTTGTTCAATTCGGGCTCATCGACGCTCGCCCCGAAATAGGCCACGTCATATTTCCGGAGTTCCGCTCCGCTCTCCTTGAGCGATTGGCATTCCTTGGTGCATCCGCCCGTCAGCGCTTTCGGATACCACGCCACCACCACCGCCTGTTTGCCCTTGAAGTCGGACAGCTTGTAAGTCTTGCCGTCAGTCCCCTTGAGCGTGAAGTCGGGGGCTTGGTCGCCCACCTGCAACGGCGCGGCGGTGGCATTGATCATCAACAGCGCCGCCACTGCGGCCATCCAGCATTTCGTCATCAGTTTCATGTTATTCCTCCTTGGCCGGTCCCAATTTGGACAACTCCGCTTGCGCGATGGTGTCCCCGCCTGCGGCGGCCTTCCGCAGCAATTCGATTCCGCGCGAAATGTCCCGCTCAACCCCGTCCGCGCGCAAATAGCGCATGGCCAACGAGCGGGTCGCGCTGGCCGAACCCTGTTCGGCCCGCTCCTGCTGCCACTTCAACGCGTTCTGGTTCAGACGCTCCCGGTCGGCCGCTATTCTAAGTTTCCGCTCCTCGGCGGGGTTTGCCGCGGGCCGCTTCACAATCGCAGGTCCATTGGTCCCCTTTTCCAGGGCAACGGCCACCGCCTCCACCTTGCGCACGGCGGAACGGGATCCATCGATCCCGGGCGCGACCGGCGGTGGCAATTTGGCCGCCGCTTCGCCGGCCGGAATGGTCCGCTGCACGATCACCGCTTTTCGGGTGGGGATTTCCGGAGCCACCTCCGCCGCGCCCAGCGCCTGAATGGAAACGAAGGCCACGGAAAGGAGCGTAGGAAAACGGAGGCGAATCACAACTTCCAGAATACCCCATCCGTCAAGCCAGCCAACCAGAGATTGTCATTTGGTTTCGCCGCCCTATCTTGGGCCCATGCAGGCCTCTGGATGCGCGATTCGATCAATTCTCGGGGCCTGTGCCCTTTGGGCTGTGGGCGGCCTTCCCGCGCAGTCGGCGGAAAATTCCGAACTCCTTCGCAACTGGCCCGCTTGGCGCGGACCCTTGGCCACGGGAGTCGCCCCCCACGCGGACCCTCCCACCTTTTGGAGTGAAACCAACAACGTGCGTTGGAAGGTCCCCCTCCCTGGCAAGGGACACTCCACTCCCATCGTTTTTGGGGACAGCGTGTTCGTCACCGCGGCGATTCCGGTCGGCCCCGCCTTGCCCCCCGTTTACGACGATGCGCCCGGAGTCCACGACAGCGTGCCGGTCACTCATCGGCATGAATTCGCGACCTTCGCCCTGAACCGCCGGGATGGCTCCATTCTTTGGAAGAAAGTCGCCACGGAGCAGTTCCCGCACGAAGGAGGGCACACGACCGGGAGCCTCGCCTCGAATTCTCCCGTCACGGACGGGGACCTGCTTTTCGCGTTTTTCGGTTCCCGCGGACTCTTCTGTTATGACCTGAAGGGCGACCTCAAATGGCGCAAAGATCTGGGCCGCATGAACACCCACCACGCCCACGGCGAGGGAAGTTCCCCCGTGATTTACAAGGATTGGCTGGTCGTCTGCTGGGACCACGAAGGCGAGTCCTTTCTTTACGCTTTTGACAAGCGGACCGGCCAGGAGCGATGGAAAGTGGCGCGCGACGAAAAAACCGCCTGGGCCACCCCCTTGGTCGTCGAGGTCAACGGCAAACCGCAGGTTGTGACGAGCGCGACCGGCCGCATTCGTGGCAATGACCTCGCGACCGGCGCGCCCATCTGGGAGGCCGGCGGCCTCTCCCGCAACGTGGTCGCCTCCCCGGTCGCGTCCGACGGCATGGTGTTCGCCGGGAACAGTTACGATTGGCAGGCGATGCTGGCCGTCCGCTTGGCCGACGCAAAAGGGGACATCACGGACAGCTCCCATGTCGCATGGAAGCTCAACCGCCTCACGCCGTACGTCCCCAGCCCCCTCCTTTATGGGGACACTCTTTACTTCCTCCGCCACAATCAGAATGTCTTGTCGCGCCTGGAGCCCGCCTCCGGCAAATTCCGGGGCGATCCGCTGCGCGTGGAAGGCATCCGCGACTTTATTTTCGCCTCCCCCGTGGGCGCGGGCGGCCGGATTTACATCACCTCCCGCGACGGCGTCACGGCCGTGTTGAGCCACGACCGCCGCACCGAAACGATTGCGGTCAACCGGCTGTCCGATTCATTCAGCGCTTCCGCCGCGGCCGCCGGCGCCGACCTGTTCCTGCGCGGCGAGCGCTTCCTCTACTGCCTCTCCAATCTGGCCGAACGCGGCGCCGCCGTGAAAAAAGTTGAGTGATTTTCGGGGCCCTTTCGTCTATACTCACCATATGAAGCAAATTCTGACGGCTACCCTCTTGGCCCTCACGGCCACGTTTTCCACCGCCCCAGCCTTTGGCGTCGACAAGGCGGACGAGAAAAAGAGCGAATATCCCCTGAAAACCTGCGTCGTTTCCGATGAAAAACTCGGCAGCATGGGCAAGCCCTATGTCGTTAAGATTGAGGGCCGCGAGTTTCAGCTCTGCTGCAAGTCGTGCGAAAAGGACCTGAAGAAAGACTCGGCCAAGTACCTCAAAAAGCTCGATGCCGCCGCCAAAAAGGCGGACAAGAAGGCGGACAAAAAAGCCGACAAATCGTCGTAATTGGACGCGGCCTCCCATGGCGCTGCGATCGTCGTGCGGACCGTCTCGAAGTGCGCGCCGAAATCCTTTGGCGTTGCGGCTTAAATAATGGGGGCCGCTGCCCGCAGGCCTCCTTTTGAATGAAATCTCCGCACCGGGTTTCCACCCTCCTCTACTGCTTCAACCCCCCGGGCGAAGTCCTTTTGATGGAGCGGGCGCAGGAGCCAAATATCGGGCTCTGGAGCCCTCCCGGAGGCAAGCTTGACCTGTTGTCCGGCGAATCGCCGCACCAATGCGCCGCCCGGGAAGCCCGCGAGGAGCTTCAAATTCCGGCGGCTCCCGGGGATTTTCGCCTTACCGGGTTGATCACCGAGGTTGGCCACTCCGGCCACGCCCACTGGCTGATGTTCCTTTTTGAATTCACGAAAACGCTTGCGGCACTCCCGCAGCCCCACCGGGAGGGCCGTTTTCAATTCTTCGGGCGCAGTCGATTGGAATCGCTCCAAGTGCCGGCCGCCGACCGCGAAATGCTCTGGCCGCTTTTCTGGAAGCATCGCGGCGGTTTTTTCGCCGCCCGCTGCGAAACCTCGCCGCGGGGGAATAACTGGACCCTCGAGGAGGAAAAAACCTGTGGATGAGCCAATAATCGACCTTCAGAGCGACCATCATTTCATGGGCGAAGCCCTCCGCCAGGCCACCCGCGCCTACGAAGCCGAGGAAACGCCCGTCGGCGCCGTGGTCGTGCTCGGTGGGCGCGTCATCGCCCGCGCGTTCAACCAGGTCGAGCTGCTGCGCGACGCCACCGCCCACGCGGAGATGCTCGCCATCACCCAGGCCGAGGAGGTCGTCGGCGACTGGCGGTTGACCGATTGCACCCTCTACGTGACCAAGGAACCCTGCCCCATGTGCGCGGGCGCCGCCGTCCACGTCCGGTTGGCCCGCTTGGTTTACGGCGCCCCCGACCTGAAGGCGGGCGCGGCGGGAGGCGCCATGAACATCCTCCAGTTTCCCACGCTCAACCACCAATGCTCCATCACCCCCGGCGTCCGCTCCGAGGAATGCCGCGCGTTGCTCAAGGCCTTTTTCGCGGAGCGTCGCGCCTTGAAGAAGGGTTTGGCCGCCGTGGACCCGGACGACCTCTGATCAATGCCCCCGAGGCTCCGCGGGCGGTCGGGCCATGTTTGGCATGATGCAAAAACGGCGGGCCGCGATGCGCTCATACGCCTTCCGGCCCAGCGCAGGCACGGGTGGAACGTAAAGGATCGGCACCATCGGCCACATCATCGGAAATTGCCGGGCCATCTCCCGAAAGGCGTCAAATCCACCCAACCAACTCCCCGACCGGGTCCGAAGCAAAAGCTCCATCGCGCCACGGTCCAAATCCAAATCCGGAAACTCGGCCTTGGCCGCCGGAAGGTGCATGTCGATGAACCGAAACCGCCGCAGGACGTCCAAGTGGCGAAGGACGTTCACGCTGCGCGTGCAGAACGAGCATTGGCCATCAAAGAAAACCGGGACGGCAATCCCGAACCGCGTCCTCGCGTTGACCCAGGAGCGGATCCAAGCCAGCGCGCGCGTCGTGTCTTGCGGATCCACCCAAGTCAAATAGGAGGTGATCATGATTGGCGCGAAAAGCGGAATGTTCATCGTCCAATCAATCCCCGCGTGCAACACCACGCCCCCCATCAGTATCCAATAACGGAGGTCCTTCACCCAAAGCAGGAAGCCGAGCGCGAACTCGATCACGAGGGTTCCCCAAGTCATCAGCTTGATCGTCCACAGGTGTTCGAAGACGTACGGGGTCGGAAAACGCCAAAACTCAACCAACCGGGATGAATAATAGATGGCGGTCCCATTGAGCCACGGCTCCCCGCGGACCTTCCAGAGAAACGCGTCCATGTAAAGCAGCGCGACCTGAAGCTGGATCATCCGCATCGGCCATGGGCTGACCACCGGCGCGCCCCCTGGCTCCACCCCGCGCGCAAGCCGGATCAGCCGGTCGATCGAATACATCCGCCCGGAGTCCGCGAACATCATCCAGATCGAAACGATGCGCAGGAAGAAATCCCCGCTGTGCAGCAGCATCACATTCCGGTGGTGCAGCGAGATCAGGCACAGGCAGCTCACGACCGACGCCACCCGCGTGAAACAACCCAAGGTGACGCACAGCGCCGCGAGCACAAAAACTCCAAAAAACACGTGCACCACGAAATCCGTGTTCGGAAAAAGGTGCAGCAAATTGAAGCCCCACCCCCCGTCGAGCGCCTTGCTTTCGGCCAGGGGCAGGACCCCCTTTTCCCCGTACCACACCAGGAGGTCCGATGAAATGAGGCCCGCATAGGCCAGCAGCATGAAGCCAAAGAGGATCCGGTAAACGGACAGCGTCGAGGCCTCCACCGGTTCGTGAAAAAACCGGTTCCAAGCCGCGCGGATGGATCCGGTTGTCATCGCAAATCCTTCGGCGAAATGGGCACCACGGCGTAGGTGTAGGAATGGATGGTGGCAAACGACTTGGGCATCGGCTGATAATCCTGCTTCAAGTTCGGCGGCGGTGTCTCGATCCAATGCCGGGTCAATTTCACCTCCACAGGCAAGTTGGTCGGATTGTTGTTCAACTGCCGGGCGACGAACCGGGCGGTGTCATCCCAAATCACCATGTTGTCGTCGGTCCGGATGCGCTCCCGCCACTTCCGGAACCGCTCCTTGGGCGCCCGCTCCCAGATCGAAAGCTCCTCCATCCGGGGGGCGATCCACTCCGCGGTCGTGCCATCTTCGTACTTCACCTCCGCCCGGATGTCGAAATGGATCGTCAACGGGAACGGCGCGAACATCCCCCAGGTGTGCCAAAGCCCCGTGTATATCCCGTATTTCTCCAAAGGCCGCACCAACCGGTTCCGAAGTGGCCCGTTCGGCAGCCCCCAAAAGAACATAAGATAAACGTGGACCCCAATGAAAACATTGAGCGCCAGACGTTTCCAACGAGTTAAGGGCTTCCAAGCCATGGCTTGCGGGTTCATTCAAAGCGTTCCCTAACCGGTTGTATATCAGGCGCAACCGGGGCGACGCTTCAGGTTCGGACCTGACCCGCCGATTGTTATTCGGGCTGGGGACAAAATGCGAACGTCATTTTCAACCTCAGCTTCCCACCGGGGTCGCCCTAGGTCGAATCCCCGAGGAAACTTGCAGGCGGCGGCGACTTGCCGCTGGGACCAGGAAGTAGCTAAAGTGAAGAGTGATGGCGCCGATGGCGCCCCGAACGGGACGAACCATGAAAAAAACGATTATTCTCTGGGCAGCCTGGCTGACCATGGGCGCGGAAGCCTCGGAATGGAAACCTTCTCAGGCCCTGCTCCGGGCGGTCCGGCAAGTCGAGTCCAACAATGGACAGCAGCTCTACGGCGATGGCGGTCGGTCCCTGGGTCTCTACCAACTTTCGGAGCCTGCTTGGATTGACATCAATGCCTGGCGCAAGGCCCGCGGACTGAAGGTTTACTCCTACCAGCGCCACGTCATGAACCATTTCATCAACCAAGCCTACGCCTCCAATTACCTGACGATGCTTCAGGGCGAACTCAAGCGAAAACTGCGCCGCAATCCCACCGCCGGGGAACTTTACGCCGCCTACAACATGGGCCTCACGAACTTTGCCGAGTGCAGGTATCAACTCTCCCGCGTCAATCCAGTCACCGCCCGCAAATGCCGCGAAATCCATGCGCTGATCGCGCAGGCCGGTTGATCCTCGTCCACCCGCAGTTGACATCGGTTCCCGCCCAACCTAGCGTGGAACCCATTCAAAATGCGGCTCGCATTGACTCCACGGGCGTTCACGCTCATCGAACTGCTTGTGGTCATTGCCATCATCGCCATCCTGGCTTCAATGCTCCTCCCGGCTTTGTCCCGCGCCAAGGCGGCCGCCCACTCAAGCGTCTGCCTCGGCAACCACAAACAGCTCTTTCTCGCTTGGAACCTTTATTCCGACGACAACCACTCCTTTCCCAACAATTACCGCGCCGAAGGCGCTCCCGCCGTCGCGTTGCTCCCCAACTGGGTGGCTGGCGAGATGACCTATGAGATTCGCGGAACCGCCTCCACCCTCAACGACGCCACCAATGGCGCGGTCCTGACCGACCGGACCCGCACTCAAC
>CAZSXX010000040.1:0-7952 GCA_964611245.1 uncultured Verrucomicrobiota bacterium | reverse complement strand
CCGACATCTTCAAGTGCCCCGCCGACCGTTCGTATGCGGTCCGCTCCGGGGCCAAGGTTCCCCGCGTCCGCAGCTATTCAATGAACGGCCACATCGGGAAAACGACGCTCATTCTGGATCCCAGTTTGCGCCAATACACCAAGCCCGGGGAGATCGAACGCCCCAGCCCCTCGTCCGTTTTCCTGCTGATGGACGAACACGAAGACAGCATCAACGACGGCCACTTCTTCGTCGGCGGCCAACTCGCCCGCTCGCTCGGCTGGAATGACGTCCCCGCCAACCACCACCGGAAGGGGACAATCCTCTCCTTCGCCGATGGCCACGCCGAATCGCACCGCTGGACCGACCCGCGCACGCTTTTCCCAATCACCCGCAACCGCCTGAATTTCATCAACCAATCCGGCAACCGCGACATCGACTGGCTGCACGACCACGCCTCGGCCCCCAAATAAGCTTCGTGAAGAAAAAGACGCGGCAGCCCAAATCCACCCCGGCCCGGACCTATCGTGTCTGGCCCGCCGCCGCCACCTGCTGCGCCCTCGCTGGGGTCGGAATTGGAGCCCTCCTCTGGCAACGGAAGCCCGCCGCCCCGGATGCCAATTACACGCCCAAGCCCGCCGGAGAAATCACGTTCTCCAAAGACATCGCCCCGATTGTTTTTCAAAACTGCTCGGGCTGCCATCGGCCCGGGCAATCGGCGCCTTTCCCGTTGTTGGACTACGGGGACGTCAAAAAAAGGGCCGCCGACATCGCGGGCGTCACCAAATCCAGGCTGATGCCGCCATGGCTGCCCGAGCCGGGCCACGGCAGTTTTTCGAACGAACGGCGGCTGAGCGTGAATCAAATTGGCCTCCTCCAACAATGGGTCCAGGAGGGCGCCGTCGAGGGCAACCCCGCCGATTTGCCCCCACTCCCCAAATGGTCGGGGGAATGGCAATTGGGGTCCCCAGATCTGGTGGTCACCATGCCCTCCGCCTACGAACTGCCGGCTGACGGGCGGGATGTTTACCGCAATTTCGTGATTCCCGTTTCAATCGACGGCCCCAAATTCGTCCGGGCAACCGAACTGCGCCCCGGTAACTCAAAGATCGTCCACCACGCATTCGTCAAAATTGATCGCACCGCCCAGTCCCGCCGACTCGACGCGCAGGACGCCGAACCCGGCTTTCCCGGAATGAACGCCCCGGCCGAGATGCCGGATGGCCACATGCTCGGCTGGCAACCCGGCCGAACCCCCACCGAGGGGCCGCCCGGCTTGGCCTGGCGGTTGGATCCCGGCGCCGATTTGGTCCTGCAAACCCACCTGAACCCAAGCGGAAAACCCGAACACCTCCAAGCCAGCATTGGTCTTTATTTCACGGACCAGCCCCCGACCAACACCTGCTTCAAAATGACGCTCGCCTCGTTCGTCATCGATATTCCGCCGGGCGAGCAAAATTACGTGGCCGAAGACTCTTTCAAAATTCCGGTCGACCTCCAAATCCTCGCGGTCTTGCCGCATGCGCACTACCTCGCCCGCGAAATGCGTGGTTGGGCGACCCTGCCGGATGGGCGGCGGGAGGAGTTGCTCTGGATCAAGCAGTGGAACTTTGACTGGCAGGGAGATTATCGATACTCGCAGCCCGTCTCCCTCCCGGCGGGCTCGACCTTGTCCATGCGCTACACCTTCGACAACTCGGCCAACAATCCCCGCAACCCGAATCGCCCCCCCAAGCCGGTGGGCTACGGTTCGCAGTCCAGCGACGAAATGGCGGAGCTTTGGTTCCAGGTCCTGCCGCGAAACCGGGAGGACCTCGCCGCCTTGGACCGCGCTTACGAGGCGAAAATGAGCCGCAAGATCAAGGAAAGCGATGAATTTGCGCTGCGGAAAAATCCCAACGACCCGGACGCGCATGTGGGCGTGGGCCAGTCGTTCTATGAGGCGAAAAAACTGGACGATGCGGCGCGCCATTTCCGCGCGGCGATCCTCCTGCGCCCTGCCCACGTTCCCGCCCATTACAATCTCGGGTTGCTCTTTCGCCGCCAGGGCAACTTGGCCGAGGCCCGCCAATCCTTCGAGACGGTCCTGCGCCTGGATCCAAGCCACGCCCGCGCCCATGGGAATCTCGGTTTCGTTTTTCTCACCGCGGGCGACCTCGAGGCGGCTCGGTCCCACTTCGATTCAGCGCTCAACCTGAACCCCGACGACGGCGTGGCGCAGGACGGCCTGCGGAAAGTTTTGAAGGCGCTGGGCCGCTGAGGCGGTCGGGGAAAAAAAAGGGCCGGAGCTGCTGATGCCCCGGCCCTCTTCGTTGAATTGCGGATTTACTGGCGTTCCACGCGGTAGAACTGCGCGCCCGCGCCGGCGGGAATCGTGATCTGGCGGGCTCCATCGGAGTCGCCCGTCGCGCTCCAGGGGCCAACCACTGTCGGGGCTGAGAACAACTCGCCGCCCCCGCTCCATTCGATGTTCAACACGCCCCCGGAGAACGTGAACGTGATCTCCGGATCCTCCGGAGTCGACCCGAACGCCGAGATCGTGGCGGTGATGGACGAAAGCCCATTCGCCTTGAGCAGGAAGTAGTCCACTTCCATCTCCAGCAACCCGCCATTGGACGACGCGGCCAAGCCCGCGAATCCACTCCGGCCCGCGCGGTCCCAACGGGTCTGCCAATCTTCCGGTTCCGGTTCGGTCCCGTCACCTTTCCAGATCTTCCCGAAGAGGTCGGCCTCGCCGCCATCCGTGTTGGGCGCGCTCTTGAACCGCACCCAATACCACGTGTTGTTCGACCAATCGAAGTCATACTCCGGCCCCCACGAGCGGAGGTCATCAAGGAACTCCATGTGGCGCCCGAACGTCCCCTCGTCACGGAACTGCCAATTGAATCCCTGGCTGTAGGTGGCGGGGCTGACATCCACCGCGGCGGCCACGCCGCCGCGCACCGCGTCGCCGTTGCCCGCGTTGATGATTCGAACCCGCGTCAGGATTTCCTGGTTGCTGCGGTCGTACGGCGCCTCGAACAGCAAATGGTTCGGATCGCTGCTGGCGGTGGTCACCCGCAGCACTCCGCCCGCCTGGTTGTAAACGTCGCCGCCCAGCAAGCCACGCGCGATCCACCGCGGGTCGCGCCGGGCCCCTTCAAAGTCATCCTGGTAGCCCGCGAACGTCTGGCCGAATTCGGACGGGATCGCGATGCTCTGGTCGACGCCAATCGAAGCGTTTGCGGCAATGTTGTTGCCCAACAGGTCCACAACGCCGGAGACGCTGAGCGTGTGGCTCGTCGCCGGGTTCAACGACGAAGTGCGCAACACCAACGTGTCCGCGCGCGACGTGAACTCGACCGCATTGACCGTGGCTCCGCTGATGGTGTAGGTGCCCAATGGCTGGATGCTCTCAACCTTCGCGTTGTCGAACGACGCGGAGATCGTGTCCCCGGCCGCGCGCACATAGGAGGCCACCTCAAACTTGATCCCGGAGCTGACAGGGAACAGGACCTCCCCGCCGAGAATGCCATCCACATAAAGTTTGACCGTCGATCCGTTGGCGACCAACTCCATCCGGTGCAAACTTCCGGCCTCGACCACGTCCAGGGCCGGAAGGTCCGTGCCGTTGCCAGTGCCATTGTCCCCAGGTCGGCTGACCAGACGGTTGAATTCCCATCCGCCCTCGCCGACATTCTGCGAGAAGACCACGTAAGAGGTGCCGGATGCGTTCGCGATCCGAACCGTCGTGCGCGTGGCGGTGCCGACGCCCGCATGGGTCACTCGGTCCACGCCGAAGCGCAGCAATTGCGACGGCGAGGCCGTGAACGACGGAACCGTGGCGATCGATGCGCCACCCCAGAAACTCAAGGTTCCTGTCCCGGCGAACGTGACCACGCCATCCGCCTGCGTCACCGTAATGTCCGATTCACCCGCCTCGAACGCCCGCGAGCTGACGGTCCATTTTCCGGCGTCAAGCTCCGCCCCGGCGAAGTCGTCGCTGAACAAGGTCGTTGTTTGGACCGCCACCGGCTCATCAAACCGGACCGTCACGGTGTTTGGGTTCGAGTAGGTGCGGGCGGACACAAGGACCGGCCCAGCCGAGTCATTGACCACGGTGATCGTCGCCTCATTGCTGGGAAGCGTGCGGCCGTACCCGCTCACAACGGCGCGATACGTCACCCCGCTGTCCCCAATTTGGAGCGGCGGCGTGGTGTAGGTCGCGCTGGTCGCGTTGGGAATGTTCTCGCCATTGCGCTGCCATTGGTAGCTCGCGCCCAGCGGCGACACCCCACGGACCGTCAACGTCGCGCTTCGGTTCGCGAACACCGTCTGGCTGGCCGGTTGCTGCGCGATTTCCAACGGCGTGGCAGGGTCGCCATAAAGGGAGAGGAATTGCGCCGGAATCGGCGTCAAAGCGCCGGCGGGAGTGAGGTCCCCTTCCTTGCGCCAGGCAATCTCCATCCAGTCGCCTCCGCCCGCCTCCTTGAAGACGGCCATCAGGTAATATCGTTTCCCGCCAATCAACGGAATCGGGGCCGATGTTTCAGAAACACCCGTTTCCTGGAAAGCTTGGCAGCAAGCTGCGGTGTCCGACGCGATCGGCGTCGGATCCAAATTGTCCGGAGTGTCGTCCGTGCTCAGGAACACCAACGCCTGGTCATCCACCCGCACGAAGAACTGGTAATTGCCATCGCTCGGCGGCGTCACCATGGTCGTCACCCGCGCGCCATAGTTGTCGCGCAGCGCCCCCGCGGGATCGTACGCAAAGGTGCTGAGCCGGCCACTGATGACGCGGACCTCATCCGGCGTGTTGGCCAGATAGTTCGGGGCGCCAAGGAAAGCGTTCACATCCACGCTGCCAACCCCGGTGTTGTTGAAGATCTCAACCTTCCAGAATCCCTGGCTGAGATTCCAACTGGTGAAGTTCTTCTGGACAGATCCGGATGTCAGGCCCGCATTGTCGGCGATGTTCGACACAGTGACCGTGTAGGCCGTGTCCTGGCTCAACGGAGCTGTGTTCAACTCCACTGTGGTCGCGTCGATCACCGTGACGGAATTGACCGTCACTGCCGGGCTGATCTGGTAATTGTTCTTGTTCCCGGCCGAGGCGGACGTGACCGGTTCGCTGAAGCGGACAACCAAGCGGTCAAACCGATTGGTCGCGCTGACCGAAACGACCGTGGGCGGGACCGTGTCGCCAGTCACCGTGACCGTGGTCGTGAACGTCCGGTCCGCTGTCGGCATGCGCAGAATCACGCGATACTGCCCCGCGTCAGCCGGGGTTGCGTAGAAGGAGAGGTTCGTGCCAGTGGCCCCTTCGATGTTGTTGAACTGGCCGCTTCCGCTGTCCAGCCGCTGCCATTGATACGAAGTCGCCGGGAGGAACGCCGCCGGCACTCCTTGGGCGTCAACCACAAGGTTCACCAACGAATTCTGCGCGGCCGTGATCGAAGCCGGGGGCGTTTGCCCGAAAACAATCGGCCCAAGGTCCGGGTTGCCCGGCGGGCGGAAATACTCGCCCGGGACCATTTCGGCCACCGAGTTGATCGTTGGGCTCGGATATCCCGGATCCCGGGGATAATCATTCGCCGGATCGAATATCTGCGTCATGGCCACGTGGATATAATCACCGCCGCCCCCTTCCTTCATGTAGCCCTCCATGTAGTACTCCGTCTCAGCGCGCAGGTCGAGGATCGGCGTGTAGCTGTGGCCGATCGTGCTTTGGCTGTCCCCCGTGCCGGCGATGTAGGTCGCGGAGTTGGCCCCGAGGTTCCTCGCGACCGACACCATCCCATAGCGGGACGGCCCGTTGGTGTTCATGAACAGCCGCGTTTCGTCATCCCCACGGAGGAAAAACCGGTAAAGGCCGCTGGTCGGAGGCCGGAACAGGCCGGAAACCCGCACACCGTAGTTATTGCGCGCCACCCCGGTGAAGTTGTTGCCCACCTGCGTTTCCGTGCCGAACCGGAACTCAGGGATATATCCCGCAAATGCCATGTTGTTGTACATGTACTCGAGCGACGTGAACAAATTGCCATACACCGAAGTTCCGCCTGGGCCCGAGAAAAACTCAACCAACAACCCCTTGCCCCCGTATGACCAACCCGAGAAGGATTGGGACGCGGCGGTCAACGAGTTGCCAAACACGTCTCTGATCCCGGAAGCTGTCACGGTGTATTTGGTGTTGGCGGATTGGGGCGAGGTCGTGATCAGGACCGCGTTTCGGTTCACCTCGTCGAAATTGACCTTGATGACGCCGAGCGGCGGGCTGAACGAATAATTGCTGGCCGCCACCGCCGTGGCGCGGTCAAGCGCCTCGCTGAAGGTCAACCGGACGACATCCGTGTGCGAACCCACCGCGGCGAAAAACAACGGGTCGCCGGAGTCCGCCTGCACCGTCAGCGTCGTCGAAAGGACAACCGTGCCCTGCGGATTGCTGGCCACAACAGTGAAAACCGCGTTGTTGTCCGCGGCGGTGGCGGGTTCTGTGGTGAAGGAATTCGCGTTCGCGTAAACCTGCAGGCCATTCTTGTACCAAGTGACCGTCGCGGGCGTTGCGCCCCCGACTCCTGGGATGCTGAACGTCACGCGCTGACCAATGGCGACCGTCGGATTCTGCGGCGTCAGCGAAGTCACAACCGCAGGCCCGACGGAAATTGCCTCATAGGGGAACTGGAAGTTGTCCCCGGGCTCCACTTCAACCTGCGTCGCGTCCGCCGTGCTTTGGGTCGGCGCAGTCGTGTCGGCCTGGTCGCGGAACACGACGCTGACGCCATCCCCGCCACCGCCCTCTTTCCAGCGCACCTCCGTGTAATAGCGCTGGCCGGCTTTGAGCGGCACGTTCTGCGCCACGGTGTTGTATGCGGCCACGAAACCGCTCACGGTCCCGAGCAGGACGGCCCCGTCCCGGTTGATGCTGTCCACCGCGTTGGTGTTCATGTAAATGCGCGACGAGTCGTCGCTGCGCATCCAAATGCGGTACAGGCCATCAAACGGCGGGACGAAGTAACTGAACATGCGCCCAATAAAATTGTCGCGCGTCGTGTTTGATAGGTCCCGGTTGACCGCAAAGTCCTTCTGGAACGCCGTCAAACTCGGAATTCTCGCGACAAACGCGGCCGTCGCCATGGCGTTGTCCAGGTCCGCCAAGGCGGCCCCCGTGGGCCCTAGGTAATACTCGCTCACAATCGGGTAGCGCAGCGCGGCTTCCGTCGGATAGGCGAGCTGGGATTGCGGAATGGCTTCCGTCGCGGGGGGCGCCGTGTTGTTGTCGGAGAGGCGCACCGCCACGCGGATGCCGTCCCCACCGCCGCCCTCCTTCCACCTGCCTTCGAGGTAATACTTCTGGCCGCCAACCAAGGCAATGTTGGTCAGGCCACCGGTTCCCATCAGCGTGTAGGTTCCAGTGAATGCGGCGAGGCGGCCGATTTCGACGACGCCGTCGGGATTGATGCTGTCAACGGCGTTGGTGTTCATCAGCAGGATCGAAGAATCGTCGCTGGCGACATAGAACTTATAATTGCCGGTCGTTGGCGGGACAAAGTAACTGAACACCCGCGCGCCGTAATTGTTCCAGCCAGTGTCCGCCAATGCCGTGCTGAAGCTGAAGCTGTTGTTGTAAAACACGTGGTCCGGGATTCGGTTCACGAATTTCCCGCTGTTCTGGTAATTCACCATCCCGGTGCCGATGCTCCCATCGCCGATGTTGTTGATCATCTCTATCACCGCGACCTGCTGCGGCGCCTGGATCGGATGGTTGTAAGCGGTCGTGACGGGGGCGATCGGATTGCCACCAAGGTCCTGCACTCCGCTGATCGCAACCGTGTATTCGCCGGCCCCCAGCGTCTGGCTGACCGTGAGGATGACGGTCCGTTGGTCCGGCCCAGTGAAGGCGGCGCCCGTGACATTCAGCGCGGTCGCCGGCGAAACGAGGTTCGCCGTGTAATTCGCCAAATTCAGCGCTGTGGCGGCCGACACCGCCGAAGGCG
>CAZSXX010000039.1:16712-19977 GCA_964611245.1 uncultured Verrucomicrobiota bacterium | reverse complement strand
GGGGGCGGCATGATCGTGGCTCAAGGCACCCCCGAACAAGTCGCCGCCGCCGAGGGCAGCTTCACCGGCGCCTACCTCCGAAAGCTCCTTCCGGCCTGACCCGCCTTTGGAATCCTTGCGTTCGGATTCCTCCCTCGGCTACTGTCCCGCCATGAGTTCATGGCTGATGTTTTCGCTGCTGACAGTGGTCTCCTGGGGTGTGTATGGCATTTTCCTGCACTCCGGCCAGATGGCCATGGGCGACCCCGTCAATGGCCGCTACAAAGCCTTCCTCTTCGTCGGCATCGCTTACTTCCTCACCGCCGTCCTGGCCCCGCTCGCGCTGCTCCTCTATAAAGGCGCCAGTTGGAAATACCCGGCCTCCGGCATGACCTGGTCGCTCATCGCCGGCATTGTCGGCGCCATCGGCGCCTTCGGCGTCCTGCTCGCCTTCGGCGCCAAAGGCACCCCGGCCGTCGTCATGTCCATCATTTTCGCCGGCGCCCCCATCGTCAACGCCGTCATCTCCATCTGGCAACACCCGCCCGCCGGCGGCCTTGGCACGATCCGGCCCCAATTCTTCCTCGGCATCGTCCTCGCCGCCCTCGGCGGCTATCTCGTCACCCGCTTCAAGCCCAATCCCCCGGCCCCCGGCAAGCCCGCCGTCACCGCCTCCGCGCCCGTCGCGGGCGGACCCAAGGCCCACTGATGCCCGGGCGCGCTGAATTCCAAGCCCGCCAACTCGCGGCCCTGCGCGCCCTCTTGGCGCGCGTCCCCGCCAGCTCATTTTACGGCCGGAAATTCCAGGGCCTGCCCGCCCCCGCCTCGCTGGAGGAGTTCTCCAAAATTTTTCCCTTCACGGCCAAGTCCGACCTGGCCGGGGACCAGGGGGACCATCCCCCCTTCGGCACCGTCCTCCTCGAGCCGCTTCCCAACTACACCCGCCTCCATCAAACCAGCGGCACCACCAGTTCCCCCATGCGCTGGCTCGACACCCCCGCCAGTTGGGCCGCGATGGTCGAGTGCTGGGCCGAGGTCTTCCGCCAGGCCGGCGTCACCAGCGCCGACCGCGTTTTCTTCGCCTTCTCCTTTGGCCCGTTCCTCGGCTTCTGGATGGCCTTCGACGCCGCCGCCAGCCTCGGCTGCCTTTGCCTCCCCGCCGGCGGCATGGGCAGCGCCGCGCGCGTCCGCATGTTGATTGAAACCGGCGCCACCGTCCTCTGCTGCACCCCCACCTACGCCGCCCGCCTCGCCGAAGCCGCCGCCCAGGAAGGCGTCGACCTCCGCGCCTCCCGCGTCCGGCGCCTCATGGTCGCCGGCGAACCGGGCGGCAGCATCCCCGCCACGCGCGCCAATCTGGAGCGTCTCTGGCCCGGCGCCCGCGTCTGCGACCATCATGGCATGACCGAGGTCGGCCCCGTCACCTACGAATGCCCCGCCGTCCCCTGCCGCCTTCACGTCATGGAGCGTGCCTTTATCGCGGAGGTCATTGACCTGGACACCGGAGCCCCCGCGGCGCCCGGCGACGCCGGCGAACTCGTCCTCACCACCCTCGCCCGCGCCGGTTCGCCCCTCTTCCGCTACCGCACGGGCGACCTCGTCCGCCCCCTCGCCGCCGCCTGTGCCTGTGGCAGCCCAAACCTCGCCCTCGACGGCGGCATCCTCGGCCGCGCCGACGACATGGTGGTCGTTCGGGGCGTCAACGTCTTTCCCTCCGCCGTCGAAGAGGTCATCCGCCGCTTTCCCGGCATTGGCGAATACCGCGTCTTTCTCAAATCCGCCGGCGCCCTCACCGAAATGGAAATCGAAATCGAGGCCGCCGCCCCCAACGATCCGTTGGTTCAAGACCTCCAGCGCGCCTTGCAGTCGGCCCTGTCCCTGCGGATCCCCGTCCGCCTTGTGGCCCAGGATTCCCTCCCGCGCTCCGACATGAAATCCCACCGTTGGATCCGCCTCAATCACGGCGGTTGAATCCCCGCCCTCCTGCGGCTATCCTCGCCGCATGATCCGGATCGCGTCCCTTCTTTTGGCGGCCTTCAACCTCCTGGCCGCCGAGCCCGCCCCCGTCCCGCCCCCGCCGTACGAAGAATTCATCATCCAGGCCCGCGAAGCCGAACGCAAAGGCCTCCTCGGCCAGGCCAGCGACTACCTCGACAAAGCCATCGCCCTCAATCCCAAGCGGCTGGACGCCCATTTTTACAAAGGCCGCATTCTGGCCACCCAGCAGAAAGGCGCCGAAGCCATCGCCGAATTTGACAAGGTCATCGCGATCGACCCCAAAGCCTCCACCGTCTTCCGCCTGCGCGGCGTCGAGAACTTCAAACTCGGCCACATCGAGAAATCCATCGCCGACTTCGACCGTTACGTCGAACTCGAGCCCGCCCAGGAGCCCCACCAATGGATGCGCGGCATCTCCCATTACTACGCCCGCCAATTCGAGGCTGGCCGCAGGCAATTCGAATTGCACCAGACGGTCAACCCGGACGACGTCGAAAATGGCGTCTGGCATTTCCTTTGCGTGGCCGGGGCCAGCGGCGTGGAGAAAGCGCGCCAATCCCTCATTCCCATCAGTGGCGACCGCCGCGTTCCGATGAACGAGATTTACCAACTCTTCGCGGGCAAGGCGACGGCCGACGACGTGCTCAATGCCGCCCGCCGCAAGGGCTTGTCCGAGGCCCAGCTCCAGAACACTCAGTTCTACGCCCACCTCTACCTCGGGCTTTATTTTGAGGCCCTCGGCGACAAAAAACAGGCCTACGAACACATCAAAAAGGCCGCCGTCGATTTCCCCTCCGACCATTACATGGGCGACGTCGCCCGCGTCCATTTCAAGCGGCTGGTCGCCCCTGCGCCGAAATGATCGCGGCGCAATCCAGTCACTGTCCCGTGCGCGGGCTCGGGTTTGGCCGCGGCCTCAGTTTGGGCGGCAATTGCTTGGACAACATGCCTCGAATTTAGGCCGGCTGGGCCGGAGTGGAATCGGGACTCGCCCCGATTTCACCCCGTCCGACATTTCGTAGGGGATGCGGGGATTGCCTGATTGCGGGCCAATGACCCCGGGTCTCAATCTCTTTCCGTTGAATCTCCTCTACATTCATGAACGGTTCGGCGCCCTCGCCGGGGCGGAGGCCAATGTCTTCATCACCGCCTCCGAACTCTCAGCCCGCGGCCATCGGGTAGGCATCCTTCATGGCCCCGCCACCGGCAAAAACGAGGACGCTTGGAACCGCATCTTTTCCTTCCGCGCCCCGGCGACGCCTCAATCCGCAGCTCCTTCAGCGGCCGG
>CAZSXX010000039.1:0-16702 GCA_964611245.1 uncultured Verrucomicrobiota bacterium | reverse complement strand
CCCCGCTCGACGCGCGGACCCTTTCCCAACAGGCCACCGCATTCCAACCCGACGCCATTTTCATCCATAAAACCTCCGACCTCGGCGTCCTGGAGGCCGTCGCCGCCTCCGGCATTCCCGTCGCCCGCATGGTCCACGACCACGACATCTACTGCATGCGCAGCTACAAATACGGCGTTTTCTCCCGAAAAATCTGCGCCCGCCCCGCCTCCAGCTTCTGCATTTTCGGCTGCGGCGCCTTCCTCGCGCGCGACCATCACGGGCCCTTTCCGCTCAAATGGGTGAGCCTGAAAAACAAACTCCGCGAAATTGACATCAACCGCCGTTTTGACCGCATGTGCGTCGTCACCAATTTCATGCGCGATGAGCTCCTGAAAAACGGGTTCTCCCCCGACCGCATCGAAATTCATCCCCCGGTGCCGCGCCCCGGCGACGCCTCAATCCGCAGCTCCTTCAGCGGCCGGAACCTCATCCTCTACGCCGGCCAGATCATTCGCGGCAAGGGCGTCGACGTCCTCATCGAATCCCTCGCCCGCGTCCAGGAGCCTTTTGAGTGCGTCATCCTCGGCGATGGCAGCCACAAGCCCGCCTGCGAGAAGCTCGTCCGCAAGCTTGGGCTCCAGGACCGCGTCAAGTTTCTCGGCTTCGTCCCCCAGGAGGAACTGAAGCAGTACTACCGCGAATGTTGCCTCGTCGCGGTCAGCTCGGTCTGGCCGGAGCCCATCGCCACCATTGGCCTCGAGGTCATGCGCTACGCCCTCCCGGTGGTGGCCTTCGACGCCGGAGGCATCAAGGATTGGCTCGTCGACGGCCACAACGGCTATCTCGTCCCCTGGATGGACCGCGCCCAGTTCGCCGCGCGAATTGATGGCTTGCTCCGCGATAAGGCCCTTGCCCGCCGCCTTGGCGAAAACGGCCTCTCCCTCGTCAACGAACGCTACGACTTCGCCCGCTACCTGGAGGGGCTCGAGGCCATGTTCCGGCGCATCATCAAGCAGCGCGCCGACGCCCCGGCGGGCCGTTTTTCCTTAGCCACTGCGGGCGCTCTCGTTTAACATCGCGGCCATGTCTGCGAATCTGAAGGACAAGTGGGTCTTGATCACGGGCGCATCCAGCGGATTTGGCGCGGCCACCGCCCTCGCGTTCGCCCGCCAGGGCGCGCGGCTCCTCCTCGGCGCCCGGCGTGTCGATAAATTGCAGAACGTCGCCGCCGCGGCGCGCGACGCCGGCGCCGGCGCGGCCGAGGCCCAGCGCCTCGACGTCGCCAGCACCCCCAGCGTCGATGGCTTCGTCCAGTGGGCCCGGTCCATCACAGGCCGGATCGACGTCCTCATCAACAACGCCGGCGGCGCCCATGGCCTCGAGCCCGTGGCCCAGGGCCGTGACGAGGATTGGGAGGCCATGATGCAGATCAACGTCCTGGGCGTCCTGCGCATGACCCGCGCGGCGCTTCCCTTGATGGAGGGCACCAACGGCTCCATCATCAACATTGGATCCATCGCCGGCCGGGTCGCCTATGAAAATGGCGCCGCCTATTGCGCCAGCAAAGCCGCCGAGCTTTCCATCACCCGCGCCCTGCGCCTCGAACTCTGCGGCACCGGCCTGCGCGTCAGCTCCATCGATCCCGGCATGGCCGAAACGGAGTTCTCCATGGTCCGCTTCAAGGGCGACGCCACCCGCTCCGCCAAAGTTTACGAAGGCGTCGAGCCCCTCACCCCCGAGGACATCGCCGAAACGCTCGTTTGGGTCGCCGGCCGCCCCGTCCATGTCTGCGTCGATGAAATGGTCATCAAATGCACCGACCAGGCGGCCATTCACAAGGTGCACCGCCGCCCCGCCGCGAAGTAATTTCGCCCCCGGCCGTTTCTGGCCTCGCCAACCGCCTGCCCCTGCGGCAAAACTGCTTCCGCCTCTTGGTCAGGGCACCCCTTCTTCGGTGGGGTCCCTTGCCGGGATGGCGGCGCTG
The DNA here is from genome assembly GCA_964611245.1 of uncultured Verrucomicrobiota bacterium. Lineage (GTDB taxonomy): Bacteria > Verrucomicrobiota > Verrucomicrobiia > Limisphaerales > SXQI01 > CAZSXX01. The sequence goes on along the minus strand of CAZSXX010000039.1, from coordinate 14,736 downwards.
GATTTGAATTTGACTCTCCAAATGCTCAATCCCGCAAGGCGTGCGCGGGGAATCAAACATTTCCTCCGGGCGTTGGCCGCTTTCTTTGTCCTTGCGGTGCTGGCGCCCGCGGACGGGGCAGGGGACTTCAGGCAATCCCAACCCCTGTCCGGCCTCCGCGTCGCCGACGCCGTCCTCCTCGGCATTGTTGAGGGCGTCACGGAGTTCCTCCCCATTTCCTCCACCGGCCACTTGATCATCCTCACGGACGTCCTCAATCTCGACAGCGAGCACACCCTGTTCGATGCCGCGGGCGCCCCGCTCTGGCATCGCCCCCCGACCGCGGGGCATCCCGGAAAACTGCTGACCGCCAGCCTCGCCACCCAGGCCTACATCGTCGTCATTCAGTTCGGCGCCATCGCCGCCATCATACCCATCTGCTGGTCCCAGATCACCGCCATGTTCTTCGGGCTCGTCGGTCCGCGTGACCCCCGGGGGCGCCGCCTCCTCCTCAACGTCGCCATCGCCTTCCTCCCCGCCGCTGTCCTCGGCCTCCTCATCCATGATTGGGTTGACGAAAATCTCTTTTCCAAGGGCTCCGTGGTGATTGGACTCGTTTTTGGCTCGTTCCTCATGTTCATGGCGGACCGCTGGGGCCGCGGCCTTGAACAGCAGGGACGGCATTCGGAGCTCACCCCGGGCGGAGCCGCATGGATTGGCCTGTTCCAATGTTTCGCCATGTGGCCGGGGACCAGCCGCCCAATGATGACCATCGTTGGCGGCTACCTGGCCGGCCTCCCTCCAGGCCCGGCCGCGGGCTTCAGTTTCCTGCTCGGCCTGGTCACCCTCACCGCCGCCACCCTGTACAAGACTTGGCAAAGCGGACCTCTCATCATTCAAATGTTCGGTTGGCCCAGCGTCCTCCTGGGCATTGCGGTGGCCGCCATCACCGCCTCCATCTCCGTCCGCTTCTTCATCAAGCTCCTGCTCCGCGAGGGCCTGGCCCCGTTCGCCTGGTACCGCCTCGCTTTGGCCGCGTTTATTCTCCTGTCCGCTTAGCTCATCGGGCGGTCCAGCCCCGGACTTGACCGCCCCATGGCCCTTTCTCGCCTTAAGGGAATCCAAGCCGCTGCCGATAACACGGTTCAAGCCGGAGGGCTTTTCCTTCCGGGCACGAAACGCCAACGCAAGGTTATCTATGCAAACGAACCAGTGGACCATCAGCGCCCCCAGCCGGGCGGAATGCCACAGGCCTTTATCCCCGGTCCGCCGCGCGGCCCTCGCCCTCATCCTCGCGCTGGCCTGGCCGATCCTGAGCGCCCCCGCCGCGTTGCCCACCCTGTTTGCCGATGGGCCCCTGACCGCCGCCGACGCCTCCCGGCTCGCCGCCGCCAAGACGCCCAAGGGCCTCAAGCGCTCCCGCTTGGCCAAATTGAACCCCCAACTGCTCACCGCCCCGGCGTCGCCCCTCCGCCAGTTCGGCGCCATCGCCGCCGACGCGCCCAACGTCACGCTCAATCTTTTTGCCGACAAAGAGCTCCCCGTCCTCATCACCAAAACTGATTTCAAGGGCGAAGGCGTTTTTGTCTCCTACGGCGTCGTCCAAGGGCAGGCGCAAAGCTCCGTCATCCTCGCCGTCCAGGGCGATGTCATGGCCGGCACCATTTCCCTCCCCGGCAGCGAAACCATCCAGATCACCCCCGCCGGCGACGGCTTCCATCAGGTCGGCGAAATCAACCCCCTCGAAATCCCCGGCTGTGGCTCGCAGGAAGTCCCCCGGCCCGTGATTGGCGGCGGTGATGTCGTCCCCGGCGTCGCGGGCGACGCCGTCGTGGTCGATGTCATGGTCATTTACACCGCGGCCGCCCGCGCCGGCGCCGGAAGCGCCGCGGCGATGAACGCGCTGGTGGACCTCGCCGTCGCCGAGGCGAACACAGCCTACTCCAACAGCTCCGTCGCCCTCACCCTCAACCTCGTCTATCGCGGCGAAGTCAATTACACCGAAAGCGGCAGCGCCAACACCGACCTCACCCGCCTCCAATCCGGCAGCAACAGCCAGCTCGCCGCCATCCAGACCCTCCGCAACACCTACGGCGCCGACATCGTCACGCTCGTCACCGAGTCGATGGCCACCTACGCCGGCCTAGCCTACGTCATGTCCCCGGTCTCCAGCGGCTTCAGCCCTTTTGCGTTCAACGTCGTCAAGCGCCAGTACCTCACCGGCAGCTATGTTTACGCCCACGAACTCGGCCACAACATGGGCTGCCAGCACGACCGGGCCAACGCTGGTTTCCAAGGCGCCTATGACTATTCCTACGGCCACCACCTGGATGTGAGCAGCACGATCTACCGCACGGTCATGGCCTACGCCCCAGGCACCCGCATCCCCTATTTCTCCAATCCTGACGTCAATTACTCCGGCGTGGCCACCGGCATCGCCTCCACCGCCACCAACTCCGCCAACAATGCCCTTTCCCTGAGCAACGCCATTCCCACCATCGCCTCGTTCTACTCCTCCTCTTCCTTCTTCAATTTTGACGAAACCGGCGTCAGCGTGAACGAGGACGACGGGACGGTCACCCTCACTGTCCTCCGCACCGGCACGGCCGCCACCAACACCACCGTCGCATACAGCACCGTCGCCCTGACCGCCACCGCGGGCAGCGATTACACGGCCGCCAGCGGCACGCTCACCTTCGCCACCAACGAGACCAGCAAGAATATTGTCATCACCCTTCTCAACAACAGCGTGGTCGAGTCCGACGAAACGTTCCGCGTCATCCTCAGCAGCCCCACTGGTGGTCCCGTCCTCGGGCCCAAAAACTCCGCCGACGTCACGGTTGTCGATGACGACATCGGCGTCACGTTGGCCGGGGCCACCGCTTCCGTCTCCGAAGGCGGCACAAATATCATCCTGACCGTCACCCGCTCCGGCGGCTTGACCAACACGGTCGAGGTTGACTATGCGACGTCCGACCTCTCCGCCACCGCGGGCGCCGATTACACCACCGCCACCGGCACCCTCACTTTCACCAACGGTGTCACCACCCAAACCATCACCGTCACGGTCGCCGACGATTCCGACGTGGAGACCAACGAAACGTTCAAGGTCACCCTCTCCAACGCCACCGGCGGCGCCACCATCGTTTCCCCCACCAACACGGTTGTCACCATCATCGAGAACGACAGCTCTCTCGCCTTCACCACCAACGCCGTGAGCCCGCCCGAGAATGGTAGCATCACCCTCACCGTCCTCCGCACCGGCGGCAGCGCGGGGACGGTCACTGTGGATTACCTCACCGCCGACGCCACCGCCACCGCCGGCGACGATTACACCAACACCAGCGGCACCCTCACCTTCACCAATGGTCAGGCCAGCAAGACCATCTCCATTTCCCTCGTCAATGACAGCTCCGTCGAGGGCGACGAGACCTTCAACATCACCCTGACCAACGCCACCGGCGGATCCATCCTCGGCGCCTACACCAATGTCCTGGCCACCATCCGCGACAACGACAGCGTCTTTAATTTCAGCACGAACGCAGTTGAAACCATCGAAACCGTCGGTAACCTCCCCCTCACCATCACGCGCACCGGCGGCACGATCGCCGCCGCCTCCGTCCGCTACAGCGCCACCAATGGAACCGCGATCTCTGCCTCGGATTTCAAGGCGTTCAGCGGGACGGTCAACTTCGCCGCCGGCGAAACCAGCAAAACGATCTCCCTTGGCATCATCAACGACACCGCTGTCGAGTCCGATGAAACCCTCACCGTCGGCCTCGACCAACCGACTGGCGAAGGCGTCGTCGGCACCAATGGCGTCGTCACCGTCACCATCACCGACAACGACAGCCTGATCGGTTTTGTCAGCTCCACTCTTTCCGTCGACGAAGCGGCCACCAACGTCACCTTGACCCTCGAGCGCACCGGCACCCTCACGCTCACCAACACCATCGCTTACGCCTTCAAGGCCGGCACCGCCACCACCGCCGACTACACCGCCACCAACGGCATCGCGACTTTCTCCCCGGGTGACACCAATAAGACGATCACCTTCGCCATCGTCGACGACAGCCTTGTCGAGTCGAACGAGACTTTCCAGGTCATCCTGAGCGCCCCCAAAGGCGGCGCCTTGATCGGCGGGACCAACATCGCCACGGTCACCATCGCCGAAACCGACGTCGGCCTGGCCTTCTCCGCCTCCACCGCCAGCGTCGCGGAGGGCGGCACCAACATTGTCATCACGGTCAACCGCACCGGTGAATCCGCCGCCACGGTCACCGTGGACTTCGCCACCGCGGACCTCTCCGCCCTGGCCGACGGCGATTACACCAACACCAGCGGCACGCTCACCTTCACCAACGGCGTCGCCTCCCAGACCATCACCATCCCCATCGTGGACGACTCGGAGGTCGAGACCAACGAAACCTTCAAGGTCACCCTCAGCAACCCCTCCGGCGCCTTCATCCTGGGCGGCTCCAACGCCGTCGTCACCATCCTGGAGAACGAGGCGACCCTCGCCTTCAGCACGAACGCCCTGAGCGTCACCGAAGCCGCCACCAACCTGGTCTTCACCGTCCTCCGCACCGGCGGCACCAACACCACCATGACCGTCGACTACCTGACCGCCGACGGCACGGCCGAGGACGGCTCGGACTACACCGCCACCAGCGGCACCCTCTCCTTTGAGCCCGGCCAGAAGTCCAAGACCATTTCCGTCCCCCTGACCAATGACTCCAGCGTGGAAGGGGATGAAACCTTCTCGCTCAGCCTGACCAACGCCGCCTCCGGCGCGTCCCTGGGCGCCTTCACCAACGTGACGGCCACCATCCTGGACAACGACAGCGTCTTCTCCGTGGCCGCCAGCGAGGTGGACGTGTCCGAGACGGCGGGCACGGTGACCATCAGCGTGTTGCGCGCGGGCGGCCTGGTCGGCCCCGCCAACGTCAACTACGCCACCACCAACAGCACCGCCACGGCCGGCTCGGATTACACCGCCGCCTCCGGCACGCTCAAGTTCGCGGCCGGGGAGACCAACAAGACGTTCACGGTCAAGATCACCAACGACACCGCCTATGAAGGGGACGAGACCTTCACCGCCGGGCTGAACACCCCCACCGGCGAGGGCGCCCTGGGCACCAACGCGGTCACCACCGTGACCATCGTCGACAACGACAGCACCATCAGCTTTGAAACCAACGCCGTGTCCGTCGCCGAGAATGACGGGACCGTGACCATCACGGTCGTGCGCACCGGCACGCTCTCGCTGACCAACACCGTCCCCTACCAGTTCAAGGCCGGGTCCGCCACCACCGCCGACTACACCGCCACCAACGGCGTCCTGGTCTTCGCCGTGGGCGAGACCAACAAGACCATCACCGCCGCCATCATCAACGACGGCCTTGTCGAAACCAATGAAACCTTCACATTGACTTTGGGGACCCCCACGGGCGGCTCGACTCTCAGCGGCACGAATGTCGCCACCATCACCATCACTGAGATTGACGTCGGCCTGGCCTTCTCCGCCTCCACCGCCAGCGTCGCGGAGGGCGGCACCAACATTGTCATCACGGTCAACCGCACCGGTGAATCCGCCGCCACGGTCACCGTGGACTTCGCCACCGCGGACCTCTCCGCCCTGGCCGACGGCGATTACACCAACACCAGCGGCACGCTCACCTTCACCAACGGCGTCGCCTCCCAGACCATCACCATCCCCATCGTGGACGACTCGGAGGTCGAGACCAACGAAACCTTCAAGGTCACCCTCAGCAACCCCTCCGGCGCCTTCATCCTGGGCGGCTCCAACGCCGTCGTCACCATCCTGGAGAACGAGGCGACCCTCGCCTTCAGCACGAACGCCCTGAGCGTCACCGAAGCCGCCACCAACCTGGTCTTCACCGTCCTCCGCACCGGCGGCACCAACACCACCATGACCGTCGACTACCTGACCGCCGACGGCACGGCCGAGGACGGCTCGGACTACACCGCCACCAGCGGCACCCTCTCCTTTGAGCCCGGCCAGAAGTCCAAGACCATTTCCGTCCCCCTGACCAATGACTCCAGCGTGGAAGGGGATGAAACCTTCTCGCTCAGCCTGACCAACGCCGCCTCCGGCGCGTCCCTGGGCGCCTTCACCAACGTGACGGCCACCATCCTGGACAACGACAGCGTCTTCTCCGTGGCCGCCAGCGAGGTGGACGTGTCCGAGACGGCGGGCACGGTGACCATCAGCGTGTTGCGCGCGGGCGGCCTGGTCGGCCCCGCCAACGTCAACTACGCCACCACCAACAGCACCGCCACGGCCGGCTCGGATTACACCGCCGCCTCCGGCACGCTCAAGTTCGCGGCCGGGGAGACCAACAAGACGTTCACGGTCAAGATCACCAACGACACCGCCTATGAAGGGGACGAGACCTTCACCGCCGGGCTGAACACCCCCACCGGCGAGGGCGCCCTGGGCACCAACGCGGTCACCACCGTGACCATCGTCGACAACGACAGCACCATCAGCTTTGAAACCAACGCCGTGTCCGTCGCCGAGAATGACGGGACCGTGACCATCACGGTCGTGCGCACCGGCACGCTCTCGCTGACCAACACCGTCCCCTACCAGTTCAAGGCCGGGTCCGCCACCACCGCCGACTACACCGCCACCAACGGCGTCCTGGTCTTCGCCGTGGGCGAGACCAACAAGACCATCACCGCCGCCATCATCAACGACAGCCTCATCGAAACGAACGAGACCTTCACGCTGACGCTCGGCAACCCCACCGGCGGGGCGGCCATCGGCGGCGGCAACGTGGCCACCATCACCATCACCGAGAATGACGCCGCGGTCTCCTTCCTGGCCACCTCCGCCTCGGTTTGGGAGGACGCGACCAATGTCGTCCTGACGGTCCGGCGCACTGGCGACACAACCTCCACCGTCGCGGTCGACTACGCCACTTCGGACCTCACCGCCCTCGCGGACGATGATTACACCAACACGAGCGGCACCCTCACCTTCACCAACGGCGTGTCCAGCCTCACCGTCACCATCCCCATCATCAAGGACGCCGTCGTCGAGTCGAACGAAACCCTCAAGCTCACCCTCAGCAACCCAAGCGGGGGCGTCATCGCCGGGACCAACGCGGCCGTCATCACCATCCGCGAGAACGACACCGCCTTCAAACTTTCCGCCACCACTTACTCCGGCGTGGAGGGCGCGAACGCGGTGGTGACGCTCACCCGCGTCGGCAACACCAACACCGCCTTTGCCGCCACCCTGCTCACGGCCTACACGGGCGACGCCACCAACACGGACTTCACGGCCGTCAACACGAACCTGAATTTCTCCACCGGCCAGCTCAGCCTCGCCTTCTCCATCCCGCTCTCGAAGGATTCCGAGGTGGACACCAATGAAACCTTCGAGGTCCAGATCCAGACGGCCGACACCGGCTTCGACGCCGTCTCGCCCACCAACGCCGTCGTCACCATCATCGAGAACACCGGCTCCATTCAGTTCGCCACCGACGCCGTCTCGGTCTTGGAGAGCGCCACCAGCGTCCTAATCAATGTTTCCCGCACCGGCGGCACCAACAACGTCCTCACCGTGGACTACGTCACCGCCGACGTCACCGCCACGGCGGGCGCGGATTACACCGCCACCACCAACACGCTTTCCTTCGCCGCCGGCCAGTCCACCAAGGCCATTTCCATCCCGCTCACCAACGACACTTCGGTCGAAGGTGACGAGACGTTCACGGTCACCATCTCCAATCCAGGCGGCGCCGTCCTTGGCTCCCTCACCGTCGCCGCCGTCACGGTTTTGGACAACGACAGCGTGATCGCCGTCGCCACCAATGCCGTCACCGTCGCGGAGTCCGTGGGCAAAGTCAGCGTCGCCATCACCCGCACCGGCGGGGTGGCCGCCGCCGCCACCGTCGCCTACGCCACCACCAACTCCACCGCCACGGCCGGTTCGGATTACACCGCCGCCTCCGGCACCCTCACTTTCAAGGCGGGCGAGACGAACAAGTTGATTTCGCTCACCATCCTGAATGACACCGCCTATGAGACCAACGAGGTCTTCAGCCTTGTCCTCTCATCCCCCACGGCGGAGGCGACCCTGAGCACCAACGACACGGTGACGCTCACCATCACGGACAACGACAGCACCTTCAGTTGGGAAACCAACACGGTCTCCATCGCGGAGGATGGTGGCGACGTCACCCTCACGGTCAACCGCGCCGGCACCTTGACGCTCACCAACACCATCGCCTATGCCATCAAGCCCGGGACCGCCGGCAAAGCGGACTACTCCGGGACCAACGGCGTCCTCACCTTTGCCCCCGGCGACACCAACAAGTCCATCACCATCTCGATCGTGGATGATTCGTCCGTCGAGTCGGACGAGACGTTCTCCGTCCTCCTCTCCAACCCCACCGGCGGCGCCCTCCTCAGTGGCACCAACACCGCCTACGTCACCATCACCGAGGACGACATCGGCCTCGGCCTGGCCACCTCCACCCGCACCGTTTCCGAGGACGCCACCAACATTGTCCTCACCGTGAACCGCACCGGCTCCACCAGCGGCACGGTCAGCGTGGATTACGCCTTCACCGACGTCACCGCCACCAATTCCGTCGACTACCTCGGCACCAACGGCAGCCTCTCCTTCACCAACGGCGTCACCACGCTGACGGTCACGCTCCCCATCGTGGACGACAGCGACATCGAGGCCAACGAAACCTTGAAGATCGGCTTGAGCAACCCCAGCGGGGCCACCCTGGTCAATTACACGAACACGACCATCACCATCATCGAGGATGACAGCTCGATCGCCTTCACCACCAACGCGGTCGCCGTCCTCGAAACCGCCACCACGGTCACCCTCACCGTCAAGCGCACCGGCGGCACCAATTCCACCGTCACGGTCGACTTCCTCACCGCCGATGGCGCCGCTGAGGATGGATCGGATTACACCGCCACAAACGCCACCCTCACGTTTGATCCAGGCCAAGCCTCCAAGACGATCACCGTCCCGCTCTCCAACGACACCTCGGTCGAAGGCGACGAGACGTTCTCTCTCAGCCTCACCAATCTCACTGGCTCCGCGGTCATCCTTGGCTCCCACACCAACGCCACCGTCACCATCCGCGACAACGACAGCGTCTTCGCCGTCCTGACCAATGAGGTCAGTGTCGCGGAGAATGTCGGCACGGCCACCCTTTCGATCCGCCGCACCGGCGGCGTGGTCGGCGCCGCCAGTGTCCAATACACCACCGCCAATGGCACCGCCACCGCTGGCAGCGACTACACCGCCGCCACCGGCACGCTCAACTTCAAGCCCGGCGAGACCAACAAGACCGTCGGCGTCAGAATCACCAATGACATCGACGCCGAAGGCGACGAGACGCTCACCCTCACGTTGTCGAGCCCGACGGGCGAAGCCACCGTGGGCACCAATTCCGTCACCACCCTCACCATCCTCGACAATGATTTCGGCGTCGGCGACGTCGTCGGCAGCGAAGCGCCGATCACCATTGTCAGCCTCCGCTGGACCGTGGATGGCATCCCGCTCCTGACCATCGGTGGCCCGATCGGCGCCTACGTCATCCTCGACGCCAGCTCCGACCTCGCCGCGTGGGAGCAGATCTTTGAGGAACGCATCGTCACCGGCGCCGTCGAAGTCACCGATCCTTCCCCGGTTGAGCACGCCACGCGCTTCTACCGCCTCCGCGCTCCCGTTACGGATTCCGTGACTCAATAGCACGCGCCCACGGGGATTTTTCCCCGCCACGGCTGTCAAACCCTTGCCCAATCCGGGCAAGGGTGTTTTATTTCCTCCATGCTCCCGTTTGAGGAAATCCGCCAGGCGGAATCCCAGCAACTCACCCGCCGCGCCTTCCTCGGGCGTGGCGGCAAATCCCTCGGCGCCCTCGCCCTCGCCTCCATCCTGGACCCAAAAATCCTCCACGCCGAGTCTCCCTGGCCCGGCGCTGTCCGCCCACTCCACCACGCCCCCAAAATCAAGCGCGTCATCTGGCTCACCATGGCCGGCGGACCCTCCCAGTTGGAGACTTTTGACTTCAAGCCGCACCTCGCCAAAATGGACGGCCAGCCCATGCCCGAGAGCCTCACCAAAGGCCAGCAAATCGCCCAGCTCCAGGGCGAGAAGCTCGTTTGCTTGGGTCCCCAATATCCCTTCCAGCGCTTCGGCTCCTCCGGCGCGGAGATTTCAACGCTCTTTCCCCACCTCGGCTCCGTCGCCGATGAAATCTGCATCGTTCGCTCCCTCACCACCGACGCCATCAACCACGATCCCGCCCACACCTTCATGAACACCGGCTCCCAGATCATGGGCCGCCCCTCCATGGGTTCATGGGTCACCTACGGCCTCGGCAGCGAATCCGCCGAGCTCCCCGGCTTTGTCGTCCTCGTTTCCCAGGGCGCCGGCCGCTCTCCCCAGCCCATCTCCGTCCGCCAATGGTCCGCCGGCTTCCTCCCCAGCCGCTTTCAGGGCGTCGAATTCCGCGGCAAAGGCGACCCCGTCCTCTATCTCAACAACCCGCCCGGCCTCGCTCGCCCCCAGCAGCGCGACCTTGTCCACGCCATCAACTCCATCAACGCCGCCCGCGACCAGGTCGTGGACGACCCCGAAATCGCCGCCCGCATTGCCCAATACGAAATGGCCTTCCAACTCCAGGCCAGCGTCCCCGAATTGATGGACACCCGGGGCGAGCCCCCCGCCATCCGCGAAAAATACGGCTGCTCCCCCGGTGACGGCTCCTTCGCCTCCAACTGCCTCCTCGCCCGCCGCCTCGCCGAGCGCGGCGTCCGTTTCATCCAGCTTTACCACCGCGATTGGGACCACCACAACGGCCTCCGCGAGTATCTCCCCGGCAAGGCCCTCGAGACCGACCAAGCCTGCGCCGCCCTCCTCTCCGACCTCAAACAGCGCGGCCTCCTCGACGACACCCTTGTCGTCTGGGCCGGCGAATTCGGCCGCACCCCCATGGCCCAAACCAACAAGGGCGCCCCCGGCCGCGACCACCACAACAAGGGCTTCTCCATCTGGCTCGCCGGCGGCGGGATCAAGCGCGGCGTCACCTTCGGCGCCACCGACGACCTCGGCTATCGCGCCGTCGAAAACGTCGTCTCCGTCGCCGACCTCCACGCCACCATGCTCCACCTCCTCGGCGTCGACCACAAACGGCTCTCCCAAAAATTCCAGGGCCTCGACGTCCGCCTCACCGGCGTGGACCAATCCGCCCCCATCAAAGGAATCTTGGCGTAAAGCCGCTCCCTAATTTATTATTGGGCATGAGAATCGTCTGGGTCATGGTTTGGGCCGCCTGCCTTGGCCGCCTGCTGGCGGGGGATTTCGCGGCCATCAACCCCGCCGCCGAAAAGCTTTACCACGAAAAATCATTCTCCCAAGCCCATGCCCTCTACGCGGCGATGGACATCAAGTCACTCGCCTCCGATGAAAGCCGCTGGGTCCAAACCCGCCTCGCCGACACCCTCTGGCGCGGCGCCATGGCCGGCGATGTCTCCGAAGGGCAGGGGATCGAAGCCGCCCAGCAGGCCCGGGCCCTGCTCGAAGGGTTGGTGCGCGGCCTGGACCGCGCCGACGAACAAGATCGCGTCTGGGCCGAAGGCCAGGAAAGCCTCGGCCAGTTGCTCGCCCAGATGGAGCCCGACCCCCGCCCACTGCTCCGCGGCGGCCATGATTTCGAAGGCCATTCCCAAGCCGCCTGGGCTCACCTCGAAAAGGCCCTCGATTGGTGGGCTGGCTCCAGCGATCTCGACCTCGCCCGCCGCCGCTACCTCGACATCGTTTGGTGGATCGTCGATTCCGGGAATCAAGTGGAGCGCCATCCCGCCTTCAATCAAGCCCTCGAAAACGTCACCCGCATTGCCCGGGACGCCGCAGACCGCGACCGCGCCCATGACCTCCTCGGCCAGCGCTTCTCCACCGGCAATCCCCTCGAAATCCCGCGCGCCGCCGCCGCCTTCGAAGCCTCCCTCGCCGAGGGCAAGGGCCAGCCCTTCTACGAGCACGCCCTTCAGGAATATGCCTCCTGGCTCCGCTGGTCCGGCCGTCTTGCTTGGGACGAGACTGGCAACCCCATCGGCCGCCCCGATCCCAAAAAAGCCCTCGCCATCCACCGCCGCATCGTCGCCGAGTTCCCCGAAAACGCACAGTTTGTCGCACAAGCCAAACGCGAGATCGCCGAAATCGAAGGCGCCTCCCTTTCCGTCTTCGTCCAATCCATTTTCCTCCCCGGCTCCGCCGCCCACTTCAGCCTCCATTACAAAAACATCCGCTCCGTCGAGTTCACCCTGCGCAAACTCAATCTGATCCAGGATTTCAAACTTCCCTCGGACATGCGCCGCTTGGCCGGTTGGTCCGCCTCGTTCGATCCCGGCTCCGGTGAGTTGGTCAAGCGCTGGTCACGCGACCTCGCCCAGGACGCCCAATACGAATCGTTCTCCGAGAATATCTCCATCGACGGCAAACTTCCCGTCGGCGCCTACCTCCTCGAAGCCTCCAGCGGCCCCCACCGCGCCCGGGAACTCCTCCTCGTCACCGATCTCGCCGTCGTCACCCAAACGGCCTCCGACCGCATGCTCATCTTTGTTTGCGACGTCGAGACCGGCGCCCCCATCCCCAACGCCACCGTCAAGGTTTGGGAGACCACCATCTCGCCGCGCGACCAAAAAACAATCGATCGCACCCGCACCACCGACGAAAACGGCCTCGTCGAGCTCCCGCCCGAACTCCCCGCCTCCGCCCTCGCCCGGATCCTCGTTGAATCCGATGGCCGCCCCGCCCTCGCCCAAAGCCGCCCCCATCCTCTCCTCGCCAACCCCCTCCGCGCCGCCGGGTCCGTATGGAGAATCTTCGCCGTCACGGATCGCCCCGCCTACCGGCCCGGGGAAAAGCTCCACTGGAAAGTCACCGCCCGCCGCGTGGACAAGGAGCTCATGGCCACACCCGCCGGTGAGGCTCTCGCCTATTCCATCCTCGACCAAAAAGGCGCCAAAGTGAAGGAAGGAAGCGTCACCTTGAACACCTTCGGCAGCGCCTGGGGCGAACTTCCCCTCACCTCTGAAATGTCGCTCGGCCGATATCAAATCCTTTTCCACCCCGACGGCGCCCGCCAGGTCATCGGCTCCGCCTCCTTCCGTCTGGAAGAATACAAGCTCCCGGAATTCAAGGTCACCGTTGAACCTCCGCAAGACCAGGGCCGCCCCAAAATCGTCCGCCTCGGCGAAAAAATCGAGGTCGCCATCCGTGGCGAATATTATTTCGGCGGCCCCGTCCCAAACGCCCCCGTCCACGTCGTCGTCCGCACCAACCAGCTCCACCACATTTTCTCCTGGCCCCGTTCCACCCCCTGGCTCTTCCAGGACTACGCCCCGCGCGGCCCTTGGCATCGCCCCAGCGAGATTGCCTTCGAGAAGGATCTCGTCACCGACGAAAACGGCCGCGCCGCCATCACCCTCGAAACCGCCTCCTTCGGGACCGACGACGTCGAGTTTTCCATCGAAGCCCGCCTGACCGATTCCTCCCGCCGCGAAATCATCGGCTCCGGCACGGTCCGCGTCTCCCGCCAAAGCCACCGCGTTTACGCCAAAGCGGCGCATTCCCTCCATCGCCCCGGTGACAAAGCCGAGATTGTTTTCAAGGCCACCGACGCCAACGACCGCGGCCTCGCCGTCAAAGGCAAGGTCACCGTCACGCGCGAAACCTGGCAGAAAAAAGCGGGCCACTACGAGCGCGACGAATTGCTTTCCCAAACCGTCACTACCGCCGCCGGCGGCGAGGCCACCTTCACGTTCACGCCCCCCAAGGAGGGCTACTACCGCGTCGCCTGGCTCAGCGCCGATCCCCGCCCCGACGGCAACGAAGGCCCCCCCGTCAAAGCCGACACCGCCATCTGGGCCGTCACCGGCGCCACCGCCGACCTCGGCTACCGCCATGGCGGCCTCGAAATCATCCTCGACAAAGATTCCTTCCGCGCCGGCCAAAAAGCCTCGATCATGCTCACCGTCCCCGACGCCGGCCGCCACGTCCTCCTCACCATCGGCTCCGACCGCATTTTCCGCCGCGAACTCATCCACATGGCCGGCCCCACCAAACTCATCGAGATCGACGTCGGCCCCGAGCACATCCCCAATTTCTGGATCGACGCCATCATGGTCAGTGGCCGCGCCATTTTTTCGGACAACAAGGAAATCGTCGTCCCGCCCGCCCAGCATTTCCTCAACCTCTCCATCGAGCCCAGCCAAATGGAATTTCGCGTCAACGAGCCCGGCTCCTTCGTCGTCACTGCCAAAAACCACGAAGGCAAGCCCGTCGCCGCCGAAGTCGAGTTCGGCCTCGTTGACGAAGCCGTCTTTTACATCCAGCAGGAAACCGCCCCGGACATCCGCCAGGCCTTCTTCGGCCAGCGCCGTTTCCAACGCGTCATCACCCGCTCCTCCTTCGACGAATGGGCCTATCGCGCCGGTGACGACGCGCCTCCCCCTTCCGCTCCGGAGCCGCGCGCGAAGGCAAGCCAGACGCTCAGCGCCGGGTTCGCTGGCCGGGGGGGAGACGTCAGGATGATGGCGCCAATGAGGATGGAAGCGTCCATGGCGGACGCCGCCCCGGCCGGCCCCTCCGCCCCCGAACCCCATCTCCGCGCCGATTTCCGCTCCACCGCCTTTTGGCGGCCCGACCTCCGCACCGACGCCGACGGCACCGCTCGGGTCGAATTGAAG
>CAZSXX010000038.1:0-20125 GCA_964611245.1 uncultured Verrucomicrobiota bacterium | reverse complement strand
GGTACTGCGGAAGGTCGCGGTGGGAGGATTCGGTTTGTGCGGGGTTTTGTGCCTGTATTGGACGGGATCGAAGGCGGGGTGGCTGATTGCGATCGCGATGCTGGCGGCGTGGCTGCTGCATTGGCGGGTCAAAGCGGCAGTCAAATGGGGGGTGGCCGTCACGGTGGTGGCGGTGGGATTGGCCGGATTCCTGATCAAGTATCGGGATTACTTTTCCAAGGGGGCGACGAGCGCGGGCGCACGGGTGATTTATTGGCAGGCGGCGCTCAAAATCGCGAACCAGCGGCCAATGGTGGGGGCGGGGCCGGGGACATTCGCGAAGACCTTTGGGCCGATCAAGCCGGAGGGGGCGGAGATGGCGCGGTTGACGCACAACGATTACCTGGAGCAGGCCTGCGACAGCGGATGGCCGGCGTTCGTTTTGTTTGGGGCATTTGTCGGAAGCGCGATGGTTTTGGGGCACCGGGTGGTGCGGCAGTCGGCGCTGCACTTGGCGGTCTGGCTGGGATTGTTGGGTTGGAGCCTGCAGAGCTTTGTAGAATTTGGGTTGTATATTCCGGCGATTGCGTGGTCCGCCTTTTTGCTGTTGGGATGGCTTTTGAGCGCCCGGATTCCCATCGACAGGCCCGCGAGGGCCAAGTAAGTTCGGTCGATGCGAGTTCTGTTCCTGAACGGGCCGAACCTCAACCTTCTGGGTTCCCGGGAGCCGACGGTTTATGGGAAGGCGACTTTGGCCGACATTGAGGCAAGGGTGAAGGGCAGGGCGAACAGCCTGGGGGCGACGGTGGAGTTTCGGCAGTCCAACCACGAAGGGGAATTGGTGACGTGGATCCATGAAGCCAAGGGGGAATTTGACGCCATCGTGATCAACGCCGCGGCCTACACCCACACGAGCGTCGCGCTGCGCGACGCCATCTCCGCAGTGGGAATTCCGACGGTCGAAATCCACCTTTCCAACGTGCATGCCCGGGAGGAATTCCGCCATCAATCGATGATTGCGGCGGTGTGCCAGGGGCAAATTTCTGGATTTGGCCCGTTTTCGTATGTTTTGGGATTGGAAGCAGCCGTTAACATTAACGGGGCCCATCAACTGGCCTAGAGTCAAACATTTTGGCATGGAATTAAGGGGTTGCCGGGGTAGTGGAATCGGGGCTTGACGCCTGATGGAGTGGCCCATACTCTCGCGCCCAGTTGCAAACACTGAACAAGCAGGGTCGGAATCACGGCACTGCTTTTTTGCTTACGGGCTTTTTGAAAAAAGATGATTACCGTCAATGCAGTTCAACCTCTAACCCAATCGAGGTGACATGGATCTGAAGGATATCAAAGCCATCATTGATCTGATGAAGAAAAACTCGATCTCGGAGTTCGAGTTAGAGAAGCAAGACTTCAAGGTCAAGCTGAAGCGGACCAATGGGCAAATGATGGAGGAGGGGCCTGGGACGCAGATATATCTTCCGGCGCAAACCGGGGGCGCCGGGGGCGGTGGAATGGCCCAGGCGGCGCTGCCGCCCGCAGGGGTTGGACCTGTGGCCGCGGTGGTTTCGAATGAGTTGGAAATCAAATCGCCGATGGTTGGAACGATGTATCGGGCGCCTTCGCCGGAAGCGGCGAACTATGTGGAAGTTGGCACAGAAGTTAACCCGGATACAGTTGTGTGCATCATCGAGGCGATGAAGGTCATGAACGAAATCAAGGCGGAGGTCCGGGGGGTGATCACCCAAGCGATGCTCGAGAACGCCAAGCCAGTGGAGTTCGGGCAGGCGTTGTTCAAGATTCGGCCACTCTGACGCATGTTTGAAAAAGTCCTGGTAGCCAATCGCGGGGAGATTGCCGTGCGCATCATTCGCGCGTGCAAGGAGTTGAACATCCGAACGGTGGCGATTTATTCCGAGGCGGACGTGAACTCGATGCATGTCCACATGGCGGATGAGGCGATTTGCATCGGGAAAGCGCCGAGCTCGGAGAGTTACCTGCGGATTGACCGAATCATCAGCGCGGCGGAGATCGCGGACGTGGACGCGATTCATCCCGGATATGGCTTTCTGTCGGAAAACGCGCATTTCGCGGACGTTTGCGAGAGCTGCAACATCCGGTTCATCGGGCCGAGTTCGCACGCGATGAACGCGCTGGAGGACAAATCGGTCAGCCGCGCATTGGCCAAGAAGGCGGGAGTGCCGGTCCCCCCAGGGTCGGATGGGTTGATTGGCAACGAGCAGGAGGCGTTGGCGTGCGCCAAAAAGATTGGCTACCCGTTGATGATCAAGGCGATCGCGGGGGGAGGCGGGCGAGGGATGCGGGTCGCGCACAATGACATTTCGTTGGTCAAGGGGTACCACACCGCGCGCAGCGAGGCGGAGAAGGCGTTCGGGAATTCGGCGGTTTACATCGAGAAGTTCATCGAGAATCCGCATCACATTGAGTTCCAGATACTTGGGGACGCACGAGGGAACATCATTCATCTGGGCGAGCGGGATTGCTCAATCCAGCGGCGGAACCAGAAAATCGTGGAGGAGACGCCGTCGCCGCTGATAGAAAACAAATTCAAGGATTTGCGGAAGAAGATGGGGAAAGCGGCGGTCCGGTTGGCGGAGTTGTGCAAGTACACGAGCGCCGGGACGGTGGAGTTCATTGTTGATGATTCCGGGAATTTCTATTTCCTGGAGGTGAACAAGCGAGTGCAGGTGGAGCATCCGATCACGGAGGAAGTGACCGGCATCGACATCGTGCGGGCGCAGATTTTGATCGCGATGGGGGAACCGCTCCGGATCGCGGAGCGGGATGTGACATTCAAGGGGCATGCGATCGAGTGCCGGATCAATGCGGAGGATCCATTTGACGATTTCCGGCCGTCGCCGGGGCGGATCGAGATGTATTACGCCCCCGGCGGGAGGGGGGTCCGGGTGGACAGCCATGCGTACGCGGGTTACACGATTCCGCCGCATTATGACTCGTTGCTGGGCAAGTTGATCACCTATGGCAAGGACCGGCGCGAGGCGATGGACAAGATGACGCGGGCGCTGGGGGAATACATGGTGACAGGGATCAAGACGACGATCCCGTTTCAACTGGCGATTTTGCAGGACCCGAACTTCCGGCGGGGCGTCTATTCAACGAATTTCATCGAGCAACTGCTCAACGGCCCCCGGCGGGAAATCATCGAAGAGAAGGCGTAGTTGCCTGGGGCGGGTGGCATTGGGCCGAAAAAAAGCCGTTTTTAAGGGTATTGCCAGCCATGGGGCTTTCAGGCAGTGTTGCCCAAACCCTCGTAAACACTATGCAACGAATCCTCTCCCGGGCAGTTCAACTCCTCGCGTGCCTTGCCCTCACGTTCACCCTCACGACCACAGCCAAGGCCGCGGACGCCACTGGCACCTGGACTTGGACCACGCCGGGACGCAACGGCGGGCCGGAGCGGACCAGCACATTGAAGCTCAAAGTGGAGGGCGACAAGCTGATGGGGACGATCAATGGCCGCCAGAACCAGGATGACATCAAGATCAGCGACGGGAAAGTCTCCGGGGACGAAGTGAGCTTCACGATCACCCGGGAGTTCAATGGCAACACGATGGTCCAGAAGTATGCCGGAAAAATTTCGGGCGACTCGTTGAAGGGAAAGATCACCGGGAAGAACCGGGATGGCGAGGAAGTGTCGCGGGATTGGGAAGCCAAGCGGAAAGTGGAAGAGAAGAAGTAGCCAACGACCCCCAATAAACAACGAACGGGCGGCCAAAAACCGCCCTTCTTTTTTGACATGCACCAGCCGAGCCGCCTTCCCTCCTGCGCCGTGATCGCCATTGCGCTTTGCCTTTCGGCTGGAGCCGGGGAGAACTGGCCGCAGTTCCGCGGGCCGGGCGGTAATGCGGTCTCAAGCACGGCGCGGCCGCCGGCGCATTTTGGGCCCGGCACGAATGTCCTGTGGAAGATCGCGCTGCCGCCGGGGAATTCGTCGCCTGTGGTGTGGGGCGACCGGGTGTTTTTGACGGCCGTCAATGAGGGGAGGCTGGAGACGGTGGCGATCGACCGGAAGAATGGGGCGGTCCTTTGGCGCCGGGCAGCGCCGGCGGACAAGCTGGAGCCAACCCACAGGTTGGGGAGCCCGGCGACGCCGACGCCGGCGACGGACGGGGAATTGGTTTACGTTTTTTTTGGGTCGTTCGGGGTCCTGGCGTATGATTTCGAGGGGAAAGAACAATGGCGGGAGCCGGTGGCTGCGCCGGTGGTGGAGTTTGGCACCAGCGCGTCGCCAATATTGGTCGGGGGCAAACTGATCGTGGTGTGCGACCAGGATTTGGGGTCGTTCGTGGAGGCGCGGGACAAGAAGACTGGGCGAACGATCTGGCATGTGGAGCGGCCGCAATTTCGGCGGAGTTTCGCCACGCCGTTCCATTGGCGGCGCACGGGGGGAGAGGAATTGATCGTCCCCGGATCGATTTGGCTGACGTCGTATGATCCGATGACGGGCGCGGAGAATTGGCGTTACAGCGGGACCTCGCGTGTCGCGACCAGCTCGCCGGCGGCGACGACGGACCTCCTGTTTTCCGCGAGCTGGAATGTGGGCGGGGATGAGGACAGCCGGATCACCATGCCGCCATTCGAGGAATATGCGGGGGCGCATGACAAGAACAAGGACGGGAGCTTCGTGCGGGATGAACTCCCGGACGGGCCGGTGAAAGACCGGTTCACCCAGATGGATTTGGACAAGGACGGGGTGGTGACGGCGGAGGAATGGGCGAACATGGCGGAGATGTTCACAAAGGCTGGGAACGCCGTGCTGGCGATTCGCCGGGGAGGGGCGGGCGACATCACGAAGACGCATGTGGCGTGGAAATCAACGCGGAGCCTGCCGTATGTCTCCTCGCCGATTTATTATCAGGGCCGGCTATTCACGGTGAAAAATGGGGGGCTGATTTCGGCCTACGACGCCAAGGAAGGGAAGGTTGTGTATCAGGATGAACGGATCAATGCCCCGGGGGATTATTACGCGTCGGGGGTGGCGGCGGATGGGCGGGTTTACTTCACGAGCCAGAATGGAGTGGTGACGGTGATCGAAGCCGCCGCCGCAGGGCCGACCATCCTGGCGCAAAACAAGCTGAACGAACAAACGATGGCGACCCCGGCTTTGGTCGAAAACATGGCGCTCTTCCGGACGGCGACGGCGCTGTATGCTTTCGGCGTGAAGTGAACGAATGCGCGGCGCGGCGGCGGGAAATTCTTGGGCTCCCCAAACGCGGGCGGTTGGGATAGCGTGGCCCGATGCGAAGCCAACTAAGCCTCATTCGATTCGCCGTTCTCCTCACCTTGTGCGCCATGTCCCGGGCGGCTGTGCCGTTGCCGGAGAACTTGGTGGCGGAACAGATTCCGGCGATTCCAGACCCATTGGCGCGGGGGGCGGCTCCATATTTGGAAGCGCGCACCGCGGCGCTGCTTGATTGGCACCCGGTGCGGCGGGAGGTGTTGATCGGCACACGGTTCGCGGAGACGGTGCAGTTGCACCAGGTTTCCGCGCCGGGAGGGGCGCGCAAACAACTGACGTTCCAGAAGGAACCGGTGGCGAACGCGTTGTTCCGCCCGCTGGACGCGGCGTTCCTGGTTTTTCAGCAGGACACCGGGGGCGGGGAGTTTTTCCAGATTTACCGGCAGGACGTGGACAGCCCACACGCGACGCTCCTGACGGATGGCGCCTCGCGGAACATCATGGGGCCCTGGTCGCCGTCGGGGAAAATGCTGGCGTTCACGTCGACGCGGCGGAACGGGAAGGACAACGACATTCACGTGATCGACCCGGCGAACCCAGCCTCCAGCAGGCTGGCGTTGCAGGTCAGCGGAGGTGGATGGTCCGTGCTGGATTGGTCGCCGGATGAAATGGAGCTGCTGCTGCTGAATTATGTGTCGATCAATGAGTCGTCCCTTTTGTTGCTGGACCTGCGGAGTGGGAGCCCGCGGCTGCTGACGCCCGCGCCGGAGACGAAGGAGAAAATCTCCTATGCGGGCGGGAAATTTTCGAGGGATGGGAAGTCGATCTTTTTCACGACGGACCGGGAGTCGGAGTTTCGCCGGCTGGTGAGGGCGGAGATCGGCCCGGCGGGGCTGGGCGTTTTCAATGTGCTGACGAGCCACATTCCTTGGGACATCGCGGACTTCGACTTGTCGCCGGACGGGAAAACACTGGCGATCGTGAGCAATGAGGATGGGTGGAGCGTGCTGCGATTTGTGGATCCCAAATCGGGGAAAGAAAAACTCCGGCCTGAATTGCCAAAAGGGGTGATCACCGGGTTGGCCTGGCACGAGAAGAACGCAGAGGTCGCGTTTTCGCTGAGTTCCGCGCAACAGCCGGGGGACGTCCATTCGGTGACGCTGAAAGGTAAGGTGGAGCGGTGGACGCAGTCGGAGGCCGGTGGGTTGAGCCCGGAGCGATTTGTGGAGCCGGAACTGGTGAAAATGAAGTCGTTCGACGCGCTGGACATTTCGGCGTTTGCGTATTACCCGGAGGCGCGGCGGTTCACCGGCAAGCGGCCGTCCCTGGTGCTGATCCATGGGGGCCCGGAAGGGCAGAGCCAGCCTTCGTTCCAAGGCAGGCTGAATTACTTGGTCAATGAATTGGGCATCGCGTTGATTGTGCCGAATGTGCGGGGCTCGGCTGGGTATGGGAAAACGTTCCTGACGCTGGACAACGCGATGAAGCGGGAGGATTCGGTCCGCGACATCGGGGCGATCCTGCAATGGGCGCAGAAGAACCCGCGCCTGGACGGGGACCGGGTGGCGGTGATGGGGGGCAGCTACGGCGGATACATGACGCTGGCCGCCATGGTGCATTACAGCCCCCAGTTGCGGTGCGGGATCGACATCGTTGGGATATCCGATTTCCTGACGTTCCTGAAGAACACGCAGGAGTACCGGCGGGACCTGCGCCGGGCGGAGTACGGGGATGAACGGATTCCGGAGGTGCGGGATTACCTGGAGAAGATCGCGCCCGCGAGGAACGTGGCGAAAATCACCCGGCCGATGATGGTGATCCAGGGGGCGAATGATCCGCGAGTGCCGTTGAGCGAATCGGAGCAGATGGTGGCGGCGCTGCGTGGGAACAAGATCGAAACCTGGTATCTAATGGGGAAGGACGAGGGCCATGGATTCCGGAAGAAGAGGAATGTGGATTACCAGTTCTACGCGACGATCCTTTTCCTGCAGAAGCACCTGCTGGATTATTCGAAGTAGGATGGGGCGGCCTCCAACGTGGGACGCTATTTCTCGAAGAATGGGAAGAGCCGGGCAAGGTCGGCTTTGGACGGCTGCGCGCCGTATTCGCAGATTTCAAAGCCCTCCGCGTATTTGATCGTGGCCGCCTTGTCCGCCCCGTACCATTCCGCCAGCTCCTTGCGGAACCGGTCGGCCTGGCCGGCGAAGCGGCGGGCGAATCCGTCCCGCACCGCCTTGGCGCGGGCCTGCTTCTTTTCGGGGTCGGTCGGAACCAAGGCGGCGGAGCCATTGGCGCCGCCCTCGTAAAACTGGGAGGGCATGGCGTCGAGCGCGTCGAGGCGCTTTTCGATGACGGAATCGGTGGCGACGACGACGTCGGGCTTGAAGGGGTTGGGTTTCTGGAAACGGTCCGGGTAGTACATGAAGACGGGGTTCTTGGTCATGTGCGGAACATCCGGGCAGAAGAATGGGACAGTGACCATGTAGGCGGCATCCTGCACAAGGATGCCGGTGTAGCGATGGTCGGGGTGGTAATCGTTCGGGCGCGGCCCGAGCACGAGGTCCGCCTTCCAGTTGCGGATGGCGCGGGTCAATTTCTTGCGGGTTTCGAGGTCGGGCAGGAGTTCTCCGTCGTGGATGTCGAAGACTTCGGTCTCGATCCCGAGGAGACGGGCCGCCTCCTTCACCTCAGCGAGGCGGCGGTTGGCAAGGGGGCCTCCGGCTTCGCGCCAATGGCCGATGTCCCCGTTGGTCACCGAGACGAATTTGACTTTGTGGCCTTGGGCGGCCCACAGGGCGGCGGTTCCGCCGGCCTGGATTTCGCAGTCGTCGGGATGGGCGCCAAAGGCGATGATCCGGAGCGGGGCGTCGGCGGCCCAAGCCGGGGAGCAAAGGAGCAAGGCGCCGATCAACAGGGAGAGGGATTTCATGGGCTGGTTTTACCCGAAGGGACGCCCGGAACAAGCCTGAAGCGCGAGGACTTTGCGTCGGGAGTCGCCGCGAAATCCGGCCCGCGTGAGCCGGGGGTTTGGCGCCGAGGAGTCCAACCTGAAGGAAAGTTTGTAACTTTCGGGGTGGGGAGGTGTCATAGGGCGTGTTGGCGTGGGTTGGCGCAGGCGCCCAGGCGGGTGGTTTGCCGCGTTGGGGAGCGATCCAATCGGGCGCCACACAATGCTTTGACGAATTTTGACAATTTCATCATGCTCCGCACTTTAATGCACAAAACCGCTCTAGCGATCCTTCTGGCGGGCGTGGCCACGACCGCCCAGCAACCGCAACCGGCCGATGGAACGGCGCTTCCGGCGACCGGCGGCACAGCCAACACGGCCGCGAATCCGACCCGCCAAATCTCGCTGGCGGACGCGGTGCAGATGGCGCTGCAAAGCAACCTGGACATCCAAATCCTGCGGTACAATCCCAAGTTTTCGGAGTACGCGCTGTCGGAGGCGTATGCGGTTTATGAGCCGAGCCTGCGGATGGACACGATCCACTCGGCGTCGAAACTGCCGGGGGGATTTGACCAGTTTGGGAATCCGTATCCGTCGCAGATCATCGAGGGGGAGGGTTATGGGGCGGATATTGGAACCGGGGTCGCGGGATACGCGCCGAGCGGCCTGACCTACCGGATCGGCGGGCAATTGGACAAGACGAGCCGACGATTCCAAGGGAGCCAAGCGAGCGTGGACGAGTACACCGGCGGGCTGACGCTGAGCGCGACGCAGCCGTTGTTGCGGAATTTCTGGATTGATCCGGCGCGGGCGACCCTGCAGATCAGCCGTCGGAACCTGCGGATCAGCGAAGAGCAGTTGAGGCAGCAGATCATGAACACCCTGCTGGCGGTGGAGCAGGCCTATTACAACCTGATCTTCGCGCGGGAGAACGTGCGGGTGCAGGCGACGGCGCTGGAGTTGGCGAGCCAGCTTTTGAGGGAGAACAAGAAGCGGGTGGAGGTTGGGGCGCTGGCGCCGCTGGACGAAAAACAGGCGGAGGCGGAGGTGGCCTCGACCAAGGCGGCGTTGATCGACGCGGAGCGGGGGCTGTCCGAACAGCAGAACATTTTCAAGAGCCTGATCACGGACCATTACGCGGAATGGAACGCGGTGAACATCGAGCCGGTGGAGACGCTGGTGGCGGTGCCGTCGTTGTCCGACGTGCAGGCAAGTTGGGGCCATGGGCTGAACAAACGGGCGGATTTGCAGCAGCTCAAATATGAGCTCGAGAAAACGGGCATCACGCTCAAGCTGCGCAAAAACCAGATTTATCCGCAGCTCGACCTGACGGGGAGCTATGGGCACGCGGAGCGGGGCACGGATTTCGCGGATGTGCTGGGGGACCTGCCGCGGGGGACGAACCCGCGTTATTCCTTTGGGGTGATCCTGGACATTCCGCTGGGGAACCGGGCGGCGCGGGCGCGCTACCGCGGCGCGAAGGCGGACAAGGACATGGCGCTGCTGGAGTACAAACGGCTGGAGCAGCAGATCATGGTGCAGGTGGATGACGCGGTGAAGCTGATCCGGTCCAGTTTTGAACGGGTGGAAGCGACGCGTGCGGCGAGGGCCTTCGCGCAGGAGGCGCTGGCGGCGGAGCAGAAAAAGCTGGAGAACGGCAAGAGCACGAGCTTTTTCGTGCTGCAATTCCAGCGCGACTTGACGGTGCGGCGGTTTGACGAGATCCGCGCGCTGGCGGAGTACAACAACGCGGTGGCGCTGCTGGCACATCGCGAAGGGACGACGCTGGAACGGCACAAAGTGGCCGTCAGGTGATCAGGGAAAGACGCAGCGATCCGTGTGCGGTTGGAGTTGGCTGATCGCGGCCATGATCCGTTCGGTGGCCTCATGATAGATTTCGCGGAGGCGCGCCTTGGAGCATGATTTGGCCTCGGCCCGGAGCGTGGAGAGGTCGAGGGCGCGGCCGTATTTGACGCTGATCCGGCGGGGGCGGGGGATGAGCATTTTTTTGTTGTAGGCTTCAAATGTGCCGAACACCCGGACCGGGATGACCGGGGCGGCGGATTTGATGACGATGAGGCCGACGCCGGAATGCGCGCGTTGGATGGAGCCGTCGGCGGAGCGGGTGCCCTCGGGAAAAAGGAGGATGGCGCCTCCGGCTTGCAGGCGATCCATGATGACCCGGAGCCCGGCGGCGCCGCCGCCATCACGGTCCACGGGGACGGCGTTCCACGAGCGGAAGATCGAGCCGATGACCGGGAAGCGGAAGAGGGACTCGCGGGCGAGGTAATTGATCTCCCGTGGGAGGGGGGAGCCGATGAGGGGCGGGTCGATGAAGCTGGCGTGGTTGGAGGCGAGGATGGCGGGGCCCCGAAGCGGGACGTTTTCCGGGTTGTGGATGCGCCACCGGAAGTAGGCGCCGTAAAGGAGGCGGAAGAAGGTCCGGCCCAGAAAATAGCTGGGAGTCATTGTGGGCGGGAGGTCAGGCGGCGGGGGCGGCGAGGCGCGATTTGACCGACTGGATGATGATGGCGCTGGTTTCCTCCGGGGTTTGGCCGGAGTTGTTGATGACCATGGCGCCGAGGGCGACGCCGAGCGGGGCGGCGGCGCGCTGGCTGTCGCGCTGGTCGCGGGCGGCGAGGTCCTCGCGGACGCCATCGGCGATGCGGCGCTTGGAGCGCTCCTCGATGGAGGCGTCCAGGTAGAATTTGAACTCGGTTTCCGGGAAGATGTGGGAGCCGATGTCGCGGCCCTCCATGACGAGGTTTCCGAATTTGGCGCAATCGCGCTGGGCGTTTTTCATCCATTCGCGGACTTTGGGGATGGCGGCGATGTGGGCGACGGCCGCGCTGGTCTCGGCGGTGCGGACCTCCTTCTCGGGGAAATAGCCGTCGACCAAGAGGCGCACCTGGCCGTGCACATTCCTCAGCTCGGTCCTCCATTTTTTGAGCGCGGCGGCGACGGCCTTGGCGTCGTGGATGTCGATTTTGTTTTTGAGGCAATGCCAGGCGAGGGTGCGGAACATGGCGCCGGTGTCGACATAGATGAAGCCGAGTTCCTTGGCGATGCGGCGGGCGTTGGTGCTTTTGCCGCTGGCGCTGGTGCCGTCGATGGCGATGACGATGGGGGCTGGGTTCACGGGCATGGAATTATGGAATCGATCGATGTGAAAATGGGAAAGCGGGGAGTCATTCGGCGAGCAGTTCGTGGCCGGCGAGGGGGCGGCCGGTGGAATCCTTGACGGTGGCCCCGAGGCCGTGGGGCGGGTAGGCCGCGAGTTTCTCGAAAAAATCGGGGAATGTCTTTTTCACGCAGCCGGGATTTTTGATTTTTATCCCGGGAATTTTCAATCCCAGAGTGGCGAAACACATGGCCATGCGGTGGTCATTGTATGTTTCGATCTCCGCGCCATGGAGCGGCCCGGGGTGGACTTGGAGCGTGTCGCCCGCCTCGCGGATTTGGGCGCCGCACTTGGAAAGCTCGGCGCGCAGGGCGGAGACGCGCTCGCATTCCTGGACGCGGAGGCGGCCCAGATCGGTGAAGAGGACCGGATTTTTCGCGAATGGGGCGAGGACAATGGCGGTCATGATGCTGTCGCCCAGGTCGTCGAGGCGGGAGAGGCGGGCGGGCAGATCGGGCTCGATGCGCTGGGGGAACCGGGTGTCCACCTGGAGGAATTGGGTGGGCCATTGCTGGACGGTCACCGCCGATTGGGCTGTGGGGGGATCGCGGCGGAGGAGCCATGCGGCGGCCCAAAGGTAACTGGCGCTGGAGGAGTCGGGCTCGATGGGAAAGCAATCGCCGGAGGCGGCCAACTGCGTGATGAGCGTGGACGTCATGGCGACGTAGGGCGACTCCTCGGCGTTTTCGCCGGTGACTTCGATTTTCCAGCCGCCGGTTTGGGCGCAAAGGAGGAGCGCGGAGGCGAATTGGGAGCTTTCACAGAGGCTGACCTGGCATGAGCCGGGGCGCGGGCCGGACCCGTGGATCAGCGCGGGCAGGCGGTCGTCGAGGGCTGAAATGGAATAACCAAGCTCGCGGAGGGCCTGAAACAGGGCGCGCTGGGGGCGTTGATGCATGCGTGGGACGCCGCTGAGGCGGTAGAATCCGCGGCCCAGGCAGACGAGGGCGGCGAGGAAGCGGGCGGCGGTGCCGGCGTTGCCGACGAACAGTTCGAGGGGCTTCTCGGAGGAGCCGGAATTGGGGATTTGGCCGTTGAGGCCGCTGACGCGGATGGTGCGGTTGGAGCGCTCCTCGGGATCGGGCTGGACCTCGAGGTGAAAGCCGAGGCGCTGGAGGCAATCGACCATGACCTGGGTGTCCTCGCTCCAGAGCGCGCCGGTCAGGGTTTTGGGGCCGGGGCCAAGGGCGGCGAGGACGAGGGCGCGGTTGGTGACGCTCTTGGAGCCGGGCGCGCGGATGGCGGCGGAGACGGGCGTTTGGATGGGTTCAATCTCGATTAGCTCTGGCAACGGCACGGCCCAAGAATGGAAGGGGAAGGCCAAAGTGGCAACACGGTTTGACGGGGTTTGACACGGGATTTGGGAGGCCCATATTGCTGGAATGCGGATCGTTCAAGCAATCTTGTTGGGGGGCGCCGTGGTCCTGGCGCCGCAGGCGATGGGGCAAAATCCGGCCAAATTGAGCGCAACGGCGCGGTTTGATTTGTTCGCGTCCGCCGGGGTGGGTTCGATCAAGGGGGGGACGGTGTTGAAAGGGAGTGGGTCGATGGTGCGGATGAATTGGGTGGCGGCAGGGGAGCAGCCGCGCAGTTACACCGCGAATTTTCAGATCATCCATTTTGGCTGGACGGAAATCCTGGTGCAATTCACGCCGGAGAACAGCGGGACGGTGAATTTGACTCTGATGGGGCCGTGGGAGCAGTCCTCCAACGCCGGGAACCCGATCTACCGGCAGGAGGTGTTGTGGGACAATCTTTCGGGGACGAATGTGACGGTGGCCAACGGGAGTTTCGAAACGGTGAGCGCGGGAGTCCCGGCGCCGTGGGTCCGGCCGTACGGCGATGGGGCGGTGGATTCGGGGGATTTGGCGGTGGCGGGATCGCGGTACGCGAGGACTTGGCATGACGGGGGCTGGCGGCAGACCTTGAATGTCGTGGGGGGGCGGCTGACCACCCTGCGGTTTTATGCGAGGGCGCAGGTTCCGGCGGGGTTCGTGGACAGTCCGCGAATCACGGACGCGAATTCGCCGGCGCACCAGGCGCGGCTGCGATTCATGCGCGGCGTGAACTTGGGGAATTATCTGGAGGCGCCGGCGGGGCAGAATTGGGGGCAGACCTACGGATCGGCGGATTTTGCGCGGATTCGCGCGGAGGGGTTTGACCATGTGCGGATCCCAGCCCGGTGGAACGCTTATGCGGGCGGGGCGCCGAATTTCACCATTTCCGAAACGTTCGCGCAGAAGGTTGACGCGCTGGTGAACGGGGCGCTGGCCCAAGGGCTGGGAGTCCTGGTCAATATCCACCACTTTGACGAGTTGACGACGAACCCGGGGGCGGAGACGGAGAAGTTCCACAAATTGTGGGAACAGATCGCGGCGCGGTACGCGAGCCGGACGAACTTGGTGGCGTTCGAATTATTGAACGAGCCGAAGGACGCCGCGACGACCAGTGTGATGAATCCGATCTATGCGGAGGCGATCCGGCGGATCCGGCAGACGAACCCGGACCGGACCATTTTTGTGGGCCCGGGGGACTTCAACAGCATTGGGCAGCTCACCGCGTTGTCGTTGCCGGCGAACGACGCGAATTTAATTGTGACGGTGCACAGCTACGATCCGTTCCTGTTCACGCACCAGGGAGCGACCTGGACGGGGGACGCGACGGCGACGACAGGGGTGGTTTATCCCGGACCACCGGCATCCCCGTTGACGGCAAAACCGCCCTCAAACGGCGTCCCGTGGGTGGTTGATTGGATCAACCGGCACAACACGGCGCCGGGGGACCAGAATCCGTCGAGCAAAGTGGTGTTTGTGGCGAACCTTGAGATGGCCCGGACGTGGTCGGATTATTATGGGCGGCCGATCCATGTGGGGGAGTTTGGCTGTTATGAGCTGGCCGACGCGGTGTCGCGGGCGAATTTTTACCGGGAGATGCGGGAGATGATGGACCGGCTGGGATTGGGCTGGGCGATGTGGGATTGGAAGGCGGGCTTCAAATATTGGGACGCGGGGAAGAACGCCCCGGCGCCTGGGTTGCGGGAGGCAATTTTTCCGAAACCGGCCATGAGGAGCAAGGGCCAGGGGCAATTTGAAACGGAGGGGGCGGTGGGAAAACGGCTGCGGGTGTGGCGCTCGGAGAATGTGGGCGCGGGGGCCGGGCAATGGCAAGTGGTGTTGGACGGCCCGTTGGCGGACCCTATTTTGCGCTACGCGGACCCGGCGCCGCCGCAGGCGGACGCGTTTTACCAGGCGGAGTGGGTGAAGCAGTGAAACGGGGGGCGGCCGCACCGCGGAGAAAAGAGGCAACTTTTTTGAGAGGCTGGGTTATTGATTAGGAAGTTATGGCGCAGTTCACATACAAGGCGCGACGCCGGACGGGCGAGGTGGTCGAGGGAATCCTCGACGTGGCGGACCGTGGCGCGGCGGTGATGCAGATCGAGCGGCTCGGTTTGCTGCCGGTGGCGATCAACGCGGCAAAGGGGTCGGCGATCGCGCGGGCGGAGCGCGCGGCCAAGGCGCGGGAGACGCGGGCGGGATTGCTGCCGCCGGCGCTGCGGGAGATTTTCAACCGGCAGCGGAAGCCCAAGCTGCAGGAGTTAGCGACGTTCACGCAGCAGCTTTCAAACCTGCTCAAATCCGGGATGCCGTTGACGGTGGCGCTCAACAGCATGACCCATTTGGCGTCCAAGGGAATCTCGTCGGACGTGAGCAAGCAGTTGAAGCAGGATGTGATGGAGGGGAGGAGCCTGTCCGACGCGATGGCCAAGCAGCCGGTGGTGTTCAACGATTTGTATGTGAACATGGTGCGGGCGGGGGAGCAGAGCGGGGCGCTGGTGGAGGTGCTGCAGCGGTTGGCGGCGCATTTCGAGCGGTTCGCGGAGGTGCAGGCGAAGTTTGTATCGGCCCTGATTTACCCGGCGGTGGTGGCGACGGTGGGGGTGGTGATCATGTTCTTCTTCATGACGGTGATGCTGCCCAAGTTCATGTCGATTTTCCAGGGGCTGAACGTGCCGCTGCCGATGTCCACGCAAATGCTGGTGGGGGCGGGGAACTTTTTCAAGGTGTACTGGTGGCTGGTGATGCTGGTGCTGTTGTGCCTGGCGATGATCTTCAAGCGGTACCAGACCTCGGCGCGGGGGCGGCGGACGATCGACCATTGGAAGATGAACGCGCCGGTGGTTGGGCGGGTGATGCGGCTGAATTTGTTTGGGCAGTTCGCGCGGACGCTGTCGACCTTGTTGATCAACGGGGTGCCGGTGCTGACGGCGCTGAAGATCACCGAGGACATCATGCCCAACCGCATCCTGAAGGAGGCGATCGCCAAGACGCGGGAGGAAGTGACGGATGGGAAAACCATCGCGCAGCCGCTGGCGCGAAGCAAAATTTTCCCGCAGTTGATGATCGACCTGCTGAAGATTGGCGAGGACACGGGGGATGTGCCGGGGGCGCTGCAGAATGTGGCGAACACCTACGAGAATGAACTTGGGATCGCGCTGCGGGTGATGACCAATTTGATCGAGCCGATGATGATCATCATGATGGCGCTAGGAGTGGGTTTCCTGCTGTTCAGCGTGCTTTCGGCGATGTTCGCGATCACGTCGACGATCGGGCAGTCGTGAGAACGAGGGCGTCCAAGCGGGGAGGGTTCACGCTGATCGAGGTGATGATCGTGATCGGGATCGTGGGGATGGTGATGACGGCGGGCATCCCGATGATGTGGCGGACGCTGGCCAAGAACCCGATGGCCAAGGCGGTGAACGACGTGCTGGAAGGGTGCAAATTGGCGCGGGACATGGCGATCCTGAAGAACCGGCCCCATGATTTTGTGATTCGAAACCGGAGCGAGACGGAGGCGGAGATGTTGGTGGAGGCGTCCAAAATCCGGGATCCCTCGGGGCTGGCGTTCCCCGGCTCGGACAAGGCGCCGCGGACGGGCGGGAGCCTGGCGGGGGAGTTCCCGCGGTTGCTGGGGCGGGACGTGGCCATTGAACTGATCGCGGTGAACTTGGTGGACATGATGGGAGCCTCGGAGGCGCGCGCGCGGTTTTTTCCGAATGGCACGGCGGACGAATTCACGGTGGTGTTCCATAAGGACGGGGTGCGCCGGACGGTGCAGGTGGACATCATCACCGGGGCGGCATTCGAGGTGGTGAAATGAAACGGGAGGCGAGCGAAACGCGCAGGCGCCAGGCGTTCAGCCTGCTGGAGGTGATGATCGCGGTGTCGATTTTTTTCATGGCGGTGTTCGCCATCCTGGCGCTGACCTCGCGGAGCATCGCGCAGGCGCGGGCGCTGCAGCCGATGGAGATCGACGCGAACACGGTGGCGGCGGAGCTGTCGCTCACCAACCGGCTGGAGGAGGGGCCGATCCCGCCGGAGATCATCGCGCATTTTGAGCACATGTTCCCAAATTACACGTGCGGCGGGCTGATCACGGAGGTGGGGACGAACGGGCTGTTCCAAGTGGACCTGCAGGTCGGCGGCCTGACGGCGGGGAAGCACATCACGCACAGCGAGAACCGAATTTACCTTTTTCGGCCGCTATCGGCGGGGCGGCGGGGGGCGATGGGGCGATGAAAACAACGCACGACAGCACGGCGGCGAGGTGGCGCGGAAGGGCGGCTTTCACTCTGATCGAAATCATGATCGCGATCTCGATTTTCGCGCTGGTGATGATCGCGATTTACTCGAGCTGGAGCGCGGTGATGCGCGGGTCGAGGATTGGGATGAAGGCGGCGGCCGAAGTGCAGAGGACGCGGGTGGCGGTGCGGGCCCTGGAGGAGGCGCTGGCCTCGGCTGTGATGTACACGGACAACTCGAAATATTACCATTTTTCAACGGACACGAGCGGGGACCGGGCCTACATCACGTTTGTGGCGAGGCTGCCGGTTTCGTTTCCGGGGAGCGGGATGTTCGGGGACCAGGAGGTGCGGCGGGTATGTTTTTATGTGAAGGACGGGAACCTGATGCTGGCGCAGGGGCCGCTGATGGAGGCGACGAAGAAAATTGGGAAGCCATACACGATCGCCCTGGCGCCGAACGTCACGCTGTTCGACATGGAATTTTACGACGGGATCGCGAACCGGTGGTTCGCGGAATGGATTTCGACGAACCAATTGCCGCGCATGGTGCGGGTGGCCCTGGGGTTTGGCGAGCAGCGCGCGGGCAACCGGTCGGACCGCACGACGATCCGCACGATCCCGTTGGCCGGGTACGCGATCACGCGCGGGGGGGCGGGAACGCTGGGAGCCAGCGGCAATGGACTGGCGGCGAACCTGCGGAACAACATGCGGCCGCCGCCGGCCATGCGGAGCGGGGATGGGGACGACGAGCCGTGGCAGGCCTACTTGGATGAGGCGTTCCGCGGCGGCGCCAATTTTGGGCGCAAAGAACGGAACTCAATTTTCCCGCCGGACTGATGCGCATTGCACCCCCCAGAACGGACCGCGGCATCGCACTGATCATCGTGATGATGGTGATCCTGGTGCTGTCCGTCCTCGCGGGCGGGTTCGCGTATTCGATGAAGGTCGAGACGAAGCTGGCGCGCAACACCGCGTCGGACTCGGACATGGAATGGCTGGGACGATCCGGGGTGGAGCTGGGGAAATACGCGCTGGCGATGCAGTTGGCCGCGCCACCGCCGGAGAGCATGTACTCCGGGCTGAACCAGGTATGGGCGGGGGGGCCGCCAAACCTGACCAACGAGATGTTGAACATCAATTTGAAGGACGTGGAGCTGGGGCCGGGGAAGTTCACGGTGCGGATCATCGACATGGAGCGGAAGTTCAGCCTGAGCGCGATCACGGAGGCGAATCCCGCGATCTTGGAGCGCGCGTTGGTGATGGTCGGCGCGGACAGTTCGGACATCCCGACGTTGATCGACAGCTATTTTGACTGGGTGGATGTGGACCACAAGACGCATTTGGCGGGGGCGGAGAACCGCGATTACCTGGCGATGCCCGCGCCTTATTACGCCAAAAACGGCCCGGTGGACGACATCCGGGAGTTGCTGTTGCTCAAGGGAATGACGGAGCAGATTTTTTGGGGGACGACACGGATTGGGGAAGCGGTGGACCGGCGGGACAAGAACGGGGCGCCACCCAGAATGCGGCGGGCGATGTCGCCCTACCTGCAGGGGCTGCCGCAGAATCAAGTGAGCGGGGTCGGGCTGGTGGATTTGTTCGTCCCCTTCCATGGGGGCGGGCCGGCGGTGAACATCAACACGGCGTCGGCGGAGGTATTGCAGTTGGTCCCGGGGGTGGATCCCGAAATGGCGCGGGCGATGGTCAGCGCGCGGAGCGGCCCGGACGGGCAGCCTGGGACGGAGGACGACATGCCGTTCCTGAATCCCGGGGAGGGGCTGCTGGCCTCCGGAGCGGACCCGGTGATGGTGGGGGCGATGCGGTCGCTGTTCTCAGTGCAGAGCCGCGTGTTTGAAATCACCGTGGACGCGGCGATTGGGAATTACCGGCGGCGGTTTGTGGCACTGGTGGACCGGCGGAGCCGGCAGGAAGTGATCACGCTTTATTTCACGTGGAAATGAGCGGGCCAATCCTGCACGTCACCGGCGTGAACACGGGGGTGGGCAAGACGACGCTGGCCACGCTGCTGCTGCGGCGGGCGAGGGAGGTGGGCAGGCCGGTGGCCGCGCTGAAGCCGTTTTGCAGCGGCGGGCGTGAGGACGCGGTGCGCTTGCACGAACTCCAGGGCGCGGGCCTGACGCTTGATGAGGTGAACCCGTTTCATTTCTCGGCGCCGTTGGCGGCTCTGGCGGCCGCGCGGAAAGAGGCCCGCGCGGTTCGAATCGACGAAGCGATGGTGGCCATCGCGCCGCTTCTGGGGAGGGGAAATCCGGTGTTGATCGAGGGGGCCGGGGGCCTTCTTTCGCCGCTGGGGGAGGGGTTTTCGGGGCTCGAGCTGATCCAAAGGATTCCCGGGAAAGTTTGCATTGTGGCGACCAACCAGCTTGGCTGCCTGAATCAGGTTTTGCTTTCCGTCCGCTGTTTGAATGGGATCGCGGACGAATTGGCCACGGTCTTGATGGACCCGGAGCGGCCCGACGAGTCGGCGGAGTCGAATCCGCAGTTGCTCGCGGAGCTGTTGCCGAGGGTGGCGCATGCCCGGATCCCTTTCCTTGGGCCGCAATCGGCAGGAGGGGAGGGCGTCGCCCAAGTTTGGGAATGGTGGATGGGTGGCCCGCTTTTGCGCTTGGACGGCGGGGCCGCCTGATGGATGCTCCCGGGATGAATGCGCACACGGTGCTTTGGATTTACATCGCGCTCATGGTCCTGGGTGGAGTGATGGGCTTCGTCAAGGCCAAGAGCAAGGCGTCCCTGATCGCGTCGGGCAGCTTTGGGGCGATCCTGAGCTTGTTCGCGCTGGACATCCTTCCATTCCGGCACCATGTCTGGGTCCTGCTGTTCCTGCTGGTTTTCTTTGGCATGCGTTTCGCGAAATCCAAGAAGATGATGCCGAACGGGATGATGGCCTTCCTGACGATCCTGGCGCTGGTCCTTCCGTTCATTTTTTAAAGCCAACCCTTCGAAACGATGAGCATAGCCGGTTACCTGGACGAACGCGCGGTGAATTTGCGGATGAAAAGCCAGACGCGCGACGAGGCGCTGCGCGAACTGGTCCATTTGATCCCGGAACTGCAGGGGTCGCCCGCCGAGCAGTTGACGCTGTGGCAGGCGCTGATGGACCGGGAGAAGCTGCACACGACGGCGGTGGGGGAAGGGTTGGCGTTTCCGCACGCGCGCAACGCGATGGGAAACCTGCTCAAAAAGCCGATCATCATTGTT
>CAZSXX010000037.1:535-20190 GCA_964611245.1 uncultured Verrucomicrobiota bacterium | reverse complement strand
ACAGAGAATCGCCCGGTCCGCGAGGCCAACGGCGCGAACAAACCACAGCCCCAGCGCGCCTTCCTCCAGCCGCCCGTCAACGTCGTGGAAACGAAGGACGGCTATGTCTTGGAGGCGGAGATGCCCGGGGTCGGCAAGGAGGGCTTGGAAGTCCTCTTGGAGGAGAATGAGCTGACCATTGTCGGCCATCGCCGCCAGCCGGTGGAAGGCCTTCAACCGCTGTATCGCGAGTCGCACGAGCGGGATTTCCGCCGGAGCTTCGTGCTCGACCCCGCCATCGACACGGCCAACATCAGCGCCAAGATGGACCAGGGTGTCCTTACCTTGAACCTGCCCAAGGCGGAAAAGGTCAAACCGCGGAAAATCTCGGTGGAGTGACGCTGAAATCATCATGAAGTCCCCGCGAAGGGGATGGGCAACCCGGCGCCACGAAATTGGCGCCGGGGTTTTTATTTTCTTTTTTCCTTCTCTTTTGGGGTCCGCCAAGGCAGAAAGTCCGTTTTTCAAACGATGAACGAGCAGATCGTCATTCTCGATTTTGGGTCGCAATACACGCAGGTGATCGCGCGGCGCATCCGCGAGTGCAACGTGTACTCCACGATCCTGCGCTTCGACGCCCCGGCCGGCGAGATTGCCGCGCTCAAGCCCAAGGGCATCATTCTCTCGGGCGGCCCCTCCAGCGTCTACGCCGCAGACGCGCCCCTCCCGGACAAGGCGATCTTCAAGCTCAAGGTCCCCATTCTGGGCGTCTGCTACGGCCTGCAATTGATGGCGCAATTCCTGGGCGGAAAAGTTGAACCCGGACAAAAGCGCGAATACGGCAAGGGAACCCTCGGAATCACCGACAACCAATGCCCCTTGTTCGCGGGGCTTCCAGAGAACCTGCAAATCTGGAACTCCCACGGCGACAAGCTCACAAAGCTGCCCAAGGGCTTTTCCCCAGTCGCGGTCTCGGACAATTCGCCCTACGCCGCCATCGCCGATTCCACCCGCCATTTTTACGGGATTCAATTTCACCCGGAGGTGGCCCACACCCCGAAGGGCCGCGAGATCATCAGCAATTTCGTCCACCGCATCTGCGGCTGCGGCAAGGAGTGGAACATGCGCAACTACGCCGAGCAGGCGGTTGAACAAATCCGCGCGCAGGTGGGCGGCGAGAAAGTCATCCTCGGGCTCAGTGGCGGGGTTGATTCCAGCGTGGCCGCCGCGCTGTTGCACAAGGCCATCGGCGGCCAGTTGACCTGCATTTTTGTCAACAATGGGCTGCTTCGCGCCAAGGAGGAAGCCATCGTCCAGGAAGTCTTTGTCCGCCATTTCAAGATTCACCTCCAATATGAGGACGCCTCCAAGCTCTTCCTCGGCCGGTTGAAAGGCGTCACGGATCCCGAGCGCAAACGCAAGATCATCGGCAAGACTTTCATCGAGGTGTTCCAGGACGCGACCAAGCGCGCGGGCAAGGCCAAATTCCTCGCGCAGGGCACGTTGTATCCGGATGTCATTGAATCGGTGCCGATCGCCGGCAATCCCGCCGCAATGATCAAAAGCCACCACAACGTGGGCGGTTTGCCGAAAAACATGAAATTTCAGTTGGTCGAGCCCCTCAAATGCCTGTTCAAGGACGAGGTGCGGCTCCTGGGCCTCGAGTTGGGCCTGCCCAAGGAAATTGTTTACCGCCAGCCGTTCCCCGGCCCCGGCCTCGCCGTCCGCATCCTGGGCGAGGTCACCCCCGCCCGCTGCGCCATCCTTCGCAACGCCGACGCCATCGTGGTCGAGGAAATGAAATCCAGCGGCTGGTACTACAAAGTTTGGCAGAGCTTCGCCGTCCTCCTGCCGGTTCGCAGCGTCGGCGTCCAGGGCGACGAACGCACCTACGAATACACCGCCGCCCTCCGCATCGTTGAATCGCAGGACGGCATGACCGCCGACTGGGTCAAGATGCCCTACGAAATTCTGGAGAAAATCGCCTCCCGCATCACCAACGAAGTCAAGGGCGTCAACCGCGTCTGCCTCGATATTTCCAGCAAACCCCCCGCGACCATCGAGTGGGAATGACCGCCCGTCGGTTTTTGCCTCCGCCGAGCCGGAAAGATTCGCTCATTTGGCCTTTCGAGTTCACGGTCCGCCGCTTAAAGTGACCTCGCCCGGCGCCATGTCGTACCAAGTCATTGCCAGAAAGTACCGCCCCCAGCGTTTCTCCGACGTCGTCGGGCAGGAGCACGTCACGCAGACGCTCACCAACGCGATTGACCAGAAACGCATCGCCCACGCCTATCTTTTCGTCGGCCCCCGCGGCACCGGCAAAACCACCATCGCCCGGATTTTCGCGAAATGCCTGAACTGCACCGGCGGCCCCCGGGTCGATTACGCGGAGGACGATCCCCGGTGCCAGGAAATCACGGAGGGCCGGTCGCTCGATGTGCTTGAGATCGACGGCGCCAGCAACAATGGCGTCGAGCAAATCCGGGCCCTGCGCGACACCATCGGTTATTCCCCCGCTTCATCGAAATTCAAGATCTACATCATCGATGAGGTCCACATGCTCTCCACCTCAGCGTTCAATGCGCTGCTCAAGACCCTGGAGGAGCCGCCCGAGCATGTGAAATTCATGTTCGCCACCACCGAGCCCGAAAAGGTGCTCCCCACCATTCTGTCCCGGTGCCAGCGCTTCGACCTCCGGCGCATCCCCTCCAAGCTCATCGTGAACCATCTGGCGGACATCGCGGGCCGCGAGGGCGTCGAGATTGACGACGCCGCCCTCCACGCCATCGCCCGCGGAGCCGAGGGCGGCATGCGCGACGCCGAATCCACCCTCGACCAGCTCATCAGTTTTTGCGGAAACAAGATCGTCGAGGCTGACGTCCTCTCAATGTTCGGCCTGGCCGCACGGCAGCAAATCCTCAACATGGTCGGAGCCATCCTCCGCGGCGAAGTCGCCGTGATCCTGGGCGAGCTGAACGACCTGGTGCAGAATGGCAAGGATCTCGGGCGATTGCTCAATGATCTGCTGGGCCACTTCCGCAACCTGCTGATCTATCAAGTGGCGGGGGAAGATGGCAGTTTTCTGGAGGCCTCCGAGGCCGAGCTGGCCGCCATCGCCGATCAATCCAAGCTGGTTTCCTCCGACGGCGTGACCCGCATCATGGAGGTGTTGAGCGATGGGGAGGGCCGCTTGCGCGACGCCTCCTCCAAAAAAATCTTGATCGAAATCACGCTGCTCAAGGCGGTCCAAGCCCGCCAAGCCGTCAGCGTCGACTCGCTGCTTTCCAAGCTTCGAGACCTGCAATCCTCCGCGGGGACTGGACCTGGTCCAGCCCCCACCGCGCCGAAGCCTGCGGCGCCCGCCGTGTCCTCGGCTCCCGTCGGCATCGTCGCTTCCCCGGCTCCCTCGCCAATGACGGCTCCCAAGCCGATCCAGCAACAGTCAGCGCCGCCTCCCTCGCCGCCACCGGCCGAAGCTGTGCTGCCGGACCTTCCGGCCCTTTGGCGTGAGGTGGTTGAAGCGGCCTCCCGGGCCAGCCCATTCATCAAGCAGTACCTGATCAAAACGCACCCCGTTTCCCTCTCCAAAACCACGCTGACCATCGGGCTTGATCCCGAGTTTTCCGACGAGTTCGGAATGCTGGACATCCCCAAAAACAGGACGTTGATCCAGACCAAGCTCGGGGAAATGGGATGGCACAACATGGGCGTCCGTTTTCAGGTCGCGCCCGCCCCCGAAGGGTTCGCCCGGCCTGCCCAGCCGGAGGTGGCCATGGAATCGGGGCCGCCAACGCGCGTCGAATCCCCCCGGTCGCAGGCCGCCGCCCCCAAAGCCGCGGAGGCCGCCAGGCCGGCCCCGGTCCAGTTGAGCAAGGAAGATTTCAAGAACGACCCGTTGATCAAACGCGCCCTCGAGATTTTCAAGGGCCAGATTGTCGAAGTGCGGGCGTGATCCAGGACCAGCCGTAACCCAAAATAATATGTCGAGCATTGGAAAATTGATGAAGCAGGCGCAGCGCATCCAAAAACAAATGGAGGATGTGCAGGCCGCCTTGGCCGCCAAAACGGTGGAAGCCACCAGCGGCGGTGGCGCCGTCAAGGTGGTGGCGCGGTGCGACGGCACCGTGGCCTCCATCAAGATCGACCCGGCCGCCCTCAACCCGGCCGACGCGCAGATTCTCGAGGAGATGTTGGTCAGCGCCGTCAACAACGCGGCCGGCCAGGCCAAGGAGATTTCCAACCAGGAAATGGGGCGCGTCACCCAGGGCCTGAACATCCCGGGCTTGATGTAATTTTGTGCCCGCTCTTCCGGAAGCTGTGCAAGGGCTGATCGCTTCGCTCGGGAAGTTGCCCGGCGTCGGGCCACGGTCCGCCGAGCGCATCGCCCTGCACGTGATCCAAGCCCCGCCCGAATTCTCCGAGTCGCTTTCGGACGCCCTCCTCCGGGCCCGCCGCACCATTCAGCTTTGCCAAGCCTGCGGGGGCCTGACCGAATCGCAGCCCTGCCCAATTTGCTCCGATTCCCGCCGGGACCGCTCCCTCTTGTGCGTCGTGGAACGCCCGGTCGACATCCTGTCCCTCGAAAAAGCCGGCGCCTTTCGCGGCCTTTTCCACGTTCTGGGCGGCCGCATCTCGCCATTGAATGGCGTCGGCCCGGAGGACCTCCGAATCTCGGAACTGGCCGCCCGCATTCCACACGAGGGCGTCAAGGAGGTCATTCTCGCCTTGCCCTCCGACGTCGAGGGCGACGCCACCAGCCATTACCTGGCGAAGCTCCTCTCCGGCGGCGGCGTCCGCATTTCCCGCATCGCGCAGGGCCTTCCAGTCGGCTCCGGCCTCGAATACGCGGATGAGCTCACGTTGGGCCGCGCCCTGGAGGGCCGGACGATTTTTCAATGACCGCCCCACTTCCGCCCAAGGCCGTCGTCTTTGATCTCGGCAATGTCCTCCTCAACTTCGACTACCGCCGGACGGTGAAGAAAATCCAGGCGCTGTGCGGTGGCGCCCCGGATCGCCCGGATCGCGACCTGTTGAGCGTCATCGGTGGATCCGATTTGTTTCAGCGGTTCGAAGGCGGGCTCATCGGCCCCGCCGAATTCTTCGCCGGCGTCCAACGCGAGACGGGTTACACCGGCGAGTTCGAAACATTCGGCGAGTTTTTCGGGGATGTCTTCGACGAAGTCCCTGAAATGTTGGCCTTCAACGAATCGCTTCGCCTCAGGAAAATCCCCCGCTACATCCTGTCGAACACGAACGACCTGAGCATCCGTTTCATCCGGAAACGATTCCCGTTCTTCAACCAATTCGACGGCTATGTTCTCTCCTACGAACACCGCGCCATGAAGCCCGGCGCGCGCATTTATGAAATCGTCGAGGAAATGTCGGCCCTCCGCGGAGCCGACCTTTTTTATGTCGATGACCGCGAGGAGAACATCCACGCGGCCGCCGCGCGTGGGTGGCGGGCGGTCCATCACGTGAATCCGGGCCGCACCTTGGAGATGGCCCGGGCGGCTGGCCTCTGATCGCGGAAAAACGCTCTCCCCCAACCGATTGATTCGCCGCAACTGCGGACTGGCGCCCTTTCTTAATGGCCAATCAGGGCCATCCCGCGTTGAGACAGCCCTTTCCCCGCACTAGGTTGAAATCAACTTAGGAGAGGAAAATAATGAAACGAATTAATTGCAAAAAGCGCTCTGTGATCCGCGGCCTCAGCATGGCGGTGTTTCTCGGGGCGTGCCTGGGCCTTCAGGCGGAGGATCAGAAAAACATTTCCGTGGACGCGTCGGTGAATGCCGACCGCACCCCCGCGGAAGTCGACCAACGGCGCGCTGAACATGACGGAAGCCTTTCTCGGGGCGACGCCAAGTTCATCAAGGAATGCGCCCAAGCCGGGCTGATGGAGGTGAAAATGGGACAGACCGCCAAAGACCACGGCTCCAGCCCCGACGTGAAGAATTTCGGGGAAAAGCTCGTCAAGGACCACACCAAAGCCAACGAGAAGCTTTCCCAGCTCGCCGGCCAGAAAGGCGTGAACTTGGCCCGTGAAATGGAGGTCAAGCACACCAACATGATCAAGGACATGGAGGCCAAGTCGGGCCCCGAGTTCGACCGAAACTTCATTGAGCACGTGGTGAAGGACCACAAAAAGGACATTTCCCGCTTCGAGCAGGCCAGCCGCGGGCTGGACGACTCGGAGTTGAAAGCCTTCGCCTCGGAAATGTTGCCCACGCTTCGCGCCCACCTGACTGAGGCGCAGCGCATCGCGCGTTTCTTGGGTGTGAACATCACCGCCGTGGACGCCAGCGAGTACGGCTATGACAACACCCGCCTCGAACCCGCGCCACGCGACGCCCGGGGCGGCATTCGTGGCGACCTCGACACGGGCCGCGACGCTTCGATTAATGCCGACGTCGACATAGACAACGACAAGAACGACGGGAAAACCCTCGGTGTGGACTTGGACAGGAACCGCGACGCCTCAGTGCGTGGCGACGTCGATATAGACAACGACAAGAACGACGGGAAAACCCTCGGCGTCGACTTGGACAGGAACCAGGATGCCTCAGTGCGGGGGGACGTTGACATTGACACCGACAAAAACGATGGCGAAACCCTCGGCGTGGAGACCCGCAAGGGTGACGGCAAAGTTTTGGGAATTGAGACGGGGCCAGGGGACGGCAAAACGCTCGGTCTGAACACCCGCAAGGACGACGGCACGCTGCTCGGGATCTTCCCGGCCCCCGGCCGGGACAAGAATGACCGGGTCGATGTCGACGTCGACAAGAGCGACCACCGAATCGAAGTGGATGCCAACGTTGACGCGGACCGCGATGACTCAGTCGGCGCCCCCGCAGGCAGCGAGAAGGGCTCAGCCCGGATCGACGCCAAAGTTGATCGCGATGACCATGACTACGACCTGAAGAACGCCAAAGTGATGGTCTACACCGACCTCCCGAAGAAGGTGCAAGACACCATTCGGGCCGAAGGCGGCTCGGCGACCATCAAAAACGTCAAGCGGCACACCTTGAATGGCAAGACCGCCTACCGGGTTGAAATTCCGAAGGATGGCCGAAACCGCGTCGTCCACATCTCGGAGGACGGCGTTGTCA
The DNA here is from genome assembly GCA_964611245.1 of uncultured Verrucomicrobiota bacterium. GTDB lineage: Bacteria > Verrucomicrobiota > Verrucomicrobiia > Limisphaerales > SXQI01 > CAZSXX01. The sequence goes on along the minus strand of CAZSXX010000037.1, from coordinate 13,102 downwards.
TCAAAGACAACCATAAATAATTCGGTGGAGAGAAGGGGAGGGGGCCGTGCGCCAAGGCGTGCGGCCCCTTTTTTTTGCTCAGAAAACCCCACGCCGAAGCAAAAAGCAAACTTCGTGCCGATATGGCTTGAGCCTTGCTGGCGCTGAGTTTAAGGTGAGCGGCAAATGGGTCAGGGATTACATCTCTCGCAAAGGATGGCCCTGTCGCAGGTGCTGGCGCCGCAATTGCAGCAATCGCTCGCCCTGTTGCAGGCGCCCACCTTGGAGCTTAAGGCGCTGGTTCAGCAGGAGCTGGACCAAAACCCCGCTTTGGAGGAGGCGGCGGTGACGGAGATGGATCAGGAGGAAAAAGGGAACCGCAATGAAGAGGGCGACGCTCCGGACCCGGTCGACCCCGCCGAGCCTCCCGCGGACGTTCAATTTGATCCCGCGACCGAGAAGCCTTCGACCGAACCCGTGGACGACTTTCAGGCGGAGTTTGAGAAGTTGACCCAGATGGACCAGGAATGGCGGGACCATTTCGCCCAAACCAACACCAAAACCCGCCACACGCAGGAGGACGAGGAGCGTCGCCAGTTCATGTTCGACTCCTTGGTCGCCGGGACGTCGCTCCAGGAGAACCTGCTCGACCAAGTCCGGATGTCCGAATTGAGCGACGAGCAGCGCGGCGTGGCCGAGATGATCATCGGCAACATCGACGACTACGGCTATCTCCAGGCTTCCACGGATGAACTGGCCTTCTCGACGAACATCCCTGTCGACAAAATCCACGCCGTCCTGGCCGTGATCCAAGGCTTCGATCCACCCGGGGTCGCCGCCCGCGATTTGCGCGAATGCCTGATGATTCAGCTCAAGCGCTCGAATCGGACGGAGACCTTGGAATACAGGATCGTGGACGAGTACATGGCCGCGCTCGAAAAGCGGCGCTTTCCGGAAATCGCGCGCAGCCTTGGCTTGGAAGTCGACGACATCCAGGACGCGGCGACGCGCATCGCGCACTTGGAGCCCCGCCCGGGCCGCGAGTTCATGGCGGACAACCAGCAGTACATCCTCCCCGAAATCTTCGTCACGAAATCCGGCGACGAGTTCGTGGTCGCCAACAACAACGACCAAATCCCCCATTTGCGCATCAGCAACACCTATAAAGACTTGATGTCCCAGGCCGAAAGCTCGCCCGAGGTGCGCGAGTACATCCGCGAGAAAATCCGCGCCGGCAAATTCCTGATCAAAAGCCTCCACCAGCGCCAGTCCACCATCCTCAACATCGCCAAGGAAATCGTGAAGCGGCAGCACGATTTCTTCGAAAAAGGCGTGGCCTTCCTCAAGCCAATGACCATGGTGCAGGTGGCCGAGGTGGTGGGGGTCCACGAAACCACCGTGAGCCGCGCCGTCTCCGGCAAGTACATGGAGACTCCCCAGGGACTCTTCGAAATGAAGTACTTTTTCACCTCGGGGCTGAAAACATCCAGCGGCGTCGGCATGTCCAACACCAGCGTCAAGGACATGATCGACGAGATGGTGAAGAAGGAGGACTCGGCCAAGCCCCTTTCCGACGAGGAGATCGTCAAAATCCTGACCGAGAAAGGAATTCAGATCGCGCGCCGCACCATCGCCAAGTACCGGTCCGAGCTGAACATCCTGCCAAGCCACCTGCGGAAGAAATACTGATTTCAGGCTCCGCGAAAATCCGTGCTTTCAGGCCCCAAAAAGGGCTTGCTGAGCCCGTCCGCCGGGAAATACCCTGCGAGCGTCATTCAAGGTTCAATTTTATGGGACGCATCTACAATAATATCGTTGAAACAGTTGGACGCACCCCCCTGGTGCGCCTCAATAAGGTCACTGCGGGCGTGGACGCCACGATCCTCCTGAAGTGCGAATTTTTCAATCCCCTCGGCAGCGTCAAGGACCGCATCGGCATGGCCATGATCGACGCCGCCGAAAAGAGCGGCAAACTCACCAAGGAAACCACCATCATCGAGCCGACCAGCGGCAACACCGGGATCGCCCTCGCCTTTGTCGCCGCCGCCAAAGGGTATCGTTTGATCCTGACCATGCCCGAGACGATGTCGCTCGAGCGCCGCACGCTCCTCGCCCTCCTCGGCGCCAAGCTCGTCCTGACCCCGGGCGCGGAGGGGATGAAGGGCGCGATCGCGCGCGCCCAGCAGCTCCAAAAGGAGATCCCCCATTCGTGGATTCCCCAACAATTCGAGAACGAGGCCAATCCCGAGATTCACCGCCAGACAACCGCCGTCGAGCTTTGGGAGGACACGGATGGGAAAATCGACATTCTCGTCGCCGCGGTCGGCACCGGCGGCACCATCACCGGCTGCGGCGAGGGGATCAAAGCGAAGAAGCCCAGCTTCCAGGCCATCGCGGTGGAGCCCAAGGATTCGCCCGTCATCTCCCAGACGCTCGCGGGCCAGCCCATCAAGCCCGGCCCGCACAAAATCCAGGGGACCGGCGCCGGCTTCGTTCCCGCCAATCTCCACCTCAAGGACAGCGACGGGAATCCCCAGATCGTTGAATGCGTCCAAGTGGCCAATGACGACGCGTTTGCCATGGCCCGCCGCCTGGCCAAGGAGGAGGGGTTGCTGGTTGGAATCTCGACCGGCGCGAATGTCATCGCCGCCATCGAAGTCGCCCGTCGCCCGGAAAACAAGGGCAAGATGATCGTCACGATCGCCTGCTCCACCGGCGAACGCTACCTCAGCACGGCTCTCGCCGCCGAAGCCAAGGCGGAAGTCGGCGGATAAGCCCGGCCCCGCGCGCCGGGCCCCTCACATCAGCTTCAACAACGTCTCCGCCATCTCCGATGGAGTGGCGGCGATGCCGATGCCCGCGCTTTTGAAGGCGGCGATCTTCGCCGCGGCGGTTCCCTTTCCCCCGCTCACTATCGCCCCGGCGTGGCCCATCCGCCGCCCCGGAGGCGCCGTCGCGCCCGCGATGAATCCGGCCACCGGTTTCCTGCAATGCTGCGCGATCCATTCCGCGGCCTCTTCCTCCGCGCTCCCGCCAATCTCCCCGATCATGATGATCCCGTGCGTCTCGGGGTCATCATTGAACATCTTGATCACGTCCAGGTGCGAGGTCCCATTGACCGGGTCGCCGCCAATGCCGACGCAGGTGCTCTGGCCCACCCCGCGCGAGGTCAACTGCCACACCGCCTCATAAGTCAGCGTCCCGCTGCGCGAAACCACGCCCACGTTCCCCTTCTTGTGGATATACCCGGGGGCAATCCCAATTCGGCAGCCCCCCACCGAATCCTTGCCGTCCCCGGGGGTGACCACGCCCGGGCAATTCGGGCCAATGAGGCGCGTTTTGCTGTCTTGGATCACCCGTTTGACCCGGACCATGTCGGCCACCGGAATGCCTTCGGTGATGCACACAACCAAATCCAGCCCGGCGTCGAAGGCCTCCAAAATGGCGTCCGCCGCGAAGGGCGGAGGCACGAAAATCGCCGAGGCCGTGGCGCCCGTTTCTTTGACCGCCTGGGCCACCGTGTCGTAGATGGGGACTTTGTTTTCGAACTGCTGGCCGCCTTTGCCGGGCGTGACGCCGGCGACCACCTGCGTGCCATACGCCAGACTCAACTGGGTGTGCCGGGCGCCAAAGCTGCCGGTGATGCCCTGCACCAGGACCTTGGTTTGGGGAGTGACGAGAATTGCCATAACTTTACTTGCCGACGGCCTGGACGATTTTTTTCGCGGCATCCGCCATCGAATCCCCGCTGATGAGCGGAAGGCCGGACTCACGCAGGATTTTTTTCCCGATCTCCACGTTGTTGCCCTCCAGCCGGACGACCAGCGGAAGCGTCAAATGCGTCTCCTTCACCGCCTCGACAATGCCGGTGGCGATGATGTCGCATTGCATGATCCCGCCAAAAATATTCACCAGAATTCCCTTCACATTCGGGTCGCTCAGAATGATCTTGAAGGCCGCCGTCACCTGCTCCCGGCTGGCTCCACCCCCCACGTCCAGGAAATTGGCCGGGCTGCCGCCAAAATGCTGGATGATGTCCATGGTGGCCATGGCCAGCCCCGCTCCGTTGACCAGGCAGGCGATGCTCCCGTCGAGCTTGATGTAATTCAGGCTGTGCTTGCTCGCCTCGATCTCCAGCGGCGCCTCTTCGTTCAAGTCCCGCATGGCCTGGATGTCGGCATGGCGGTACAGCGCGTTGTCGTCCAGGCTCATCTTGGCGTCCACGGCGGAGAGCCGCTGTTTGCCGTCCGGCCCCTCGATGACCGCCAGGGGATTGATCTCAACCATCGCGGCGTCCGATTCCCACCAAGTCTTGTACAGGCCGAGGAAAAGCTTGACGGCCGGGTTGATCAAATCACTGCCCAAGCCCAGCGCGGCCGCGACTTTCCGCGCTTGGTACGGATACATCCCGACGGCCGGATCGATCGTCTCCTTGATGATCTTCTCGGGATGCTTCTCCGCGACCTCCTCGATGTCCACACCGCCCTCGGCGCTGGCCATCAGGATCGGCCTCGAGGTCGCCCGGTCGAGCAGGACCGCCGCATAAAACTCCTTCTTGATCGCCGGGGCCTCCGCGACCAGCAGCGTGCTGACCAGCCGGCCCTCGGGGCCGGTTTGCTTGGTGACTAGTGTTTGCCCAAGCATCGCGGCCGCCTTTTCATGGGCGTCCGCCGACGTTTTGCAAAGTTTCACGCCACCCTGGAATCCGCTCTTGAACGTCCCCTTGCCGCGCCCCCCCGCGTGAATCTGGGATTTGACCACAACCATGCTGTTGCCCGCCGCGAAAAGCTTGTCCGCCGCCGCTTTGGCCTCCTCCGCCGTTCGGCAAACAAAGCCCGCGGGCACAGCCACACCGTGTTTGGCCAAGAGTTCCTTGGCCTGAAATTCATGAATGTTCATTCGAAAGTTGTTTGGCCCGGGGATCAGCGCTGCGCGATGGGCGTCACCTTCAGGCCCGTGGGCCCGGTGTAGTTGCTTTGCGGACGGATCAGCCGGTTGTCCGCGAGCTGCTCCAAAACATGCGCGGTCCACCCGGACGTGCGGGCAATGGCGAAGATCGGGGTGAACAGGTCCGTGGGAATTCCCATCGAATAGTAAACGGTGGCGGAGTAGAAATCGACGTTCGCGTTCAGGTTCTTTTCCTTGAGCATGATCTCCGCGATCCGCTCGCTCATCTGGATCCATTTCGGCTCGCCCAACTGCGCGCTCAGCGTTTGGGCCATCCGCTTGAGGTGCGGCGCCCGGGGATCCAACGTCCGGTAAACCCGGTGCCCAATGCCCATGATTTTCTTCTTCTGGGCCAGCGCGTCCGCCACGTACGCGTCCACGTTCTCGCCGGAGCCGATCTCCTGCAGCATCTTGATCACCCCTTCGTTCGCCCCGCCATGCAACGGGCCCTTCAGCGTGCCGATCGCCGTCGTGACCGCGGAGTAAACATCGCTCAACGTCGCGATGGTGACGCGCGCGCTAAACGTCGATGCGTTCATCCCATGGTCCGCATGGAGCACATAGCACAGGTCCATCGTCTTCTCCTTGTCCGCCGATGGCTTCTCGCCGTCGACCAGGTAAAGGAAATTGGCCGCTTCCCCGAGAGTCGGATCCGACTCGATCAACGTTTTCCCTTGGCGCAAGCGGTGGAAATAGGCCGTCACGATCGGGATCTGCGCGATGAGCTTCAGCGCCACCTTCCGCGAATTCTCGATGGAATCATCGTCGGCGCTCGGGTCAAAGCAGCCCAGCGCGGAGATCCCCGTCCGCACCGCGTGCATCGGCGGCGTCTCTTTCGGGAGAGCCTTCAGGATGTCAATGACTCCGGCCGGAAGCTGCCGGTACCCCGCCAGGGTTTTCTTCAACGCGGCCAGCTCGGCGGCGTTGGGCAGGCGGTTTTCATGCAGGAGATGGACCACTTCCTCGTAGGAGACCCGGCCGGCCAGTTCATTGATGTTGTATCCGGCATAGGTCAACTCGCCAATGTCCCCTTTGACATCGGAGAGGCGGGTGTTCGCGGCGACGATCCCTTCCAGGCCCTTGGTGGGTTGAGCGGCGTTTGTCATTCCATTTCCTGATTCATTTCCTGAGGCCTGTGCGCGCGGCCTAAAAAAACTTACGGGAGAGCGTTCCGCACCGTCAAGCGTTCCCCGAGAGTTCCTTCGCCACCGCAGGCCGGAAGGCACGGTTGTTCCCTCGATTGGAGCCTGTGGGGGCGCGCCGACGTTCAGCGGCGGGATCGGAAACCCTCGATCCGGTGGAACGTCAGGTAGTTGGCGTCGTGCGCATTGTGCGCCCCGGTCGCCCCGTCATCAAACGCCGTCCGGACGGCGGCGATGATGTCCGGGCCATCAAACTGCCAGTCGGCGTATTGAAATCCATGCGCTTTGGGATCCGAGTGCTGGAGCAGGGTCGATCGGATTTCCCAATCGCGCAGGTTCCCGGACTTGAGCAGCACAAGGGTGTTCCGGATGGGGCTGGGCTTTCCCGCCGTCTGGAATTCAGGGGGGGTCGCGGTCGCGAGGGCCCACCACGCCTGGGTCTGGGCGTCAAAACGGATGCTGAACTTTTTCGCGCCCCCGGGAAAATCAATGAATCCCCGCGCGGGATCAAACGTCAACGTCTTGCCGTCGGCGGAAACCTCGACGATGGCCGCTTTCTCGGGGAATGTGGCCGTGTCCACGCGCAGGATGTTCACGATCTTCCGGTCCGCCGTCACAACCGCGTTCCCCTCCAGCCACGCGTTGAACTTGCCCCCGAGCCAATTCGGATTGCGCGGCGAAGCCTCGGAGAACGTCCAGTTGGCCGCGTTGAGCAGGTCGGCCTCGACCGGCGCCGAAAGCATCATGGCAAGGTAGCGGACCCCCCATTTGGCCCCGCCCGACGCGTCCTCAAACGCGCGCCACAGCCGCCCATTGTGCTCCACCACCGGGGTGGGCGCCGTGTGATAATCCCCCCGGGTGGTCAACTGGCCGGAATTTGAGTTGGTCGGCTCGCTCCATGTCTCGCCATGGTCTGTCGAGCGGCGGATGACAATTCGCCCGTGGTGTTTATCCGTCCCCATAATATAGGCGCCACCGCGGTGGACAAACAGTCCGGCCCAGAACAGCGCGTCCAGCGTCGCGGTTTTTCGCCACGTCCGCCCCCGGTCGCCCGAGGCGAACACCGCGCTTTTGGGAGCCTGGTGCTCGGCGCTCTTGGGGCCGAAGAAATCGTGCGAAGCCAGGTAGGTTCCGTTCGTGAGAATGACGATGCTCGGAGAACCGATGTAAAGCCCCGAGGCCGCCGGGGAATAATCAATGACCGTGCCCGGTGGCTTGCCGAAAAGCGGCAGGACACTGGCCAGCAGGATGAAGAAATAACGCATGGGCCCCTTCAATCATTCAGGTTTCGCCGGCCGGGCGCTTGCTTTGCGCCCATCCACCACGTCCTGTTTGGCGGAGATTTGATTTCCCTCCAGCGCCACCGCTCCAACCTTCTCTTGGAGCTCGATGCCGATCCTCTGCTGTTGTTGCCCAGCCGGGCGGGTGTCGCGGATGATGTTGTTCTTGAAAACGAGGTCGCGCGTCTCGCCGCGCACCTGGATCGCCGGGGCGGGGCTGGACACCCCATTGTCCTCAATGATGTTCTCTTCGATCCGATTTCGATGCCCGGCCATGCCGTCGCTTTCATTGCGGAAATGAATCCCGGCTTGATGGTTCCCCCGCACCAAGTTCTTCCTCAGCAAGTTGTCCGTGTCCTTGTGCCCGATGGAAATTCCATAACGCCCGTTCCCCTCCAGCAAATTGTCCTCGAACAGCCCGTATTTGACCCGCCAGCACAAAAACAGGCCGTCCTGCGCGTTGTTCCGCGCGGTGCTCCCCCGGATCGAGGGCCGCTGCGAGCCGCTCCCAGGATGCAGGCCCAACCCTGAATTGCCCTCGCTCACGCAGTCCTTCACCGCCACATCATTGGACTGTTGGAAACTGATCCCGTCGCCATTGTAATTGCGCACCGTGCACCGCTCGATCACCGCCCCCGGGCAGCGATAGAGGAAAATCCCGGCCCCCCTGCAGCCATCAATGAATCCATTCTCGCCCTTGTTCCCTTCGATGATCAAGTCCTGCACCCGGGCGCCCTCGAGGTGGTAGCCGCTGACCACCGGAAAGACGGTCGCGGCCCGCGCGCCATTGTCCACCATGCAATCCGCGTTCAACGGCAGGCTGATGGCGAAGGTGTTGCCAGCCTTGCCCTTGATCCGCGCCACCGTCGCGTGAAATCCTCCCGCGTTCTTGTCCAGCACCAGCACGCCGTCGCCGACCGCGAAACCGGTCGGGTCGACAAGGGTGATCTGTTCCTCCCCGAAATCGCCGTCCAATTGCAGCGCCGACTGGTGGCCCTTGGCCTTCCGCAGGACCGTTTTTCCCGGCGTGCCTTTCACCGTCACATGGGACCGCAAATGCAACGAGTCGCGCATCTGGAATTCCCCCGGGCCAATCTCAACCACCCCTCCGCCCAGCCCCGCCACATAATCCACCGCCGCCTGCAACGCCCGATGGTCCCCTCCAGCCACGTCCGCGTCGGACAGCCCGACCCGGATGCGCGGCCGCTCCTTCATTTCCACATGCATCGCGCCCGGCAGTTGGCCCAACGTCGGATCCCCCTCCGCCGCCAGAACTCCACACAACGCGGCTGCCCAACCAAGAACAAGGGAGATTTTCATTGCTTCATCCTGCGCCTGCCGGTGGTTGATTTCAAGCCCCGGCGCCGGGCTTGCCCTCCGTTTTGCTTTGCTTGGACGCCTTTCCGGGAGTAAATAAAACCGGCCCTATGAAGAACCACCGGACTCCCCCAGACAAAGCGTTCACCTTGATCGAGCTGTTGGTGGTCATTGCCATCATCGCCATCTTGGCCAGCATGCTCTTGCCGGCCATGAGCCAGGCCAAGGCCAAGGCGCTCCAGACCAAATGCCTCAGCAATGAGAAGCAAATCGGCGTCGCCTTCCAAATGTACACGGACGACCACAACGACTCCTATCCCCTCCACACAGGCTGGGGAAATGTCGGCGGCAAAACGGGGACCAACCAGACCGGCAACGCCTCCGACTATGGCGGCCTGACCAAGGCCACCAACCGCCCGTTGTATCGGTATTCCGGGAAAACAACCGATATTTTCCATTGTCCAGCCGACCGGGGCGACGCCCTCAACACCCACGTCAAGACGGCATGGGATGGATGGGGCAACAGCTATCTGGTCGAATGGAAGGCCGATGCGTTTCGCATCGCCAAGGTCACGGCGGATCCGACCGTTTCGCCGACCGACCCCGCCGGAAAGGCCGCCAAGCAAAGCGACTTTGCCAAAAGCCCCTCCAACAAGGTCTTGATGGGCGACTGGCCTTGGCACGCGAACCGCGACACATTCGACCGACGGAGCCTCTGGCACAATTACAAGGGCAAGCGTTACGAGAACATGATGTTTGCCGACGGCCACGCGGAGTATGTCCATTTCCCGAAGGAAATGGACGGGTGGATGGGGCATACCCCAAGGCCCGAGAACAAGTGGTGGTGAGCCCGCCCCGGGCGATGGTGGGCCGGACCGGTTTCTCGGAGCCACGACCTGCCGGCTCCGTTTCCTGGCGGGGAACTTTTGGCGAGACTTCCCGCCCCGGGCCATTTATCTGTAGTCCCGGAAACCTGCATGAACGAAGATCAGGAGAGTTCTGATGAACCGCGGCGCGACTTCATCAAAAAAGCGTCCGCCCTCGCGATCGGCGGAGTGATTACCGCAATCCCCTTGGCGGCGGGGGCGCGGGTCGCCCTGGACCCGCTCCGCCGCCCGGGAGGGGCCGGGCAAACGGTCAAAGTGGCTTCCTTGGAGTCCCTTCCCAATGACGGGATTCCCCGCAAGTTCGCCATCCTCGCGAGCCGCACGGATGCTTGGAACCGGTATCCCGACGCGCCGATTGGCGCCGTCTACCTCCGCCGGACCGGCGAGAAGTCTGTCGAGGCGCTCAATGTGGTCTGCCCCCACGCCGGCTGTTTCGTCGATTTCCGCCCCGAAATGAAAAGTTTCTTCTGCCCATGCCACAACAGCCTCTTCGGGCAGGACGGGAAAGTGACCGATCCCAAAAGCCCCAGCCCGCGCGGGTTGGACTCGCTGGCGGTCGAGCTGCGCGGCTCGGAAATCTGGGTCCAATTCCAAAATTATCGCACCGGCTCCGCCGAGAAAATCCCCCTGACATGAAGCGGCTGCTGGACTGGTTGGACCACCGCACGGGCGTCAAGAAGCTGACCCATGAGGCGCTCTACGAAAACATCCCCGGCGGCTCCCGTTGGCGCTACGTCTGGGGCAGCACCCTGACCTTCGCCCTCGCGGTGCAATTCATCACCGGGATTTTCCTGTGGATGAGCTACAGCCCAAGCTCCCAGACCGCCTGGGAAAGCGTCTTCTACATTCAAAACGTCATGTCCGGCGGCTGGCTGCTCCGTGGGATTCATCATTACATGGCGCAAATCATGACGGTGCTCCTCGCCCTGCACCTGATGCAGACGGTCATCGACGGCGCATACAAGGCGCCCCGCGAAGTCAATTTCTGGTTCGGCCTTCTCCTCCTCCTGCTCGTGCTTGCGCTCTCCTTGACGGGTTACCTGTTGCCATGGGACCAAAAGGGCTACTGGGCCACCAAGGTGAGCACCAACATCGCTGGCATCACGCCCGTCGTCGGACCGATGCTCCAGAAAGCGATTGTCGGCGGCGTCGATTATGGCCACCACACCTTGACCCGCTTCTTCGCGCTGCACGCGGGCGTGCTCCCGGCCGCCATCATCGCCCTGCTGGTCGGGCACATCTACCTTTTCCGCCGCCACGGCATCACCCCAAAAAAACCGTCCCGCACCCATGACGAAGCCTTCTGGCCGGAGCAAGTCCTCAAGGACGCCGTCGCCTGCCTTGCCGTCCTTGCCACCGTCCTGTTCCTTGTCATTCTCCCCCGCCTGCGCGATCCCCAGGCCGCGATGGGCGCCGAGCTCGGGGCCCCGGCCGACCCCTCGGAGGCGTTTTCCGCCGCGCGCCCGGATTGGTACTTCCTCTTTTTGTTCCAGTTCCTGAAGTATTTCCCCGGTGAAAGCGAGATTCTGGGCGCGATGGTCATCCCGGGCCTCTTCATGGGCCTCATTTTCGCGATGCCCTTCATCGGCAAATGGAAGCTCGGCCACCGCTTCAACATCCTCCTGCTCGTTTCCCTGCTGTGCGGCGCCGGGCTCCTGACTTACCTCGCCAAATCGCAGGATGCCGCCGACCCCAATTACTTGGCCGCCGTCAAGGAGGCCAATGCGAACGCCGAGCGGGTCCGCCACTTGGCCTTGTCCGGCATCCCCCCCACAGGCGCGCTCACCCTCCTGAAAAACGACCCGCTCACGCAGGGACCCAAGCTCTTCGCCAGCCGGTGCGCCAGTTGCCACCGCTACGACGGGCATGACGCCCTGGGCAACATCCCCACCGATCCACAGACCGCTCCCGACTTGAAGGGCTTCGGCAGCCGGGCCTGGCTTTCCGCATTTCTCGATCCCGACCAAATCAGCGCCACGAACTTCCTGGGCGGGACAAAATTCCGCGACGGCAAAATGGCTCGTTTCGTTAAGAAGGACGTGGCGGGCTACAACGCGGACCAAAAACAGCAACTCCAGAAGGTCATCCTCGCCCTGTCAGCCGAGGCGGAGCTTCCGGCGCAAGCGGCGGCCGACCGCGCGGAGCAGGAGGCGATTCTTGGCGGCCGCGAACTGATCGCCACGGAGGACATGCGCTGCACCGAGTGCCACCAATTCCGCAAAAAGGATGAGGACGCCACCGCCCCGGACCTCACCGGGTGGGGCTCCTCCGAATGGCTCACAGGGATCATCGCGAATCCAGCCCACGAACGGTTCTACGGAAAACGGAATGACCGGATGCCCGCCTTCGGCGACGAGGGAATCCTGGAGGCGCATCAAATCAAGATGCTGGTGGACTGGCTGCGGGGCGGCGCGCCGGGGGAAAAGTGAGCCACCCCTCCCGCCCTCCTGTTCACCCCGGAAATAATCCCGTTCGCCCCTGCCATCCGGCGTCGCGCGGGGCGGCTTGTTATTCTCAACCTTTCACTGTGGCCATATGACAGACCAACCTGACGGCGCACCCCGCAAAAAGTATGTCCGTTCCGTGGGGCCCCGCCTGCGGATCGTCCTGTATGTGCTGTTCACATTGGTCGCGCTCCTCGCGGCCAACTCCGCCTACTTGGGCTCCATCACCTTCCTGGAATGGGTCTCCGGCCTGACCTACCAGAATTATTTTTATCAGGCCATGTTCCTCGCCCATCTTGGCTTGGGGTTGCTGTTGCTCGTTCCGTTCATCATTTTCGGCGTCGGCCATGTCCGCAACGCCCACAACCGCCCCAACAAACGCGCCGTCACCGCCGGGTGGACGTTGCTCGGCCTGAGCATTGTCCTGCTGGTCAGCGGACTGGTCCTGACGCGTTTCGGCAACTTCCAGATCGACAACAAAAATGTCCGCTCCATTTCCTATTGGGCCCATGTGGTATCCCCGGTCTTTGTCGTCTGGGTCTATATCCTTCACCGCCTGGCGGGGCCGAAA
>CAZSXX010000037.1:0-525 GCA_964611245.1 uncultured Verrucomicrobiota bacterium | reverse complement strand
TAAGGCGTCACATGACATTCGGGGTGAATTCATTTGACGTGGGGTTCTAATCCCTCCCCCGCCGGGGGGGGCCCAAATTTGGTGGGGGGGTGGGGGGGGGTGGGGGGGGCGCCCTCGCGGTGATCGTGGCCGCCATGGTCCTGCTTCACACCCAGGACCCGCGCAAATGGAACGTCGCCGGCCCGGTGGAGGGGCTGAAGTATTTTCAACCGTCGCTCGCCCGCACCTCCTCGGGGAATTTCATCCCGGCCCGCACCCTGATGAACAATGATTATTGCCTCAAGTGCCACGAGGATTCCTACAATTCCTGGTTCCACAGCGCGCACCATTTCAGTTCGTTCAACAACCAGCCGTACCTCTTCAGCGTCCGCGAAACCCGGAAGGTTTCCCTCGAGCGCGACGGCAATGTCAAAGCCGCCCGCTGGTGCGCCGGGTGCCATGATGTCGTCCCCTTCTTCAGCGGCGCGTTTGACGACCCGCATTTCGACGACGTCAACCATCCCACCTCCCAGGCCGGCATCACCT
>CAZSXX010000036.1:0-20295 GCA_964611245.1 uncultured Verrucomicrobiota bacterium | reverse complement strand
GCCTGCAGCGGCCTGCGCTACCTCTTTCCGCTGTTGAGCTTTGGCTTCCTGGCGGGCTTCGCCAGTTCCCTGCCCCTATCGGCCCAGCGGGCGATCAGCTTCCTTCCCATCGATGTGGACCCGGTGGCCAAAGCGCACGCGAAGACTTCGATTGAATGGCGGCTCAACATGTGGGCTGTGGCCGCGAAGGACATTCCCAAGTATTTCTGGATTGGCAAGGGCTACGCGATTGACCCGACGGATGTGTATTTCTCCACTGAATCGCTGAAACGGGGGTTCATTGAGGATTACGACTCATTCCTGCGCGCTGGAGATTACCATAGCGGGCCCCTGTCGATCATATTGCCCTTCGGGATTTTTGGGGTGCTCGGCTTCCTTTGGTTCAACGTCGCGTGCATCCGTGTTTTGTGGCGGAACATGCGGTATGGGAACCCAAACCTGCAAAACATCAACACGTTCATTTTCTCCATTTTCGTTGGGCGGCTCCTGTTCTTTTACTTTCTTTTCGGCAGCTTGGAGTCGGACCTTTGGCTGTTCGCGTCGCTGGTTGGCATCAGCCTGTCGATCAATGGCGGGACACGAAACAAGCCGGAGGCACCCCGACTGCGCTTTGAGCCCCGGCGCCATCCGCATGAGCGGGAACTGATCCCGATTTGATCACTGCCAGAGGAACGATTTCTCCTCGCTGAGAAGCTCGTCCCCGTCCCACAGGCTCACGCGCCACGAAATGACCGAGCCGATGCGCTGGTAGTCGTCGCCGAGGATGGTGAGGGCGGACCATTTGCTTTTGAACGCCGGCTCGGAGACGATTTTTTCGAAGGTCTCGAACTGCCGCGGGGGCGTTTTTGCGCCGCGCAGCTCGACTTTGAGGCGGAGCTTGCCGCCGGGTTCCCGGGCTTTCCATTGGACGTCGAAACGGATGCCCGAACATTTCTCCGGGGCTTTTTTGAGCTCGGCTTGGTAGGCGTCGCGCTCAAACAGGCCGGGATAAACCGTGTGCCGCCCTTTGGCATCCAAGAGGTGCGGCAGGGTCTTGATGATCTTTCCCGAGGCCGCCTCGGCGGAGCAGGCCACCGCCGCGGCGGCAACCACGGCGAGCATCAGTCGTCTCATGGGCAGCACCTTAAGGCGTTTCGGGTGGGCTCCCAAGCCAATTTGTTGACAGCGCGGGGGCGGGTGCAATACTGCCCGGATGAAGAAAGCGACCTTGTTCGGCGCCCTGCTTTTCGCCGCCACCCTCATAACCAACGCCATGCCACCAATCCAGGAAATCCCCCTCAAAGACATTGACGGCAAGCCCACCACGCTGGGGGCCTATGCGGGGAAAACCGTCCTGCTGGTCAACGTCGCCTCGCGGTGCGGATTCACGCCGCAGTACGAATCGCTTGAAGCGATCCACCAAAAGTACAAAGGCAAGGGGTTCACCGTGCTGGGCGTCCCGTGCAACGATTTTGGGGCGCAGGAACCGGGATCGAACCAGGAGATCAAGGAGTTTTGCTCGAGCAAGTTCAACGTGACCTTTCCGCTGCTGGACAAAGTGCATGTGAAAGGGCCGGAGCAGCATCCGCTTTACGCGCACCTGACCGGGAAGGACGCGGCGTTTCCGGGGGACGTGAAATGGAATTTTGGGAAATTTTTGATCGGGCCGGACGGGAAGGTCCTGAAGCGGTGGGACTCCAAGGTGACGCCGGACTCGGCTGAGATCACCGGGGCGATTGAGGCGAGCCTGCCGAAGAAGTAGGCGGATTGGGCGGTATGTTCCTGCGAGCGGGCCATGGATTGACGCGCCGCCAGTTCCTGGCGCGGACCGGCGCGGGATTTGGGGCGTTGGCGCTGGACGCATTGACGCGGCTGGAGGCGGGGCCGATGGCGATTGACCCGCTGAACCCGTACGCGCCGCGCGCGCCGCATTTCGCGCCGAAGGCGAAGTCGGTGATTTTCCTGTTCATGGTGGGCGGGCCGTCGAGCGTGGACACGTTCGACCACAAGCCCGCGCTGCAGAAGCTGAATGGGAAGCCGACGCCGGACTCGATCAAGAAAGCGGTGGAGGCGACGCGGTTCGCGAATGTCTTCCACGGGTGCAAGGACGAGTTGATGGCGAGCCCTTACCAATGGGCCCAACATGGGGAGTCGGGGAAGTGGTGCAGCGAGCTGTATCCCAACGTTGCCCGCCATGTGGACCAGTTGGCGTTCATCCACTCGCTGCAGGCTGATTCGAACAACCACGCGCCGGCCAGCTACCAGCTCCACACCGGGGACGTGCGGCCCGGCAAGGCGAGCCTGGGCTCGTGGGTCACGTATGGCCTTGGCTCCGAGAACCAGGATTTGCCGGGTTACGTGATGCTCTTTGACGCGGGGCCGTTGGGGGGCGACGCGAACTACACGAATGGATTCCTGCCCGCCGCGTTCCAGCCGACGCGGCTGCGCGACACCGGGATGCCAGCGCTGGATTTGTTGCCGCCCGAGAAATTCGCCGGGGGGCAGCGCGCGTCCCTGGACCTGATCCGGGACCTGAACCTGCAGCATCGGGCGCCCCGCGCGAGCCTCACTGAACTCGACGCACGGATCGCGTCGTACGAGCTTGCTTACCGGATGCAGTCGGCCGCGCTGGAGGTCGGCCAGCTTGACGCGGAGCCGGCGCACCTGCGGCAGGCGTATGGCTTCGAGCACCAGGACAAGCGGACGGTTTCCTTCGCGCGGAAATGCCTGCTGGGCCGGCGGCTGGTGGAGCGTGGGGTGCGTTTTGTGCAGCTGTATGACATGCCGGACAAGGACGGCTGGGACGCCCACGCGAAGTTGACGGACAATCACACGCCGCGGGCGCGGTGGACGGACCAGCCGATCGCCGCGTTGCTGGACGACCTGAAACAGCGGGGGTTGCTGGAGACGACGCTGGTGATTTGGGCGAGCGAGTTTGGCCGGACGCCGATGATGCAGGGGGACTTGGGACGGCAGCACAACGCGGCGGGGTTCACGGTCTGGATGTGCGGGGGCGGGGTGAAGGCGGGCCAGCGCATTGGGGCCACGGACGAGATTGGACTGATGGCCATTGACCGCCCACTTCATTTCCGCGACCTGCACAAGACGATTCTCACGGCCCTCGGACTGGACAACGACGACCTTTCGTATGAGGTCAACGGACGCCAGGAACGCCTGACGGGCGTGGCCGGCGGCGCGAAGCTCATCGACGGCCTCCTTGCCTGATTCTCAACCTCAACACCCCCGCCCACTTGGACATTTATTTTTGGCTCGCGCAACTGTTTCAGGTCGCCCTCATCGCGCTGTTCATCATCGCGTGGCGCAAATCGCCGAAGGATGAAACGCCCGAGGCGCCCGCTCCGCCGCCGGAGGCCCCAAAAAAGCCGGAATAGGACCTTGGCCGCATGTTGACGCTCGCGCTGCAGGCGATGGCCACCCGGTTCGAGCTGGCGTTGCCGGAGGATTCGCCCCGGCTCCGCGCGGCCGGAGAGGAGGCGCTGAACGAGATTTCGCGGGTGGAGAATCTGCTCAGCCTTTACAAGCCGTCGAGCGAGGTGGCGGGGCTGAACAGCCGGGCGGGGTCGGAGGGGGTGCGGGTTTCCGCGGAGATGTTTTCGCTGCTGGAGCGGGCGGTTGAGTTGAGCCGCGAGACCGAGGGGGCTTTCGACATCACGATCGCGCCGCTGGTCCGGTGTTGGGGATTCATGAACGCCGAGGGGAGGCGGCCGGACGCCGCGGAGATTGAGGAGGCCCGGGCCCAGGTGGGGAGCCATTTGCTGGTGCTGGACTCCGCCGCGCGGAGGGTCCGTTTTGGCGCGCCGGGGATGATGCTGGATTTCGGGGCTTTCGGAAAAGGTTACGCGCTCGACCGCGCGGTCGAACTCCTGCGCGAAGCGGGCGTCACCTCGGCGCTCCTGCATGGGGGGACGAGCAGCGTGCACGGGCTGGGCGCGCAGGCGGATGGGACGGGGTGGAGAATCGCGATTGAAGGGGCGCCGCGCGAGGACGCGGTGGGGCCTCCGTTGGCGGTGGTGGAGCTGCGCGACGAATCGCTCAGCGTCTCGGCGGTGTGGGGAAAATCGTTCGCCTCCCAAGGGCGCACGTTTGGGCACATTCTGGACGGGCGGACCGGATATCCGAGCGAGCGCGCGGAACTGGCGGCCATTGTCCTTCCGTCCGGCGCCGACGCCGACGCGCTGAGCGCCGCGCTGTTGGTGGATGGGCCGGCCGGCCTTCCCGCCATCGCGGAGAACCGGCCCGGGGCGCGCCTGCTCGTTTTGTCCGGGAACCAAGCCTTGACCCACCATCTTGATGCCATTTAAGCGAGGGCGCGGCGTTGGGCTTGGCACGCTGGGGCTGGTCTTGGGGGCGACCGCCATTGGCCTGGCACCAATCTTGGTGCGGCTCAGCGAAACGGGGCCGGTGGCGACCGCTTTTCACCGCATCATTCTGGCCCAACCGTTCCTTTGGCTGATCCTAATCCGCGAGCCGAAGGACGCCGCGCCGTCCGAGTCGAGCCGGCGGCCTTACTGGATGGCCGCGCTGGCCGGGGCGTGTTTCGCGGCCGACCTGTCCATCTGGCACTGGTCGATCCACCTCACGACCATCGCCAACTCCACGCTTTTCGCCAACTTCGCCCCGGTGTTCGTCGTGGTGGGGGCGCGCCTTTTTCTTGGGGAACGAATCTCGGGCGGGCTTGTGGTCGGCCTGTTGCTGGCGCTGTCGGGGGGCTTCCTGCTGATCGCGGAGAGCCTCAAGCTGGATCCCCAGTATCTCGCGGGCGACCTACTGGCGATCCTGGCGGCCGTATTTTACGCGATCTATTTGTTGGCCGTGAAATCGCTGCGCAAGACGAAGTCCGCCTGGTTTGTGATGTCGTGGACCGGGGTTTTCAGCGCGCCGATCCTGTTCGCGGTGGCGCTTGTTTCGGGCGAAGCAATTGTGCCGCACACGTTGTTCGCGTGGACGATCCTGATTCTGCTCGCGATGGTGAGCCATTTCAGCGGGCAGGGGCTGATCGCGTATGGGCTCGCGCATGTCACCGCGTCGGTTTCGGCGGTGATTTTGATGTGGCAGCCCGTGGTGGCGGCCCTGCTCGCGTGGTGGATTCTGCACGAGGCGCTGACTCCGCTGCGCATCGTGGGCGGATTGATCGTCATCGCCGGGATTCTGGCCGCGACCTGGCCGCGAAATGCGGGCATGAGGATCAAATAAAAACTCGCGGGCAGGCGTCCAACATCACAGTTTATGGAGATGCCGCACATCGAACGGACCATCCAAGTGACATACCGCCACCAGGCGCATTTCACGGAGGATGTCTTTGCGCCGGAGAATTCGCTGCTGCGGGATGTCTTGGTTGATGGGGCGCGGAGCCGGCGCCACAAGGTCCTGGTCATCCTGGACGAGGCGTTGGCGACCAGCCAGCCCACGCTGGCGCGGAGCATCGAGATTTACTTCGCGGCGTGCGCGAAGGACCTGCGGCTGGTCTGCCCGCCGTTGATCATGGAGGGGGGCGAGCGCACCAAGAATTCCTATTTCCACGTTTCTGAAATCCACTCCCACATTGACCGGCACCATATCGACCGCCATTCCTACGTGGTGTGCGTGGGCGGCGGGGCGCTTCTGGACATGGTGGGCCTTGCCGCGGCGACGGCGCATCGGGGGGTGCGCCACGTCCGGATTCCCAGCACGACCTTGAGCCAGGATGACTCGGGAGTTGGGGTGAAGAATGGGATCAACGCGTTTGGGAAAAAAAACTTCATTGGGACGTTTTGCCCGCCGTTCGCGGTCCTCAACGATTTCAAGCTGCTGTCGTCGCTCTCCAACCGGGACAAGCGGGCCGGGTACATCGAGGCGGTCAAAGTGGCGCTGATCCGGGACGGGGATTTTTTTGAGGCCATCGAGCGGGACGCGTTCAAGCTGCGGGATTTCGAGCCGGAGGCGATGAAGCGGCTCATATTCCGGTGCGCGGAACTGCACATGAACCACATCGCGAGCGCGGGGGATCCGTTCGAGTTTGGCTCGGCGCGCCCGCTGGATTTTGGGCACTGGGCCGCGCACAAGCTTGAGCAGCTATCCGAGTACCGGCTGCGGCATGGGGAGGCGGTCGCGATCGGCATCGCGCTGGACGTGGTTTATTCGCGCCGGAAAAGCCTGATCGACGCGCCGACGGCGAACCGGATCCTTGGCTTGATCGAAATGCTTGGGTTCGACCTCTTCGCGACGGAACTGCAGCATGTTGACGCCAACAACTCGCTGATTGTCCTGAATGGCCTGGAGGAGTTCCGGGAGCATTTGGGCGGGGAGTTGACCATCACGCTGCTGCGGGGGATCGGCCACGGGGTGGAGGTGCATGAGATTGACCAGGTCGCGATGGTCGAATCCATCTACGAACTGGAAGAGCGAGACCGGCGCCGCGCCGGACTGGCCGCGCGCGCCACGGCGTAACCCCCTTCCGGCAGGCGGGAGCGTTTGTTGATTGATCGCCCCCCAGCAAAAAGGGGCCGCTTGCGCGGCCCCTTCGTGGCTGTTGATTCGCGGATGAATTACGGCTTGCTCAAACGGAAATAAGCCGTCCCGCTGGCAGTGACCGTGACGGTGTCATTGGAGCCCTCGACGACCGGCGTTGCTGTGACATTGGCAAAGGCGGCACCGAGGCTTGCCGTCGATTGGAGGCGGTAGCCCGCGGCGGAGGCCGCGGCGGGCCACGAGATCTTCACACTGCCGCCGACCTGGACAATGGAGAGCGAGGGCGGAGGCACGTTCACGACCTCCGGCAGGTGGTTCGAGAACACGGTGATGCGGGAGGCGGTGACGCCGCCGTTGACGCCGCGATTGTAGATGCTGATGAAGCTGCCGCTGTGCGGGTCGTAGACGAGATTCGCGAAATTCGCGCCTGAATCGACCGGGCCCGCCGTTTCGGCGATGGGATACACGACCGTCGCCTCCGGGCGGCCGGGGAGGATTTCCCCATCGGGCCCGAGGAGGGTCAAGCCCATGCCCGTGAAAGGGCCGGACATGTTGTGGGCCAGGGCGATGACGCCATGGACAGGGTCCACCGCCATCATCGGGTGCCGATGGTTCGAGGGCGTCACTGTTGTGTCGATGTAGGGAATCTGCTCGCGGGTCGGCGTGACGGAAAGGTCGGCCCCGACCGTCAGGTAGAATAGGTCGCCGCCGCCGGGCCCGCTGTTGTAGTCGACGCCGCCAATGAGTTCCCCGTTGAACGGGTTTTCGATGACGATGGCATGGCCTTGATTGATCAACTGGCGAAGGTCGGCCAATTGCTGAGCGGGCTTGATGGCGAGGCCGTTGCCGGCATCCGGCGTGGTCGCGATGGCGAAGCCGACGATGCGGTCCGGCACCCCGGCGGGGTCATCGGTGTTGGTCTGGAAGAAGAACGTGTCGTGCAGCGGCAAGTAGGAAACGTCCGGATCATCTTCGTCGCCGTCCGGGCCGAGCACGTCGAGGCGGGTGAAGTCGGGGGTGAGGCGGTTGCCGTCCTTGTCGAAGAGGATGCCGACGGCCCCCTCGTTGTTGGCGCCGGTGTCGGTGCGGACGAAATTGCGCTCCGCGACCAGGAGCATGTTGCCGTTTTGCGTGCTGACGGCGAGGCCGACGTCGTCGTAGCCGAGCGTCGTGTCCGGATCAACGACGAAGCGCTTGATGACCGGGTCATTGGCGCCGGCGACGCTTTGGGGATTGACCATTGCGCCCAGGACGAGCTGCAGGCTGTTCGCGCCATAGGTCTGGCCCGTGGTGAAAACGGCGTATTTTTTCGAGACCGGGTTGTATTGGACGCTGTGGTTCTCCATGTTCCCGCCCGGGTTGCCGACGATGGCGAAAGGCCCGCGCCGGACCGCGAAGGTGGTGGGATCGACGAAATAGCCGACCATGATGTGGCGGGCGAGTTGGCCGGTGATGGGGTCGTCCAGGGCGAGGGTCGAGTTGTCGGTGATGATCGTCACCACGAGGGCTTCGTTCTCGTCGGTGTTGATGGCGATGCCCGCTTCGCGGGACCCGATGTCGGGGGCGTGCAGGGTGACCGGTGCGGAGATGGCGAACGACGGCTCTTTGGGAGCCGGAGCCGAGGGCGAAAGGGGATCCTGGAAATCAACCCAGGCGAAGTAGAAGTCGGTGTCGCGGAGCGGGGTGGCGTCCATCGGGCTGCCGGCTTCGGAATGCCGGGCCTCGATGATGAACTGGCCGTCGATATATTCGTAGGTCAGGGCGCCGTCGTCCGGGAGGTCCGGCGAGATGTAACCGGCGTTGCCGAGGAGGAGCATGCCGCTGGACTTGGTTTTGCCCGGAATCGTCAGGCCATAACGGCCGGCCGCGAGGCGGCTTAGCGTGTAGGTCCCGGCCTTTTGGATCGAGACTCCCGTGGAGCCACGGACATACCCACCGACGAGCTTGTGCGCGGTGAAGGGGACATACATGAACTGGAATTGCGCGCGGCCTTCGGCCTGCAGGTCGGAGGGATCATAAATGTCGTCGTCCTGGCGGATGGCGACCAGCCAGCCGGAGCCGTCAGCCTTGGGGGCGGCGGCGGTGATGGCGCCGCGATTGTCGTTGCCTTCGTGATTGGAAAGGGTGAAGAGCATCCCGCTTTCGAGGGAATTGACGCCCGGCAGCGAGACTGAGGCGAGGCCACCGAGGAACCCGCCGAGGTCAACCCAAGTGACGACCGCGCCGGCCGAGTTTTTGTCAAAGATGTCGTTGCTCAGCGCGGGGCTGACAGCCGCGTGGCGAATCCAGGCGCCGTTGGCGGCGACGGAGGGGTTGGCGACATAGCCGCCCTTCCAGCCCTGGGCGAAGGGGAACCACGCCATGGCGGAGTCGATGTTCGCTTCCCGCAAGGCCGCGGGGCTCGATTCAGGCGGAAGCGGGGCGGTTTCCCCGAGCTTGCCGAAGGAGAGGTAGCCGTCCTGGTTCCTGAAATTGCCGTGCAGCATGTTGAACCCGCGCCGCGAGGATCCATCGACCGAATTCCACGCGAAGGCCGAAAAGGGAGGAGCCCCGTCGTTCCACTGGACAGAATTCTTGCGGATCGAGGCGAAGAGCATCCCCATTTCGATGCTTGGATACCAGCCCTGGGCGGGCTCCGCGTCCGCGCTGGTGACGCTGGTGGAGTAATTGGGGCCGTAGGGGCCCGTGTTGGAGAGGGCGCCGACTGGGTCGCTGACGCCGAAGTTGACGTCCATGTCGCCTTGATTGAAGCCGGGCGCGCTCCACGGGATGGGCCCCTGCCCTTCGACGCCGATGACGACTTCGTTTTTGTTCGGCCCGTTGTAAATCAGCGGGCTGCCATTGACCCCGAGCCCATCGCCGGGGACGGACATGGTCCAGTTGACTCCCGTGACGCTCCGGTCCGGGAAAGTCCCGGGGGCGCGGTCGCCCGCCGGGAGGCCATCCACGGTTGGAGCCGGGGCGCCGGAGGTGAATTGGAAATCGGCGTAGGTGGCGCGGACGCGGTTGTCCTGGTTGTCGCCGCCGCCCAAGTGGGCAACGGTGCTCAGGCCGACCAGGATGGTCCTGGGGAACTGGGCGGGATCGACGAAGACTGAGGAGCGGGTGGTCCAGTTGAAACCGTCGTTGCTGAAGAAGGTGGTGAACTGGTTTTCGACGCGGCGCATGCGCAGCCAAGCGTTTGGATAGCCGGGGGTGTCCCCGTAGTTCGGGGTGGGGCGGTCGGGAAGGTCGTCGGTGCCGCCGTCTTGCGCGGGGCGGTAAATCGCCTCGAAGATGTTGGCGCCTGTGGGAGGGAGGGCGTTGACTTGGACATTCGGGCTGCCCGCGCTGTCGTTGGCGCGCGCCATGATGGACGCTTTCGCGTAATCCTGCTCCGCGGTGCTGTCGACCTCCAGGCTGACCACGCGCACCCGGACGTCGAAATCTCCGGTCACCTTTTGGTGGAGGAAGGTGAACGAGTCGGAGTTGTCCCAAGTGTCGTTGCCGCCGGCGACGACCTCAAAGCTTCCGTCGGGGTTGACGGCAACCGAGGACTCGACGGGGTTGTTGATGTCGGCTTTGTAGAATTGAACGGTCTGCGCGTGCGCGTGCGTTCCCATCAGCGTGAAAAGCGCGGCCAAGAGAGCCCGGGCGGCGCTTTTCCGAATTGAATTTCGATTCATAGTTTTCCTTCGAGAGACGAGGTTAAAAAAGAATTGTGACCCTTCACAAACCGAAGGGTGACAATCCGGCAACTACGAGGCCGCGGGCGGATGAAACCGCCGTCCCATCCACGGAAATTGCATGTTTTCACGGCGGGCAGGCGGCCTCATTCGGCAAGCGACTTCTTGGGAGCCAACTTCTAAAGACCGTTTTTGAGGGCTGAAGTCAAGAACTCCGGCCAAAAAATCCGGCCCCTTTTTTGCACGGCTTCGCCGCGCGACGCTAATCGGGGATCGCGAATGCGTAATAGGCGTTCCCGGCTTTCGTGCCGGGCTTGCCGCCGCCGCCGGCCGCGATGATGAGGTGCTGCCTGCCATTCACTTCATAAGAGGAGGGGGTCGCGTAACCGCCGGCTTCCATCTGGAATTCCCAGAGCAGCTTGCCGGTCGATTTGTCGAACGCGTGGAAGCGCTCGTCCATCGCCGCGCCGATGAAGACGAGGCCGCCCGCCGTGACGAGCGGCCCGCCGATGTTGAAGGTGCCGGTCGGCGGCAATCCGCGCTTTTCGAGCTCAGGATAGGTCCCGAGCGGGACTTGCCAGCGGAGTTCGCCTTTGTCCAGATCGATCGCGGTCAGGGTGCCCCACGGGCGTTTGTTGACGGGAAAGCCCTCGGGATCGCGGAAATCGTGATGCCCGGTGGCGACGTATGGAATTTGGTCCGCCCAGCTCAGGGCGGTCCCTTTGGGAGCTTGGTCCCGCCGCTGCTCCTCGAACAGGAAACTGACCACCGCCTCGCGTTCCAGGTCCGAGAGCCCGGCGAAACTTGGCATTTGGTTCCGGCCGGTCTTCAACAGGTCCAGGGCCTGGGCTTTGGCCATCCGGTCTTTCACGCCTTTCAAGGACGGGAACAATGGGCCGGTGGGCGACGCCCGCTCGAAGCCATGGCAGGCGGCGCAAATGGTTCCGTAGATCATGGCGCCGAGTTCGCCGACGGTCATGCCTTCGCGGGCCTTGGACGGGACCATGGAGATCCACTCGGCCTCGTTGCTTGCGTTGACGTAGAGGAGGCGGGTTTCGGGGTCGAACGCGGGTCCGCCCCATTCGCCGCCGCCGTTGAATTGCGGGAGTGTGACTGAGGCTTGCAGGCCGGGCGGGATGAAAATGTCGCCGAGTTTCATGGTGCGGAGGCGGTCGAGGACCGCGGCGCGCGCGGCTGGGTTCAGGTCGGTCACGTCGTCCTCGGTGAACCGTTGCTGCGCGAAGGGAGGCGGCTTGGTTGGGAATGGCTGGGTTGGCCAGCTTTTCTCGCCTGGGATTTCCGATTGCGGCACGGGCCGCTCCTCGACTGGGAACAGCGGCTTCCCCGTGGCGCGGTCCAGGACGAAGACGTGGCCGAGCTTTCCTGTCTGGGCGACCGCGTCGATTTTTCGGCCGCCATGCTCCACACTGACGAGGGCCGGGGCGCAGGGGAGGTCGTAATCCCACAAATCATGATGGACCGTTTGGAAATGCCACACGCGCGCGCCGGTTTCCGCGTTCAACGCGAGGACGCAATTGGCGAACAGGTTGGCGCCCTCGCGGTTTCCCCCAAAATGGTCGTAGGAGGCGGATCCTGTCCCGGCGTAGACGATGCCGCGCGCGACGTCGAGGGTCAGCCCGCCCCATGAGTTGGCGCCGCCAATGGTTTTCCAGGCCTCGGGCGGCCAGGTGTCGTGGCCCGCTTCGCCCGGGTGGGGGATGGTGTGGAAAATCCAGCGGCGCGCCCCGGTCCGCACATCATACGCCCGCAAATGGCCCGGAGCGGAAGGGCCGGGCCCTTCCCCGACCGCGGAGCCCATGATCAGCAAATCTTTGTAAACAATGCCGGGCGAACTTGCCCCGACGCTCAGGAAGAAAACGTCGCGGTCCAGGCCCTCGCGGAGGTCAATCCGCCCGTCTTTTCCGAACGAACGGGCGAGGGCGCCGGTCTTCGCGTCGATCGCATACAGGAATTGACCGGCTGGCAAAAACAGGCGCTCCTCGCCGCCCTCGCGCCAAAAAGCCATGCCGCGGTTGACGCCACGCCCCCCCTGCCCTTGCCATGGATCGAACCGCCAGATTTCCCGTCCGGTCGCGCCGTCGAGCGCCACCGCCTTCAATCCCGCGGTCGTGAGGAAGACCCGCCCATCGACGACGAGGGGATTGCACTCGATGGTGGTCGCCGGGCGTTCCTTCATGTCGTCCACCCGGTAAATCCACGCTGGCTTCAGGCGGGCCACGTTGGTGCGGTTCACTTGGGCCAGCGTTGAATATTTCGTCCCGCCAAAATCGCCGCCGTAAACCGGCCAATCCCGGTCCGCGCCCACGGCGGGCGACAATCCGCCGAGCGCCGCCGACATTCCAAAAGCGATCGAACCCGCCCGCCAACGCCGTTGGACACAGCACAAGAATTGGTTCACCCCACGACGCTATCCACTCCCGCCCGCAGCGTCCATTCCAACCCCTTTGCCGCCGAGCCGCGGGCTCCGCGGCGTGTTGACGGCGTCCCGCACCGGTGGATATCCTCAACCGATGAAGCCGCAGCCTTCCGGCCGGCGCGTTGAAGCCGGCGCATCGAGGCCAAGGACCGTCCCCGCACCCAAACTCACTGACGGCGCCGTATGCAAGGTCGTCGGCGGCACCCACAAGGGAAAATCCGGGGCGGTCCGCGACATCAACACGAGCAAGACCGGCGCGGTCACCATCACCGTCGTCCAGCCAAATGGCGAGCGCTTCAAAACACTGGCCAAAAACGTGC
Source organism: uncultured Verrucomicrobiota bacterium (assembly GCA_964611245.1). Taxonomy (GTDB): domain Bacteria; phylum Verrucomicrobiota; class Verrucomicrobiia; order Limisphaerales; family SXQI01; genus CAZSXX01. The sequence continues at coordinate 7,426 of CAZSXX010000036.1, read as the reverse complement.
AGGTGCGCGCCTGACCTCCAGTCCAAGGATGGAAAGAGAATTTATGAGACGCAAACGAGGAGTTGGATGGGGAAAGGGGTTGCTGGTTGGGGTTCTTGTGCATGGGGCCGGCGCCGGGGGCGCGGAGGTGATTGATCGGTTTGATTTCAATTCGCCGGTGAATGATGGGGATCCGGGGACGGGGACATTTTTGTCGTGGGGGCAGTTCGGGCTTAACGGCTGGGGCCAGAACACACGGGGAGTGATCGTGGATGGGGCGGGGTCGTCGGACGGGAACGTGACGGACAACAGCGCGTTTGGGATGGTGGGCTTTTCGACGTCACCGCAGGGTGCGGACCGGACGGAGGGATTTGGATTCAGCGTGAATTTCCCCGGGTTCGAGGAGATCCGGCTGACGCTGGACATTCAATTCACGGTGGGGTCGGTGGACCGGCTGCAGGCGCAGTATTTCGGCCTGGGCGGGGTGTGGGAGGATTTTGGGGTGGTGGTGAGCGAGGGGCCGGGGTGGATGAACGGGGTGGAGCTGGATTTTTCGGGGTTGTCGTTCGCGAACAACAATCCCGGATTCCAAATGCGTTTGGTGAGGCGGCACGCGTCGGAGGCGGGGTTTCAGGGGACGGGCGGGGGAGTGTATGAGGGCGGGATGATCGCGTTTGACAATGTAGTGTGGACCGGGGTCGCAATCGTGCCGGAGCCGGGCGCGCCCTGGTTGTTGGGGTGTGGGTTGGGGGCGATGGGGTGGCGGGGATGGGTGGTCAGGCGACGGCGGGTTGTTTGCGGCGGAGGAGGCTGAGGGCAAGGGCGCCGAAGCCGAGGGTGACCGCGGTGTGGGATTGGTCGGGGACGGTGTTCAGGGTGATGTCATCCAGGAGGGTGTCGAAGCCGCCGTAAACGCCGTTGGGGGAAAAGGTGAGGGTGTAGTTGCCCGGGGCGAGGGGAAATTGGAGGGATTCGCTTTGCCAAACGCCATAGTTGTAGGCGTCGAAGAGGGTCGAGAACACGGGCCCGGCGTTGCCGGTGAGGGTGACGAGGTAGGGGGAAGTTCCGGGGGAATTGGCACCGTAGTAGCCGGTGTTTTCGATCCAGGAAAGGGAGAAGGAGTTGGCGGAGAGGACGGAGAAGGACTGCGAAATGCCCGGGCCGACGAGGTTGCTGATGTCAACGAATTGGGAGCCTGACGCAGGATTGGGGAAGGGAAAGACGGTTGAGCCGTTGAAGAGCGCGGGGACTGTGCCCCAAGCGGCGATGGTCGGGCCGCCTTGAATGGTGTTGGGAGCGATGAGTGTGTCCTCAAAGCCGCCGTTTTGGATCAGGTTGGCGTGGGATTGAAATGCGAAGGCGAGGAGGGGGAGGGAGAGGAGAGAGGTTTTCATGGGAGTTCGTTTTTAGATTAGATTTTGAAATGAGGATGGCAGGCGGATGGGCGATTGTAAAGACTTTGAACGGTGAGTTGGTTGGGGGGAAAAAGCGAGGGCTCCCGGAGGCGGGAGCCCTCGTTGGTTGGGTGTTGGGTTGGGCCGGTTATTGGATGGTGAGGCGGTAGAAGCGGTTGCCGGAGGCGAGGGGTTCCTGGATGGCTTTGGTGGAGCCATCGCCGGAGATGGTTTGGGAGACCGACCAGGTGATCGGCTTGGTGAGGGAGGCAGTGGACTCGAGTTTGTAGGTGACGCCCGCCTGGCTGAGGAAGGAGAAGTTCACGTTGCCGCCGGAGGAGCCGACGATGGTGATGGTGGGCTCGAGCACGGGGGCCGCGCGGGTGGCGTAGGCGACGATGGCGAGGGGGTCAGCGGGATCGTTGACGAGGTGGGGGGCTCCGGTGGCGCGGTCGGTGGAGTAGAATTCGACGCCGGCGCCGCCGTTGCCCTCCATGTAGAGGAGGCGGAAGGCGTAAACGCCCTCGGCCTCGACGTAGAAGGGCATGCGGGTGGCGGCGAAGCTGCGGCCATCGTTGAAGAGGCCGAGGAGGAGGGGCTGGCTCGCAAAGGATGGGCCGACGGTGAGTTGGAAGCCGTCATCGCTGGCGACGACGAGTTCGTGGAGGCCGGCGCGGAGTTCGAGGTAGGCGGTGGCCTCCATGGAGATGTTGTTGTGGTCGGCCGGGTCGAGGTTGGGGAAGGGAGCGTCGGGCTGGAGGCCTTGGGCGCCGCTGGCGCTTTGCTCGTAGTTGATGGAGGCGAGTTCGGTGTACTTGCCGTCGTTGCCCGTACCAGCGGCTTCGTTGAGGAAGGCGGAGCCGGTGTCTGGGTCGATGATCTGGTCTTTGAGGTGGGCCTCGACGCGGGTGAGGAGGTTCGGGAAAAGGGCGCCGGGGGCGTCATTGCGGGCTTTGCGGATGTTGATGTTAAAGCCGCGATCCTGGCCGGAGCCCCACGCGGTGCGGTAGGCGGCGGGGATGATGGGCATGGTTTGGACGGTGAAGGTCCAAGGCACGACGATGACCTCGGCGCCGGAGGTGTAAGAAATTTCGGCGGAGATGGATGAGCCCGGGACGAAAATCTGGGGTGGGCGATAGGAGAGGACGACGCCGAGAGGGGTGTCGGTGACGGTGGCGCCGGTGACTTCCACGCCGCCGATTTTGAGGCGGACGGTGGCGGGGTTGATGGGGGTGGGGCCGTCGAAAATGGCGACCTCAATGGGGGCGTCGGGAACGACGCCGGTTTGGGAGCCGGTGGGGGAGATGGCCACGGCCGGGGCGGCGGGAGGGCCGCTGGCGGGGGCGAGTAGGAGGAAGTTGAGGTTCAGGTCGTTGTTCGCGTCCAACGCGGTGAGGCGGAGGGTTTGCACGCCGGAGAGGCTGAGGGTGATGGGATTGCCGGAGGAATCGGCGAGGACGGCGTAGGAGTAAGAGGCGAGGTTTCCGGTGCGGCGGAGGGAGAACTGGCCGAGGAAGCTCTTCGTTTGATTCTCAGTGTTGGCGCCGGCGGTGATGCGATCGAGGCGGACCTGCCGATCGGCGGTGGCGGAGTAGCGGAGGTAGAGGACGTAGTTGCCCGGGGAGATGGTGCGGGTGTAGTTCATCCAGTCGCCGGGTTGGAGGAGGGCGACGGCGATTTCGGAGGTTGGGATGGCGGCGTATTGGGGACGGGGACCATCGGGGGAGTTCCGAGTGGCGGCGGTGTCGGAGAAGCGGTAGAGGAAATCGGCGGCGGCGCCGATGACGGCATTGGCGTCGAAGTAGTCGATGCCGTGAGAGCCGACTTGGCCGAAGTAAACATTGACGTCCGGGTTGTCAATGAACTGGCCGGCATCGTAGTTGTAGTCCTCGGCCTCGATGGAGGTGGTGGCGGTGGCGGAGAAGGTGTCAAAGTCGAGGTCGTTGGTGGTGGAGTGTTTGGCGACGTCGCTGACGATGAGTTGGCCGGTGTAGGTGCGGTTGGGCAGGAGGCCATTGTAGGTGACGGAGCGGTTCTGGGTGTCGCCGGTGATGGTGAGGGCGCCGCTGACGTCCTGGCCGTTGAGGGTGAGCTTGAAGCCGCTGGGCGCAAGGGCGTTGTTGCCGATGGTGCTGGCCTTGAAGGAGAGGCCCTGGGCTGCGTCGTAGAACGCGGCGCCTTTGGCGGGGACGATTTCGACGACCTCCGGGGGCAGATTGTCGAGGGCGCCGCCAGGGAAGAATGCGCCGATTGTGTAGGAGACGAAATCGATGTCGAGAGCGGCGTTTTGGGGGGTGGCGGTCATGCCCATGGCGAGGTAGGTGATGCCGGAGTAGTCGGAGCCGGTGCCAGCGGTGATTTTGAAGACGGTGGGCTCGAGGGATCCGTCGAGGTAGATGAAGGCCTGGTGGGTGCCGATGTTGGCGGGGTCCCTGCGGATGGTGATCCAGAAGGTGTGCCAGTCGGTGGGGTCGAAGGCGATGACGTTGGTGCCGGTGCCCTGGCCGAAGTTGACGCTGCCGCTGACGGCGTTGCCGGCGAATTCGTTCATGGTGAGGCCGGAGAAATTGGCGGTGGGGGTCAAGGCTCCGCCGGTGGTGTCGGCGGCGGTGGTGAGGGAGAAAGCGATGGCGCCGCCGGAGTTTTGCTTGATGACAAAGTTGCCCTTGCCGCCGTCGCTGGTGACATAGCCGTCGCCCGCGGCTGGGTAGGGAAGGACACCGCCAGCCTGCTGGCCGTCGCGATGCCAAGGATCGAGGGGCGCGGTGGTTTTACTGGGGGCGGGGACGCGGGCGCGGAAGCTGAGGGTGACGCCGTCGTCGAGGGCGGTGTCGCCGGCGCCGCGGTCCGTCATGCTGTGGCCGAAGTAGATTTTGCGGTTGCTGGGGTCGGGATAGGCGTAGTCGCGGGGATCGCCAGTGTCCTGGATGCGGAGGTAGGAGACGCCGCCTTCATTGACGGCCATGACGCCGCCAGGGCCGTTGCCAACGCCGAAGCCGCCGGTGGAAAAGGCGCCTCCGATGGTGGAGCCGTCCCATGAGTCGGAGCCGTTGTCGTGGCTCCAGGTTTCATCGAGGGAGGCGAAGCCGGAATTCTCGGCGCCGACGACGGCGCGGCTGCCGTCGTAGGTGTAGGTCCAGCCATCCGGCGGTTCGGCGAAGCCCGGGGGGAAGACGGCGCCGAGCTTGTAGCCGACGAAATCGATGTCGAGAGCGGCGTTTTGGGGGGTGGCGGTCATGCCGATGGCCAGATAGCTGATGCCGGAGTAGTCGGAGCCGGTGCCGGCTGTGATTTTGAAGACGGTGGGGGTGAGGGAGCCGTCGCGGTAGATGAAGGCCTGGTGGGTGCCGATGTTGGCGGGGTCCTTGCGGAGGACGATCCAGAATTCGTGCCATTCGGTGGGATCAAAGGCGATGACGTTGGTACCGGTGCCCTGGCCGAAGTTGACGCTGCCGCTGACGGCGTTGCCGGCGAATTCGTTCATGGTGAGGCCGGCGAAGTTGGCGGTGGGGGTCAAGGCTCCGCCGGTGGTGTCACTGGTTTGGGTGAGGGAGAAGGCGATGGCGCCGCCGGAGTTTTGCTTGATGACGAAGTTACCCTTGCCGCCGTCGCTGGTGACGTAGCCGTCACCCGACTCGGGATAGGGAAGGACGCCGCCGGCCTGCTGGCCATCGCGATGCCAAGGGTCGAGGGGGGCGGTGGTTTTGCTGGGGGCGGGAATGCGGGCGCGGAAGGTGAGGGTGATGCCGTCGTCGAGGACCGTGTCGCCGGCGCCGCGATCGGTCATGCTGTGGCCGAAATAGATTTTGCGGTTGCTGGGATCGGGAAAGGCGTAGTCGCGGGGATCGCCGGTGTCCTGGATGCGGAGGTAGGCGACGCCGCCTTCGGAGACGGCCATGACGCCGCCGGGGCCGTTGCCAACGCCGAAGCCGCCGGTGGAAAAGGCTCCCCCTATGGTGGAACCGTCCCAGGAGTCGGAGCCGTTGTCGTGGCTCCAAGTTTCATCAAGGGAAGTGAAGCCGGAGTTTTCGGGACCGACGACGGCGCGGACGCCATCAGAAAGATAGGTCCAGCCGCCGGGAGGATCGAAATAGGCGACGCCGGCGCGGGAAACGACGGCGTTGACGAGCAACGTGAGGAGAAACAGGCGCAGAAGGGTGTTTTTCATGGTTGAGACGAAGTAGGATGGAAACGTAACAGCACGGGAAAGGAGCAGTCGTCGTGGTAAGGTTTGGGAACGTTGGAAGGCTATCGAATCAATGGAGGAAAAGTCAAGCAAGGCTGACGGAAAAATCGCACCACCCGAAGGGAAGGAAAGCGGCGGAGGATCGTTCACGAAAGCCATGACCGAATCCGGGTTTGATTTGGGTGGCGGAGGGGGGGCAGGATGGGGGCATGAAATTGATTGTGCTGCTGGCGGCGCTGGCGTTGGAGGCGGTGGCTTTGGGGGCGGCGAAGGGGAGGAATGTGTTTTTGATCACGACGGATGGGCTGCGGTGGGAGGAGGTTTTCCAGGGGGCGGATATGCGGATGTTGAGCAAGGAGTTTGGGAACATCAGCAACACAAACGCGGCGCAGAAGCGGTTTTGGAGGGAGACGGCGGAGGAGCGGCGGGCGGTGTTGATGCCGTTCCTTTGGGGGGAGGTGGCGAAGAAAGGGCAGCTTTGGGGGAACCGGGAGAAAAAGAGCGAGGTGCGGGTGACGAATGGGCGGAATTTTTCGTACCCCGGCTACAGCGAGTTTTTGACGGGGGTGGCGGATGCGAAGATTGACAGCAACGACAAGAAGCTGAACGCGCACACGAATGTGTTTGAGTGGCTGAACGGGAGGGGGGAGTTCCGGGGGAAGGTGGCGGCGGTGGTGAATTGGGATGTGTTGCCGTGGGTGTTGAACGGGCCGCGGTCGGGGATCCCGATTTGGAGCGCGTTTGAGACGCCGGAGGGGACGAGGGCGTTGGAGGTTCCGGCGGCGCTGACGGAGATGGCGGGGGCGAGCAAGACGGTGTGGGATGGGGTGGTCCTGGACACGTTTGTGGGGTTCGCGGCGAAGCACGCGGTGCGGACGATGAAGCCGCGGGCGATGTATGTGGCGTATGGGGAGACGGATGATTGGGCGCACGAGGGGGCGTACGAGCGGTATTTGAAGTCGGCGCAGGAGTTTGACCGGTTCCTGGGGGAATTGTGGAGGATGGCGCAGTCGATGCCGGAGTACCGGGATTCAACGACGTTTGTGATCACGGTGGACCATGGGCGGGGGCCGGGGCCGGTGGCGTGGAAGAACCATGGGGCGAGCGTGGCGGATTCGGCCTACATGTGGTTCGCGGCGCTGGGGCCGGACGTGCCGGCGCTGGGGGAGCGGAGCAACACGGAGTTGATGACGCAGGCGCAGGTGGCGGCGACGGTGGCGGCGGCGGTGGGGGAGGATTTCAGGCAGGGAAGCCCGGCGGCGGCGAAAGCGGCGCGGCTGGAGGGTGGAGCGGGGCGTTGAGCGCGGGCCGACGGGCGGGGGTCAGTGGGAGTGGTGGTGGCCGTGGGCGTGCTGCCAGGCGTGGGTGAGGTGGGAGATGATTTCGGGGACGCCGAGGCCATGCTTGACCTGGGCGAAGACGAAGGGGCCGGAGCCGCGCATTTTTTGGGAGTCGCGGGCCATGACGGCGAGGTCGGCGCCGATGGCGGGGGCGAGGTCGGTTTTGTTGATGACGAGGAGGTCGCTCTGGGTGATGCCGGGGCCGCCCTTTCGAGGGATTTTGTCGCCGCCGGCGACGTCGATGACCTGGATGGTGTAGTCGGCGAGCTCGCGGCTGAAGCAGGCGGCGAGGTTGTCGCCGCCGGATTCGATGAAGAGGAGCTGGGGCTGGAAGCGCTGGTGGAGCTCCTCGAGGGCGATGAGGTTGGCGGTGATGTCCTCGCGGATGGCGGCGTGGGGGCAGCCGCCGGTTTCAACGGCGCGGATGCGCTCGGCGGGGAGGGCATGGTGGCGGACGAGGAATTCGCCGTCCTCGCGGGTGAAGATGTCGTTGGTGACGGCGGCGATATTGAGGCGGTCGCGCAGGC